>CAZATW010000004.1:0-66325 GCA_964488185.1 uncultured Coprococcus sp. | reverse complement strand
GCAAGGTTTTATCCCTTTTATATTATGGCGGCTATGACCATCTGGAGGCATCTTATCTGCTCTTAGGGGAAGAAATCAGGAAACGGGGACTGAAGCCGACAGGCTTTGTAACAGGCGTCGGCATCGTTGCCCCCGCCACCGGCCGGAATGTTAATGAAAAACGGTACTGCTCAAGGATTGTTGTGCCGGTAGAGTAAGCATGGGCTGAAGTCAGATTATTGGCTTATCCACACAGAAAGCAGCTTTTCGGGTTCTCATTATACACTGATTCATGCCGGCAAAAGAAAAAGACTGAACTCTGTATACAGAATTCAGTCCTATATGTCTGTTTATTATATTTTCTATTCGAGACACTCCATTTTGCTGACAGATACCTCATAAGCAGTTTTATTGATGATCTGGTCGTTACCGACTCTTTTCTGATATTCCCTGCTCTGGATTCTGCCCCAGACGGCTACATGCTCACCCACTTTAAGTTTTCCTGCAAATCTGGCATTTCTTCCCCAACAAATACAAGGTATGTAATCACTCTTTCCATAGGCTCTGTTTACAGCCAGCAAAATGTCTGCAATCTCTCTTCCGAGGGGTGTCATTCTGTATACAGGCTCTTTACAGATATAGCCATCCAGATAGATTTGATTCGGCTTATTATCCTTCTCCTCATCCTCTTCAAGCAATGAAATCTCTCTCACGAACACAGACAAAATCAGACGGTTCTTTGTCTCTTCATGCTTGTTATAAGACCTGAACTGTCCTCTTGCTATGATTTTCTCTCCTATGTGGGAACCCTCTATATCAAATAAGCGGTCTGACACCATAAGCGGAATGACATCATAGGCATCACTTAACCTGCTTACCACAAGGTCTACCATATAGAATCCTTCTCCAAAAATTTCGTGGCTGAATGTAAAATCCGAAGCGATCTCTCCAGCCACCACTACCTGATTGTTGTTTAATGTTTTTTCAGTCATATTTTCTCCCTCCGTTATAAACATCGATTGTGTACTATACAACCTATGCATATATTCAAATAAATATGACGTCTAGTTTCATCTAGTTTTGTCGTTTCGGGTGAATATTTCCACGACACATTGGATAAATGATTCTACCCAATTACTTAAAGCTTCTCTGTCTGTAGGCTTCATAGGCGAGAAGAGTTGCGGATATGGCGGCGTTTAACGATTCTACCTGACCTTGCATTGGTATTTTTATCAGATTGTCAGCTGTAGCTGCTACCTCATCAGTTAATCCGTTTCCCTCGTTGCCGATAAGGAATGCCACAGGCTTGTTTAGATTCTCCTCATATAATGGGGCTCCATCCAAATGTGCGCCATAGATGGATACTCCGTTTTTCTTTAGCATATCAATATCTTCCAAAAGATTTTCTGATATCATAAACGGAACCCTGAATATCGCACCCATTGTCGACCGGACTGCCTTCGGACTGTATGGGTCGCACGACATTCCTCCTATGAGTATACCAGCTACTCCTGCCGCCTCACTGCTTCTTATAATTGTGCCCAGGTTCCCAGGATCCTGTATGGATTCCAGCACCAGATATACAGGCGGCTCTGTTATGCCACGGGCCGTCATATTCCTCTGTACTCCGACTTTATCACAGATGCCAACATCTTCCTGTGCTTCCGTCGCAGCATGAACTGCAAGGAAATCCTTCATGGTATAATCCATACATTTCACAACCGCCATAAGTCCCTGCGGAGACTTTGTCTGGGATATACTATCATAAATATAATCCTTGACCACCAGCAGACTTTCATCCGCTGTGTTAAATCCCATATTTACAAGTTCCGTTTTATATCTGTTCCATGCAGACTCTGAAAGCACAACCTGTTTTACCCTGTCCACAGGAAGTTCAACAAACATCCGTATTCCTTCTACGACAAAGACACCCTTTTTCCTGCGAAAACCATTGTCCTTGTTCAGCTTCTGCAAATCTTTTATTTTTTGATTTTTATTTGATGTAATAATATCCATTATTTGCTCTTCTTCCTAATCAACACCTTTTCTCTGCCATACTCAAGCTTCAGCCTGTCCACGATACCTGCATTCTCGTCTACCATAAAGCCCCTGCCCATGCTCTTCATCTGATGTTCCTTAAGAAGCTGGACGTATACAGGACATGTTCCCTTATAATCCTCCAGTATGGAAATAAAATCCGCCTCCAATTTTCTATACTCTTCCATATCGGCAAAACACACCCATAGCTGGTTATCATTTTCAGGCTGCGGCTGCTTCGCTGCTGCATATTGACGGTCATCCCTATTTTGCATAGACGCTCCGTATTGATAACCACCCTTGTTCTGATTTTTCGTATCAAAAGTTTTTCCGTTTTTCACCTCATCAAAAGTAAGCATTTCAGAAAGTATCAGCTTCGCTTCTTCCTCCGTCACACTGGCTCTGCCTTTGACAAATATCTTGTTATCAGCATACAAATACTGTCTATACTTTTCGTAATCTCTCGGGAATATAATGACCTCAGTCTGACCTACCATGTCTTCCAGCGTTACAAACGCCATATTTTGATTGTTCTTTGTCAGCTTGACGGTAACGGCAGCAATCAGTCCGCCAATCACATATACAGCCTGGTCTCTCGCCCTGGTATGTCCCTCCTCCTCATCAATCATAAAATCAGCCGATGAAGCATTTGTCACCTTATCGATAATATCCGTGTAGTCAAGAAGCGGATGCCCTGATACATAAATACCGAGAACAGATTTCTCCATAGCAAGCATTTCCTGCTTATCATACTCCTCCACATCAGGATACTTAACTTTGCTCATTTCCTCAAATTCTCCACCAAAGAAATCTGCCAGAGACATTTGTCCTGCCGCCGAATTTTTCCTTTCCTTGGCGACCTCATCAGACAGCATCGGATATACCATCATCATCTGTCTTCTGTTTGCATCAAAATTGTCAAAAGCGCCACCTAAAATCAGTGCTTCTATCGTCTTTTTATTGGTCTCCTTTGGTGACATTCTCATAAGGAAATCCTTTAAATCCTTGAAAGCTCCGTTCAATTCTCTTTCTTCTACCACCTTATCAATAACGGCGGTTCCTACACTCTTAAGTCCTGAAAGGCCATATCTGATAGCACCCTTAGATACGGAAAATCCACTTACACCTTCATTGATATCCGGCGGCAGTATATGAATTCCCATCTGACGGCAATGCTGTATATATATAGCCACCTTAGAGCTGTTATCCTTTACCGATGATATCAGAGCCGCCATAAAGTATGCGGGATAATAACATTTCAGATAAGCCGTCCGATATGCCACCACTGCATATGCCGCAGCATGAGATTTATTAAACGCATATTTTGCAAAATCCGTCATATCGTCAAATATTTTATTTGCAATTTTTTCAGGAATTCCTCTTGCTATACATCCCGGAATATTTTGCTCTTCGTTTCCATATACGAAGTTTTGTCTCTCCTTAGCCATTACATCAGCCTTTTTCTTGGACATCGCCCTTCGTACCAGGTCACTTCTGCCCAAGGTATAACCGGCAAGCTTCATAACAATCTGCATAACCTGCTCCTGATATACGATACAGCCATAAGTTGCTTCAAGAATCTCGCGAAGCTCCTCCGTATCATAGGTTATATCCTCCGGATGCTCCTTACCGTTTATGTAGTTCGGAATAAAATCCATCGGACCCGGTCTGTATAATGATATGCCGGCGATGATATCCTCAAGACTTTTTGGTTTAAGCTCCTTCATAAAGTTCTTCATACCGGAGCTTTCAAGCTGGAATATTCCTTCTGTTTTTCCTGACGAAATAAGCTCAAATACCTTTGCATCGTTGTAATCGATATTGTCAATATCAATGTCTTCTCCCGTCTGTTGCTTAACAAACCTTACTGCATCCTGTATAACCGTCAGTGTCCTAAGTCCCAGAAAGTCCATTTTGAGAAGCCCCAGACGTTCTATTGTCGTCATGGTGAACTGTGTAATAACGGAATCGTCACCGCCCTTAGCCAGCGGTACATATTCATCTATAGAATCCCTTCCTATAACCACACCTGCGGCATGCATACCTGTATTTCTTGGAAGCCCCTCAAGCTTCAGTGCCATGTTGATAAGGCGCTTGACGTCTTCGTTTTCAGCATACATATCCTTCAAATCCTTGCTTACGGAAAGAGCCTTATTGATATTCATGCCGATTTCCATTGGCACAGATTTGGCTACGGTGTCACACAACGAATACGGAAGGTCAAGGGCTCTTCCCACATCTCGTATTACGTTTCTTGCTGCCATCGTCTGGAAGGTTATGATCTGAACAACCTTCTCTTTACCGTATTTCTCCACCACATAGTCAATGACCTCCTGTCGTCTTTCATAACAGAAGTCTACGTCTATATCCGGCATGGATACACGCTCCGGATTCAGGAATCTTTCAAACAGAAGATTATATTTGATTGGGTCTATATCTGTTATTTCAAGACAGTATGCAACAATACTTCCTGCCGCCGAGCCTCTTCCCGGGCCTACTGCAATGCCATGTTCCTTTGCATATCTGATAAAATCAGATACAATAAGAAAATAATCCACATATCCCATCTGTTTGATGGTCGATATCTCATAATCAAGTCTCTCCATCAAATCATCCGTCACAGGATGATATCGTTTCTTTATTCCTTCATAGCATAATTTCTCCAGATATTCATCTGCACTTAACCCTCCCGGCACATCAAACTCCGGCACCTTCTGTTCACCAAATACAATCTCAACATTGCATCTTTCGGCAATCTTGTGCGTATTCTCCAGCGCATCGGTGGCATATGGGAACAGGTTATACATCTCCTCTTTGGATTTCAGGTAATATTGTCCACCGTCATACCGCATTCTATCCTTTTCATGCACCTTGCGGTTAGTCTGAATACAAAGCAATACATCATGTGCCTCCCAGTCCTCAGCCATAATGTAATGGGAATCGTTCGTAACCACCATCGGTATTTCCAGTTCCTTTGACAGCCTCATTATTCCCGCATTTACGACTGCCTGCGCACTCAATCCATGGTCCTGCATTTCGAGGAAATAATTATTCTTTCCGAATATCTCAAGATGGCGAAGAGCTGCCTCCTTTGCACCTTCGTAATTATCTTTTCTCAAATTCACTGCCACTTCACCGGCAAGACATGCTGACAACGCAATAATACCCTCATGGTATTCACGAAGTACCTCCATATCAATTCTCGGCTTGTAATAAAATCCTTCTGTAAATCCCTTGGATACTATTTTAGAAAGATTTTTATATCCCTGATTATTCTCAGCCAAAAGCACAAGGTGATAATATCGGTCTTCGCCCTTTGTAAGCTCTCTGTCAAAACGTGAACCGGGGCTTACATAGACCTCGCACCCCAGTATTGGCTTAATCCCCTCTGCTTTTGCTACTTCATAAAAATCTATTACTCCATACATAACGCCGTGGTCTGTAATGGCGAGAGAATCATATCCCAATTCTTTTGCCCGTTTTACCAGTTCCTTTATTTTTGCCGAACCGTCCAGCAGACTATATTCCGTATGCACATGAAGATGTGTAAATTCTTTTTCATTGATTGCCATAAATTGTTCTATTCCTTTCTATCAACCCACATGATGCAGACTCATCATTCTCTTTTGTGCAGCGCTTATATATCAATATCCATCCATTATTTCACTACTTCTTGTTATGCAGTATTTCCCGTCTTATATAGTCAAATGTATCGTCTTCTCCTTTATCAGCCAACAGATTCAGCATCGTTTCAAGCAGCTCCGCTGATTCTGGATGGAGCAAGGTCTTCGCCCGTCCTCTCATATAATAATCAAGAGGCATTCTGTCTGTATAAGTATCTCGATTATAATTACGGCTCGCTGCTATTCTGTCGCAAAACATCTCAACTACATATTTTTCAGGCATCCTGCATCCTGTAAGTCCCTGACTTCTATCCATACTATAATCAATCCAATATTCCAGATGGTGCTTGTTACGCCCCTTATGGTGAAGCCACGCACTCGTATAGCCCTTATCCTCTCTTTCAGCATCATTAGGGCTTCTGTTTCCCTGATAATATTTTGCACCAACAGAAAACTCCGTCCATGAATATTTTGACAGGTCATGAAGAAGCCCCTGTTTATAGAGTCCCGCCTTAAAACAATATTTCATTACAAGTCTCTTATGGTTATTTATTGTTTTCAAATGCATATACCACTTTGCAGCCATTGATATCACTTATCCCCTATAGAGTAAAAAGGCTATAAACCTGAAGAGGTTTTTAGCCTTTTTCTGAAAGCCGAAAAAGGGACTCGAACCCTCGACCCACGCATTACGAATGCGTTGCTCTACCAACTGAGCTATTTCGGCAATATACACGTGACCTGCCACCGGCAGCTCACTTTGCATACTTTAGTATTTAAAAGTACCATATTGCATATAATGGTACATTTACTAAACCACTTTTTACAAACATGTCATCTGTTGATATCCTAACTGAGGTTTTATTATCAAATCTCTGTTTAAATACCTTTACACTCTGTGCTTTTGTCCTCGGACTTGTCTGAACATCTACAGGGATTACCTCTCCATCAGCTTCATATACAAAATCCACCTTTGCAGTAGCAGATGATATCCAAAAATATAATTCATCCACATTTCTATTTGTGCTTAACTCTGCCAGTGCATACTGTTCAGCAATAACGCCATCCATCATGTCAAGGACATTTTCCATATCAATATCCTCATAAGAAATACCTGCCATAACTCTTAGAAGTCCATGATCCAAGTGGTAAAGCTCAAAAGATTTGTCATCCCTTTCCTTTTCAAGAGGAAGCACCCCTCGCTTTATCCTATATATCTGTCTGACTACTCCGGTACTGACAAGATAATTGACCGATGCCTCATATTCTCTAGCTCTTGCTTTAGGATCAACATATCCATACATAAATTTTTTATTTTCCTTCGTTAACTGAACAGGTATACTATTCCATATAGCAAGCACTTTTGTCAAGTATTTTTTGGGTGTAGTTTCTATAAGATATTTGCTGAATCTGTCAAGTATGGAATGCAGCATCGCATCAACACCTGACAAATCCTCGGTCTTATAATACTCGTTTACAGCTTCCGGCATACCTCCCGTAATAAAGAATGCCCTAAGCATCGTCCATATACTTTTCTTTACCTCTTCAGGCATGGAGATAAGTCTCTGGTTCTCTATATATTTACAAAGCTTACGCCCTTTGCCCGCCTTGAGAAATTCCTCAAAGCTCATAGGCATCAGTTCGTAAACCGATATATCTTCTTTACACTCTTCTTCTCCCGGAAACTTGCCGTTATATGTCGCTATGACACATATTCTGCACTCGGTCCTGAACTTTGCATATTCCGCAAGATTTTTCACAGCCATCGGACATATTTGTGCATTGTCAAATATTAACAATTTATCTGTAAAATTGTATTTATCCAATGATGTGGTAAGCTTAGCATGAATCTTATCCGGCTTTCTTTCTTTTGAAATATATGCAGAAAAATCAGGATATTTCTTCATATCAACAAGAATATACTCGTCAAAAAATCCCGTGGCAAAATCCACCGCAGCCCATGTCTTACCTACAGATTTGCCGCCTCTTATTAATGCAATTTTATCTTTTCCTGTTTCATACCATGTTGCTAATTCATTCATGATATTTCTAAACATAATCCTGCACCTCTAGTTTTCCACATTTTTCAAAGCTATATTAGAATAACATTTTAACTCCCTATTGTAAATATAAAATTTATTTACTCATAAGAAAATTTATTATAAAAGTAATTTCTAAACTCCGGCTCGTCAAAGTCTATATACTTCATAATATTCTCACACAGATACTCTTTATAATATGCCCATTCTTTCGTAGTAATATCTATTTCTCTTTCATCATCAAACAAAGTTTCATTAAATTTGTTCTTCATAAAAGCTTTTGCAGAATATATATTAAGCTTGTCTGTTTTCTCAATGTCTATATTCATCTGTCCGAAATTCATATGTGCATCTTCATGCATGATTAAAATCTCTCGTTCCAGCTTTTCAAGACACATATCCTTAATCATATCCGTGATAAAATATTTTCTATTTTCAAATAAATATTTTTTTGTCGCCATCACAATAATATCATTCTGAGAATAACCTGTATATTCTGACAAGGTTTCTATATCTCTTGCCATTCTGGAATCAATCCTCAGAGCTTTATTACTGATTTCCTTTTTATTTAAGCTCGCCATACATCTCTCCTGGATAAAAATCCCGGAGGGATTATATCCTCCGGGATTAAAATTCAAATCTCCTTAAACGGCTTTAAATCTATTCTCCCTTGCCTATCGAAAGGAATCCGCTTTCATTTGCCTTAAGCAGGAATGCAAGGCCTATATTCCGCTTATCATCACCGGTAGCCTTATAAATCTCTCCAGTCTCTACAAGAGACTTCGCCATCATAATTAGTGTATCTGTAAACTGCATCATCTCACGTCTGTCTCTTGAACTAAGCTTAAAGATATACTGATTTTTAGAGCTGATAAGAAGAATACTGTAGCTGTGGACATTATCCTTCGAAGTTTTAATTGCAGAACCAATCATTCGGGAATTTGCAATAATGACTTCTGCATTTTCGTCAGGCAGATATTCTGAAACAATCAGCTTGTAAATCTTCAAATAGTCCTGTTCTTCATTTACATTGACAGGAAGCTCCGCAACTGCAAACTCTACAACAGAATCCGCAAGCTTAATCGTACCGCCCTCATCATTAATGGTTGCCGTACATTCCTTCGGAACGCATAATCTGAAGAATTTATTTTCAACAATCTTCTGCCCCTTAGCAGGCTCTCTGAGTATCAAATCGATATAATTAATCTCAAGCTTATTCATGGCAACAATAGCTGTCTCATCACCTGTTTCGGCAAGCTCAATTAACGCATCATACAAGCTCCATATCTGCTGGGTTGTAGTCGGGACCAAATCAACAAGCTTCTCAATCGCAGGGACATAACCCATACTGGCATTTTCAATATAAAGTTTAATTGCCTCTTCATCAGACAATCCCTTTTCAACCTTATAATTAATAACCTTAAACAGATTCACCTTATCCCAGTCATCAAAGTTTGAGTTAAATGCTTTCTCAAAATATTTGATACTCTTTATCTCACCCTTATAGTTCTCCTGCTTCTCCTGTTGCTGGTATATCTTACCGAGCTCATAGCCTGCCTGTGCACTGCCCAGTCCAAGGGCTTCAAGATATGCCTTCTCGATTTCATAAGGAGTTGCAATGTAGAATATTTGCCGCTGCTTCATCATTGCAATCTTGATAGCCGCAGCTTCACTTCCTGCCTCTACAGCCCTTTCCCATTTGTCAATGGCAGTCTGCAAATCCTCGCCCTTCAGCTCTTGCAAATCCTCAATATACCCTTCTGCCTCTACAATACCGTTTTCCCTTGCTTTCTTAAAATACGAAAGTGCCTTAACACCATCTCTCTTTGTTCTGAGCAAGCCATAGTAATAGATACGTCCAAGATAGAACGGAACTCGCTTGTGTCCAAGACGTTCAGCATTTTCATACCAGTTAAGTGCCTTCATATAATCCTTAATCTGCTGGTCATATATATTACCAAGAAGGAACGCCAGCTCCGGATCTCTTGTCGCTTCAAATAACTGTTTTGCATAGCTTATGGTCTTCTCTATATCACGATACGGACTGTCCTCATCGTAATACAGCTCTATCAGCAGATAACTGGCTTTTATACTGCCGAATTTAAGTGCCTGCTTTGCAGCTCTCATGGCGCCTTCATAATCCTCCAGATAATAGCAGTATATTGCTTCATTATAATACTGCATATCTCTTCTGTTTGCACTTTCATCACTCACAAGCGTCGGGTCTACAAATGCAAATGAGTTCGCCGTTTCAAAGATTATCTCTTCGTACTGCTCTATAATCTCCATCGTCGCACACACAAATCTCATACATGCAAGTCTTCTGCCCTGATAGAACGCAAATGAAACCACACCCTTTTCAAGATCTTTATGATAATATGTGGTACAGATACCGTCTGCATATTCTGTCACATAAGCCTTAAGCTGTAATTCTTCATCAAATGCATCGTTACAATATCTTAGATAGTTCTCCAGAGTCTTCTTCGAATCCTTTGGAATACTGTCATAATAAACATATATTGCAAAATCTTTATACGTAAGGCTGGGTGCATAATATTCCTCGCCTGTAGATTCATTTATTGTCTTAACCCAGCCCTTCGGAAGCTTATGTATAAAGCCTTCTACCTGATCGTGTACATATGTATACTGATACTGGAGTCTGGAGGCCTCTATCACCTTATATCTCGGCTCCTTGCCTTTTTCTTTACGTTTTGCCGCTATATCGGTATAAAGCTTATCCTTCTCTTCAAACTCAATGCTGTCACCATGTGTACTTGCATACAATACTCTGTCATATGAGGCTTTTGCTTTTGCATCACCTGCGTCAGCCAGCTTTTTATACCAGCGCATCGCCTTTTCGAGGTCCACAGGAACAACATAATCACTTTTATTTCCATACTGGTCAACCCGGTTCAGTCCACTCTCATAGATAGAACCAAGACTCATGTACGCAGCCTTAATCCCATAGTCAGTTGCCGCCAATTCGTAATACTTAATAGCCTTTGAGAAATTCTGTACCTCAAGCAACATTTTGGCAAGCTTGTATATAACATCACCATCATGATTCTGATTGACATACTTCTCGTAGTATTTCGTAGCTTTATTTAAATCTACATCAATTACAGCATTACGGTATTTTCCTTTTTCAAAAAACTCTGCCAATACAAGCAAAGCATCGTTACCATATGTCTTGTACTGGGCATCCATAATTCCAATGTCCGCAACCTGCTCTAAAATCGTAACGGATTCTTCACTATCACCATTGTCCATAAGGTTCATCGCCTTATTAAACTGAAGCTCTACGTTATTCACAGGTTCCTTCTTTTTAGATAATTTGGCTACAAAAGGTATCTTTTTGAATATACCACCAAAAAAACCCATAATATTTTCCTCCGACAAATATCCGTTAATAATATTGATTTTATCACATTACTGTCAGTGGTGCAATAAAATAAGATATTAATAATCGCTCTTTTTTAATTTTCTTTTGCCAGATATTCCGATATTTCCTTTACCGCCATAGCCTCGTCTGTTCCATCAGCAACTACAGTAATCTTTTCGCCATTTGCAAAATTCATGCTCATCATGCCCATGATACTCTTTGCATTGACTTTCTTGTCTCCTGACACAAGATATACCTTACTCTCATATCTGCTGGCTATCTGTACCAGTACAGCTACCGGCCTTTCCTCTGCATCTCCTGACATTGACACTACTACTGCTTTTTCAATCATTTCGTTCCTCCTTGACGCATTACAAGCCTCGCAATTCATCTGCGATTTCACTTATTTTTCTTAATCTATGATTTACTCCCGATTTACCAAGCGGGGGATTCATCATCTCGCCTAGTTCTTTCAGGGACGCATCCTCCGCATCAAGTCTTGCTTCCGCAAGTGTTCTCAGGTTCTCCGGAAGATATTGAATTCCCTTTGTCTCTATAATATAATTGATATCCTGTATCTGCTTTACTGCCGCACTTACGGTTTTATTCAGATTGGCAGCCTCACAGTTCACACGTCTGTTGATATTATTGCTTATATCCTTTAATATCCTGACATTTTCCATATTCATTAGAGATATATGCGCACCCATAATATTTAATAAATCAACTATCATGGTTCCATCCTTCACATACACCACTCTGTATCGTTTTCGTTTTACGGTTCTGCCCTCTATATCAAATTCCTTCATAAGATTTTTGATAAACGAAGCCCTGACATCATTATTGCATACAATCTCCAAATGATACCCTTTATTCGGGTCACTTATGGAACCGGAGGTCATAAACACGCCCTTTAAAAATGCCCGTTTGCAGCAGTCCTGCTGGGTGACGAGTCCGCTTATCTTCATATTCTGACAGTCCACATTGACCGTCCCCGTAGTGATACGCTCCATTTCAACCAGCTTCAAAGTATCAAGCATTCTCTGTACCACGGCTGCATCCGTCACTATCATTCTGTACAATCGGCTGTTACTGCCGCATCTTCTGACGGATACCTCCGGGAAATAATGAAACAGCTTCCTGATAAGCCCTGAAATATTATGTGCAATCACACTTCTTTCGGTTGCAATGTACAGCCTTAAAGGCACTCCGTCTTTATATTGTATATTGGCCACCATTGCTATCATGGCAGCAAGCTCTGCAATCTGGCAATGTCTTGCACCTGGCATATTTTTTGCCAGTTCTTTTTTTACCTCTGCCGAAAACGACATGAACGACACTCCCTTGCTACAGTTTCTTTACGATAGCATCCTTGCCTATATCCCTGTGCAGAATTCTTACCGTGTAACGGGATTTTTGCAATCTGTCATACACAAAATTTGCTATAGTTACCGACCTATGCTTTCCGCCTGTACAACCTATGGAAATAACCAGCTGGTTCTTTCCTTCTTTGATATAGTTTGGCACAAGAAAGAATATCATATCCAGCAATTTATCCAGAAACGCAGATGCTTCATCACAATTCATGACATATTCCTGTATTTCTTTGTCATTTCCCGTAAGAGGTCTGAGTCCCTCATCATAATATGGATTCGGCAGAAATCTTACATCCTGTACCATATCAGAATCTCTCGGTATGCCGTATTTAAAGCCAAAGGACATAACCGTAATAATAAAATTACTGTATTCCATGTCCTGTACAAATATCTTATCAAGCTCCGCCTTAAATTCCCGAACAAGAAGATTTGAAGTATCAATTATATAATCGGCTTCCGCCCTGATAAATTCGATTAATTCCCTTTCTTTCTTGATTCCGTCTATGATTCTGCCGCCTTTTACAGATAACGGATGATTCCGTCTCGTCTCCTTGTATCTTTTTACAAGCGTTTCATTTGAGCAATCTACAAAAAGTATCTCATATTTCCAGCCCGCATCCCTAATCTCTGAAAGACAGCTGTTTAACTGGCTTAAAGCTCTTCCGCTTCGTATATCCACACTGATAGCCACTTCGTCAACCTGTATCTGTGCATCATATGCTATCTCTGCAAATCGCTTGATGAGCTGAATCGGCAAATTATCAACGCAGAAAAATCCTGCATCCTCTAATGTTTTTAGTGCAGTTGCTTTACCCGCACCACTCATCCCTGTTATTATAACAAATCTCATGTCAGAACTCTCCTAAAGTCTTAACCTCAGTCTCAAGCATAACGCCAAACTGACTGTTAACCTCATCCTGCACGTGACAAATAAGCTTCATAATATCGTCTGCCGTTGCCCCGCCTTTGTTTATAACAAAACCACTATGTTTTTCCGACACCTGTGCTCCGCCTATCGAAAATCCCTTTAATCCGGCATCTGCAATCAGCTTCCCTGCAAAATAACCCTCCGGTCTTTTAAAGGTTGAACCGGCTGACGGATATTCCAGCGGCTGCTTACTCTTTCGTGCAGCGGCAAGCTCACTGATTCTCGAATCAATTTCCTCCTGCTTACCGGCTTCAAGCTGAAATTCTGTCGAAAGCACAATAAGGTTTCTGTCTTGCACGATACTGTGTCTGTATGAGAAATCCATCTCATCACATGACATTGTATATATATTTCCGGCATAGTCCATAGCCGTAACAGTACGAACCACATTCTTTATTTCTCCGCCATACGCACCGGCATTCATATAGATTGCACCGCCTATCGTTCCCGGTATCCCTGATGCAAATTCAAGTCCCGTAAGTCCATGCTGTGCTGCTTCATGCGCCACCTTTATGAGCTGCGCTCCTGCCTGTGCCTTTACCGTGATTCCATCAATTGCTATCTGATTCATGCGTGAAAGCACGTAAATGATTACCCCTCTATAGCCGTCATCCGATGCCAAAATATTGCTGCCGTTCCCAAGCACAAAATACGGCATTTTATGCGCACTGCATACTTTCAGCAAATCAGATATTTGCTCGGCAGCTTTCGGACATGCAACATAATCTGCCATGCCTCCGACCCTGAAAGTAGTCATCGTACTTAAAGGCACATTTTTTCTTATGTTATCTTCTCCTAAAACTATTTTCGCATCTTCATAAAAATCAGACATACCCATCTCCATAAATAATTTCAATAAATATTTCTATATTTATATTATCAAAACAAAAAGTCTTTAATGCATCATATCCATTATTATGTGTGGGCAACAATCCGACACTACCCGTAACATATCATACATTAAAGACTTTTATAATTCAATATAAAAAATTCATAGAAATATTTTTAACTTTTTTCTTTACTTTATATATTTTCACAATAAGAACATCATTTCCTATGAATTCAAAATACAGCATGCACCACCATACATTCCTGCATCATTACCTAAAGTAGCAAGCGCAAACTTGGTCTGCTTGCATGCATGAAATGCATACTCAGCAAAATATTTGGCTGTAGTGTGAATCAGAATATCTCCTGCCTTTGATACGCCACCGCCTATAACAAATATCTCCGGATCTGCCACACACGCAATCTGTGCAAGCGCCTTTCCAAGCACCTTACCATGATTTTCAACCAGAGTAGCGGCAACCTCGTCTCCCTCTTTTGCTGCGTCAAAAATCTCTTTTGCAGATATGTACATAACCTCTCTGAGCTTTGATGGTTTATCAGTCGTATTAAGCATAATATTGGCAGAACGAACGATACCGGTAGCCGATGTATACTGCTCAAGACAGCCCTTATTTCCGCAGCCGCATACATCTGTTTCATCATCATTTACACACATATGACCGATTTCACCGCCTGCACCGTTTACTCCTGACAGCATCTTACCGTTTATGATGATGCCGCCGCCAACACCTGTGCCTAAAGTAACCATCACGATATTCTTGTGACCTTTTCCGCCACCCTGCCACATTTCACCCAGTGCAGCCATATTTGCATCATTTCCGGCTTTTACAGGATATCCTGTAAGCCTGCCCAGTTCTTCAGCAACATTAAAGATACCCCAGCCGAGATTTACACATTTAAGGACTGTGCCATCTTCCTTTACAGGCCCCGGAACACCCATTCCGATGCCTGCAACATCATCAGTCTCTATCGCCTTCTCCGCAATCTTTGCCTTTATCGATTCGGCAATATCACTCAGTATATATCTTCCGCCTTCATCAGTTCTTGTCGTAATCTCACATTTATCAACCATCTCACCCTGTATGGTAAATAATCCTATTTTAACTGTTGTGCCTCCGATATCTACTCCAAATACATAATTTGCCATTTTATTAATCCTCCTTCTTTGTGCTCCCTTTCATGATGTTTTGTGTTACTCTGTTATATAATTCCTGTGCTGCGTTATATCCCATCTTCTTCTGTCTATGGTTTACGGCAGCAGATTCAACTATAATTGCAATATTACGTCCCGGCCTTATCGGAATATTGTGGCTTACTACCTTATTGCCAAGAAATTCCGTATACTGGTCCTCAAGACCCAATCGGTCATATTCCGTATCCTTATTCCACTCCTCAAGATTAACCACAAGGTCTATCGTCTGGTCTATTTTTACGCATTCTACACCAAACAATGATTTCACATCAATAATGCCAATACCTCTAAGCTCAATGAAATGTCTCGTTATATCAGGCGCTCTTCCGACTAATGTAGCATCGCTGACCTTTTTGATTTCAACAACGTCATCTGCAACAAGTCGGTGCCCTCTCTTTAAGAGCTCAAGAGCAGCCTCCGATTTACCGATACCACTCTCACCCATAATAAGAACGCCCTCACCATATACATCAACCAATACGGCATGGACTGATATTCTCGGTGCAAGCTCTACATGAAGCCAACGGTCTACTTCATGTACAAATGCCGATGTAACCGAATCCGATGTCAGCACAGGCACTCCATATTTCTTTGCCGCATCAATCATAAACGGATACGGTTCAAGTCCCCGACAGAATATCAGGCATGGCGGCTTGTACGAGAAAAATTCATTCATAATCTCTATATTTTCTTCTTCTGTATGCATAGCTGCAACATATGCATGTTCAACATTTCCACATATCTGTATACGTCCCGCATCAAAATGCTCAAAGAATCCACCGAACTGAACAGCCGGTCTGTTCATACCCGGGTCCTGTATCAACACCTTGTCCGTATCTATTTCAGGGGTATGATTCTTCAGGTTCATTTTCTCAATAAGCTGTGTAACCGTTACACTATATACCATAAGTTCCTCCTTGAATTCACAAATTTTACCTATTTGTTATGATACCATATACCTCACTTTTATTCTATAACAATTTCCCGATTTCTACTCATAAATTGTTTTCATTATGATCTGTTGTTATAACAGACAATAAAGTTATACCGGACAGCAGCATGTACATATAGCAGGTACACCTCATCAGGCGGATATGTCCAAACGGTTGCGTATTCGGAGATAAATTTCACGGTGGAATGTGCCCTTTGATTATGATACAATGAATGATAGCAACGGACGAAAGCGTTGAAACGAGCACAGCGAAAAACGCCGTTTTCAAGGTGCGTTCAACAGATGAAACAATGAAGGAAATATTATGTTTAATTTTGAAGAAGAATTGAAAAAGCTGCCCCATGTACCGGGGGTATATCTTATGCATGATAAAAATGATGAAATTATATATGTGGGAAAGGCCATAGATTTGTACAACAGAGTACATCAATATTTTCAGGCAGGCTACAAAAGGTCGCCTAAAATAGAAAAAATGGTTTCTCATATTGCATGGTTTGAATACATCATATGCGGCTCTGAAATAGAGGCACTTGTTCTGGAGTGTAATCTTATCAAGGAACACAGGCCTCACTATAATACCATGCTTACTGATGACAAAGGATATCCCTATATCCGTATAACTGTTGACGAAGAATATCCACGTATATTGTACAGCCATCAAATGAAACGTGACCACTCCCGATATTTTGGCCCATATACCAATTCCAAATCCGTAAAGGATATAATAGAATTGCTGAAAAAGCTGTATCATATACGAAGCTGCAATAAAAATCTGCCTAAGGAAACAGGGCTTGAAAGGCCATGCCTATATTATCAGATTAAGCAGTGCCAAGCTCCATGTCAGGGATACATCTCCAAAGAGGAGTATCATGAAAATGTACAAAAAGCAATCCGGTTTTTAAACGGACACCATCAGGGCATATTAAAAGAGCTTGAGACTTCCATGAAACAATATGCTGCTGACATGGAATTTGAAAAGGCTGCCGAAATCCGTGATTTAATCGACAGTGTCAATCATATTGCCTCCAGGCAGCGGATGGAAAATACAAACAGTGACGATAAAGATATTATTGCCATGGCAACAGGACTTATGAATGAAGGTGTTATATCTGTCTTTTTTGTCAGAGGCGGCAAAATGATAGGCAGGGAGCATTTTCATATGAGTGGTGTAGTATCAGAGAGCTATAACACGATTATGGAATCTTTTTTAAAACAATATTATGCCGCCACACCCTATTTGCCAAAAGAAATCATCTTGGAACATGAGATAGATGATGCACATGTTATTGAAGAATATTTAAGCAGCCGTCGGGGTGGCGGAGTTCATATTATCGTTCCCCAAAGAGGTGATAAGATGCAGCTGCTCAAGCTGGCAAAGGACAATGCTTTTCTTGTATTATCACAGGATGCCGAGAAATTAAAACGGGAAAAGGAACGAACCGAAGGTGCCGCAAATGAATTGGCACAGCTTATAGGGGTTTCGTCTGCCAAAAGACTTGAGGCATTTGATATATCCCATATAAGTGGTTATCACTCCGTTGCCTCCATGGTCGTATTTGAAAATGGCCGTGCAAAAAGAAATGATTATCGGAAGTTTAAATTAAGAACAATTGATGGTCCTGATGACTATGCGGGTATGAGGGAGGTTCTTACAAGGCGTTTTACAGATGAGAAATTCCCTGTGCTGCCTGACATTTTAATGATGGATGGCGGCAAAGGACAGGTCAATGTTGCTTTGGAAGTACTGGAGCAGCTCAATATCAATATTCCTGTATGCGGTATGGTAAAGGATGACAATCACCGTACCAGAGGACTTTATTACAACAATGTAGAAATCGAGTTCCCTGCCAACACTCATGCTTTTAATATGATTACACGGCTACAGGATGAAGCACACAGATTTGCCATAGAATACCACAAATCACTCAGAAGCAAATCACAAATTCATTCCGTACTTGACGATATAAGTGGAATAGGACCTGCAAGGAGAAAAGCCCTTATGTCCTATTTTAAGGACATCGAAAAAATAAAGGATGCAGATATTGAACAGCTTTCAGCAGCTCCCGGAATGAACAAAAATGCAGCAAAATCGGTGTACGATTTTTTCCACCAAGAAGATGTTTAAATGCATATAAGCGAACAAACTATAATGAGTTAAGGAATATAAAGGAGTTACTTATGGAATACAATTTTTATGCAATGGTATCACGAATGAAATATATAAACAGATGGGCTCTTATGCGAAATACAAGGGAAGAAAATCTAAGCGAACACAGTCTTGAGGTTGCCATCATAGCCCATGCTCTCGCAACGATTGGAAATATACGCTACGGCAAAACACTGAATACGGAAAAAGCAGCATTAATCGGTCTATACCATGATGCATCAGAAATCATAACCGGAGATATGCCGACACCAATAAAGTATTACAATAACGAATTAAAAAACGCATTTAAAGATGTGGAAGATATCGCATGTCACAAGCTGCTTGAAAAGCTTCCCGCTGACCTGCGTTTGGCATATGAGCCGATATTAATAAAATCCGAAGAGGATGCTTATCTATGGAGGCTGGTAAAGGCAGCAGACAAGCTCTCTGCCATGATTAAGTGCATGGAAGAAACAGCTTCCGGAAATACGGAATTTTCCAGTGCGTTAAATGCCACATCAGGAACGCTGAACAAGCTTGCCGACGAGCTTCCCGAGGTAGATGACTTCATGAAAGACTTCCTGCCGGCCTATGGCAAAACCCTTGACGAGCTCTCCGATTTATAAGTTAATTTGAATTGCTAAAGTCAGTCTTACCAAGAATCTCCATAAATTCTTTGCCTGTAATAGACTCCTTCTCTATCAAAAATGCTGCTATAGCATCAAGCTCTTTCATATGCTCCGAAAGGATCTTCTTTGCTTTTAAATATGAAGCCTTCAACATATCCCTAATTTCTTTATCTATCTTGGCAGCAGTTTCGTCAGAACACTGCATGGCAAGATTCCTGTCCAGATACTGGCTTTCCATCGATTCCAACTGCACCATTCCGAATTTGTCCGACATTCCATACATGGTTATCATCGTCCGCGCTTTTTTCGTTGCCTGCTCTATATCATTTGCCGCACCTGTTGTAATGGAATTAAACTTTAATTCCTCCGCTGCTCTTCCGCCCAGAAGTGTTACAAGGTCTGCCATAAGCTCTGCCTTTGATTCAAGATATTTTTCTTCCTCAGGCACCTGCCATACATAACCAAGGGCTCCCATTGTACGAGGCACTATGGTAATACGCTGTATCGGCTCCGTATGCTTCTGAAGTGCAACAAGAAGCGCATGACCTACCTCGTGATATGCCACTATACGTTTTTCCTCTGCGCTGAGAAGTCTGTCCTTCTTCTCCTTCCCTGCAAATACCACCTCGACAGCTCCTATCAAATCCTGCTGTGATACAAGGTTTCTTCCCGCTCTTACTGCCGCAAGTGCACCCTCATTGATAATATTGGCAAGGTCAGCACCGACCGCTCCGGAAGTCGCCAGTGCCAGCTCTTTGAAATCTACGCTTTCATCCATCTTAACATCCTTAGAGTGAACCTTTAATGTATCTATTCTGCCTTTCAGATCCGGTTTTTCAACGATTACCCTTCTGTCAAATCGTCCCGGTCTAAGGAGTGCCTTATCAAGCGCCTCCGGCCGGTTTGTGGCAGCCAGAATAACGATTCCTTTTGAAGTATCAAAACCGTCCATTTCGGCAAGAAGCTGATTCAGTGTCTGCTCACGTTCCGAATCGGATCCCCGCCTTGAATCTCTGCTTCCGCCTATCGCATCTATTTCATCAATGAATATAATACAAGGCGCCATCTGACTTGCCTGTTTAAACAAATCACGCACTCTGGATGCCCCTACACCTACATACATCTCGATAAAGCTTGAACCAGACATGGAAAAAAACGGTACATTCGCTTCACCTGCCACAGCCTTTGCCAGCAACGTCTTTCCTGTTCCCGGAGGACCTACAAGCAGTGCTCCCTTTGGCAGCTTTGCACCTATATCCAAATATCTTTTAGGATTGTGAAGAAAATCCACCATCTCGGTCAAGGATTCTTTCGCTTCTTCTTCTCCTGCTACATCTGCAAATGTAACGCCTGTTTTCTTCTCAACATATACCTTTGCATTCGCTTTACCTACGCCCATCAGTCCGCCACTCTTTCGCATTAAAAGTGACAGGAACAGATAAAATGCAATTATCATTACGGCATAGGAAAGTACAGTTCCTATAATCGCAGAACCGCTCTCATCAACTCCTTTATACGTAGTTCCATCATTCTGATGTGCAAGCTTCAGCTTGTTTGCAAGACTATCATCATTGATGGCAACTGCTACATAAGTCGTTTTGTTCAGTCCGTTACTATCATCTTTTGGCGTAAATTTTATTTTTGTACTATATATTTCTACGTTTTCTATTTCACCGTTTTCCAGCATTTCTATAAAACCACTGTACGGAATCTCCTTCTGGGTTCCGTTTGCAATTCTGTCATATGTCTTCCAAAACAACAACGTAAGTATAATGGAAATAACAAGCATAACAAGAATTGACCGGCCTCTGCCCTTACCATTTCTGCCTTCACCAGAATTTCCATTATTATCATTTACATTCGTATTCTGATTATCCATTTATTCTCCTTTTGCAGTTATTCTAAAGTGTTCATATTATATAAGTATTTCCGTCCTGAATCAATAATATCTGAAAAATTTAATAAATATTTAATTTAATATTTAGCAGATAAATATACCGATATATCCGTTGTTCTCCTTTCAACATATATATCCCAGTCACCCACAGATATTTGAACTGTGTCATCAGACTCAGGCGTTAAATCAGACTTTGTTATATACTCTTCCAAATACTGAATCACATTGTCTCTTTCAGCTTCCGACAAATTACTGTCATCCAGTGCATCCAGCATACCGTTAAATAACGCTAAAATTGCCGAGCCATCTGCATATTCATTCACCTTAGCCCATGCATATATACCATGTATTTCACCCGTATTATAGTCGTAATACGTAGCGATTCCATCCTTCCCCAAACCAGATGTGGCAAATACATCACACAGCTCATAACAGGTATACTCCTCATTGCCCGTATGATATGTATATAAACTCTTATATCCATAGCTTTTATTAAACGTCAATGTGAGGTCATACGCTTCGACACAGCTCGTCAGCTCATCCATAAAGCTGACAGCACTGATTCCGTTATAATGTCCATACATTGTGCATGCATTGCCATCTTCCTCAACCTGTTCGTCTGTAAGTGCAGAATCTCCCTCCGCCTTATTTACATAATTGCCATAATCATTACCTGCTATATCTTCATAGTCAGGTATATCTGCATCATAGTCAATCGTTGTATTATCACTGCTGTCATGAAAGCTGAAATCAAAATCATAACCGCCGACATATAATAAACCGAGCCAAATACCAATAAAGAAAATAACCACTACGAAATCTGCTACTGATTTAGCCTTCTTTTTTCTATTTCTCTGTTTGTCTTTCCGGCTGTTTTGTCCATATGCTTTGCTGTTTTGTCCATATGCTTTGCTGTTTTCTTTGCTGTTTTGTCCATATATTTCGCTTTGCATACCCTGCTGCCTGTACTTTTCTCCGGAATATTCTTTATGACTGCCATATCCGTTTCCAATCTCTGAAAATTCATTGTGGCATCCCGTCAAATCCTTCTTCGCATCATGGGTCAAATACGTTCCATTCCAATTTGTATATTCCCCATCTGGTCTTTTTTCATTTAAATAGAAATTCTGTGACGTTTCTTTCGGTGTAACAAACCTCTTACATTCAGGGCAAAAATTTATTTTATTTACTTTCGCATCGCATATAGGGCAAATCCTTGCTCCCATATCTGTACCTCCCCATATCCTTCTTTATTTTAAATTCAGGTGACTGCCAACATTCTATATGAAGCGTCAATTCAAGACTCGCTCGCGAGTCTTGGCGCGGGATTCGTGTCAGCGTTAGCTGACATAACTCATTTACGAATCCCTGCGCATCCTTGCGGAGCGTATATCTGTTTTAAACGCAAATATCCACCTTTATTCTATTAAACTTTATCCTTATTTAATTTATTAGTCAACCAAAATCTTGACATTTCCATTTACCAAGGATATGATTAATTATCATTTTACAAGGAGTATATTAATGCCTGGATTTATGCTTCATCTTGCCGAAGGGCAAATAATACTGGACAAATTAAACAGAATAATCGTATCAGATAAATCAGAGCATCTAAAAGAAGATTGCAGATCAGCACGCCTGAAAGCTGATTTTATACATGACTTTATGTGTGGCTGTATGATACCGGATGCCACATCAGATAAAGAACTTACACATTTCCGTCCCGTATGGCAAAAGGAACTTATAACCAAATATCCCGATATGGATTATATAATGAACACTTATGCCAATATCATTTCTACCCCTTGTGATTTAGGAATACTGGCACATCTGCATCTGGACAGCCTGTATGTCAGTTCATACTGGAAACAGCTTTTTATATTTGAGGATCTATATGGAAATGAAACAACTGCTCACAAAAACATTCACCATGTCCGTCTCCTGAAAGACAACAGCCATATTCCATATGATGAATTTTTCTCAGGCAAGTACTTTTATGGCGACTACGATAGATTAAACCCATATATCTACCATGCCATACATCCATATATCCCTGATGTATATGTTATACCGCCCGAGCAGATTCATATAAAAGAATGTAAGAATTACGATGCTGATTTTCTGGCAGATTGCATTCAGGATTATGTGCTTTCCGATATCAACATATCGGATTATGAGATAATAGAAAAATTTCCCATACCCGAAACCCGTATATTCCCATACAGCAGTATTTTAGATTTTCTGAACAATACGGCAGCCGAATATATTCAGCTGATAAAAGAACACAATCTTTTTAAATGAATAAAGCCGAAGCCAATTCATCATTGGCTCCGGCTCATTTTTTTATCAGGTAATTATTTTACCTTAATCTTTTTAATGGTTGAATATGCACTATATACCTTCTTACCCTTATAGATCTTATAGGCTCTTACCTTGAAGTAATACGTCTTACCCGATTGAAGCTTTTTCATTGTATATCTGACTTTCTTTCCACTCTTAACGGTAGCTACTTTCTTGTACTTTCCGTTCTTCTTTGTAGACATATAAATCTGATATCCGCTTGCTCCCGATATCTTCTTCCAGCTTACAACAGCCTGCTTTGACTTTGTCTTAAGCTTGATAATCGGGGTTGCAGGAAGTGTCGTATTCTTAAATGTCGCAAACTTTCCTGTAACCTTTGTGCTTCCCGACTTCTTGTATGCACATATTCTGTAAGTATATGTTGTTCCTGCCTTAAGTCCACTGCTTACAAATTTAGTTGTTGCCGCATTTGTAATATCCTTAATCTTAACATACTTGTGTGTCTTAGCATTATATTTGTAGATATAGTAACCATCCGCACCGGATACTTTACTCCACTTAAATGTAATACTGTTTGTTCCACGCTTCACAAGCTTAAGTCCCTTTACAGCTGAAACTGCTGTAGTAAAGGTTCCTACTGTATCTGCACTCCAGAGTGTCTTGCCGTCTACCGTTCTATATGCATTTATCTTGAACTTATAATCCGTTCCGCCCTTAAGACCTGATACTGTAAGTGATGTACCTGTCAGCGTCTTGACAGCAACATATTTCTTTGTAGCTGTATCGTATCTGTATACTCTGTAGCCTGTAGCACCTGTCACCTTACTCCAGCCAAGTGTTATGGATGTATCTGTTCTTGCAGTGCTCTTAAAGCCTGTTACCTTTGCAGGAAGTGTACTTGTATTTACTTCCGACTTAACGCCTTCCAGCTCGCTTCCGTCAGGGAGCGTAATATATGCACTTACTGCAACCTTGTATGAAGTTCCTGCTTTAAGTCCGCTTACTGTATATTCTGTAGCATTTACAGTACCTGCCAGCTTATATGCTTTACTTGCCGTATCGTACTGATATACATAATAGCCCTCTGCACCTGCCAGTGCTTTCCATGAAACCTTGACACTGCCGGTTGTCGATGATGCATATACAAATGTAAGTCCTGTCACCTTTGCAGGAACGATGGTAAATGCAGTCTCCAGTGTTCCTGTGTAGTTGCCTTTGCCTGTTACGGCAACTGATGCTGTTCCTATGTTGATATTGTTGCTGTATTCCGCATCATAATCATTTACACCAAGTGTATTTCCGTTTACGGTAATCGTAAGTTTTGGCGTAATCTCGCTTCCTGTGTAACCCTGGTCTGCTATTGCTGCAATCTTACCCGTCTCGATACTGCATGGAACAATCGCAAAGCTCTTCGTTACAGAGCCTGTATAATTTCCTGTAAATGTAATGATACATTCAGCAGGATTTTCGGCTGTAGTGACATTCATATTGTTTGCATAGCTTACCTTATAATCCGTTCCAAGGACGAGCTCTTTACTATCCTGCATTACCGTAATGCCGGAAAGTGTTATTGCCTTGCCTGTATAGGTCTTCTCCTGCGGAACACCTGATACAACTGCTGTCGCTTCAATATTCAGTGGGCTGATGACAAACACTGCCTTTGCGGTACCTGTATAATTTCCTGCACCCGTAATGATAACTTCAGCCTTTTCTGTAGCATCAATATTATTATTGTAGCTTACTGTATAATCCACATTCTCCGTCAGTGTCTTTCCGTCAAGCTGTACTGACAGATTATCAAATGTTATTTCATTACCACTATATACCGCTCCGCTTAATCCGCCTATAACAGCACCGCCGATGCTCTTCTTTGTAATTCCAAATGTCTTTGTTACACTTCCTGTATAGTTTCCTATACCTGTTATGATAACCCTTGCAGAATCGGAAACATCTACATTGTTCTCATAAGCCACTTTATAATCGGTTCCGAGAACAAGTGTAACAGTACCATTTTGAACCGTTACATCAGGTGTAACTTCTTCGCCTGTATATGCTGCGTCCGCTATATCTGCCACCGTGCAGTCTGCTACATTCTTTGCTGTTATGGCAAAGCTTTCTGTCAAAATTCCTGTATAGTTGCCACAACCTGTTATTGTTACTACAGCAGCATTCGTTACATCCACATTATTTTCAGCACTTACTGTATAATCTTTATCTTTTATAAGCGTCTTGCCATTCAGTGTAACCGCTACATCAGGAATGATAGCCAAGCCTGTATATGCTGCATCTGTCACATCAACCTGTGCACCTGAAATGGATGCCTCCACAATTTCAAAGGTCGTGCTTATCGTTCCGGCAAATCCCTTACCGTCTTTCGCCGTAATCGTTACCGTTGCGGTTCCGACTTCTACATTTGCCTTATATGTTATATCAAATGCACTCATGTTGCTCACAGAAATCAGTTTTCCTTCCCTGCTTACTGTAAGTCCTGTTACAGTCGGCTTCATTTCAGCTCCCGTATAGGATACTGTCTCTGATGCCAGACTTGCTGTACCGTTTGTTATATCTATCGGCAATATCTCAAATGTACCGCTTACCGTTCCGCTGTTTGCTCCAATAGCATTGATTGTTACCGTTGCGGTTCCAACCTCTTTGTTATTTGCATAGCTTACGGTATAATCTTCATCCTTCTCAAGCGTTCTGCCATTATACGTTACCTCAACATCAGGCTCAAGTGCAGCACCGAGATTATAATACTGGTCTGCTATTGCTGATATTTTTGCATTCGAAATATCTACAATCTCTTTTGCTATCGTAAATTCTTTTGATGCTGTACCTGTGTAATTACCCTTACCTGTTATGATTACCTTTGCTTTTGAGCTGTCTGTTGTAAGCTCTACATTGTTCTCATAGCTGAGTGTATAATCTGTACCCTCTGTAAGTGTCGCATTACCATTCTTGATTGTTACCTTCGGCATTACTGCTTTACCTGTGTATACCTGACCTGCAATATCCCCTATCGCACATGTACTGATATCCTTCGGAGTTATATCAAATTCGCATCTGATTTCTCCTCCGAAGTTACCTTTGCCCTTGATAACCGCATATGCCTTGCTGCTGTTCGTTGTCACATTAATATTGTTTTCATAAGATACGGTATAATCAATATCCTTTGTCAGTTTATTGCCGCCGTATACGACAACAATATCATCAAATGTAATCTCAGAACCTGTAAATACAGCACTCTTTCCTACACCTGTAACAATGCCGCCGGCTATACTTGTTTCGCATATTTCAAAGGTTACCGTAGCGGTTCCCGAGTAATTTCCTTTACCTGTTATCACCGCCTTTGCCTCAGTTGTTATTGAAGTGTTATTGCTGTAGGCAATATCATAATCTCTGCCTGCCACAAGTGTTACGCTTCCGTCCTTTATGGTTACAGAAGGTGTTATTGCGCTTCCTGTATATTCCTGCGCCTCTATATCGCTTATCGAAAGTGTTGCTATATCCTTTGCCTTGATATCAAAGTTTACGGTAAGTCTGCCTGTGAAGTTATTGATACCTTTTATGGTTGCTACAGCCTTACTGTCATCAGTTGTAACATTGATGTTATTACTGTAGCTTACGGTATAATCTTCATTTTCCTTAAGAACATAACCGTCTGCGGTAAGCTGAACGCCCGGTTTAATCGCCATTCCCGTATATCCTTGGTCAGGAATCTGAACCGGAATACCTTCAATACTCTTGGCAGTAATTTCAAATGTTCCTGAGATGCTGCCTGTATAATTGCCCTTACCTGTTATTACAACGGAAGCATTTGCAGTAACATCGGTATTATTCTGACATGCTATCGTGTAATCCTTATCCGGCACAAGCTGCTTTCCGTCCAGTGTTACGGTTATTTCAGGCACAATCGGCTGACCTGTATACTCAGCCGGCATAGCAGTCATATATGCCGCAGCAATGCTTCTTCCTGTTATTTCAAATTCAGCAGTTACCGTACCACTGTAGTTTGAATCAGCCTTTGCCGTAATCGTAACCGTTGCGGTTCCGACATTTGTATTATCACTATAAACTACATCAAATGCACTGATATCGGATATCATGCTATTTCCTATAGTAAGTCTTGTTACAGAAGGTGTTACTGCACTTCCTGTATATACCTCAGAGGTTTCCTTCAGTGTTACTGTCGCCGCACTGATATCAGCCTTTGTAATATTAAATGTTACTTCCGTACTGTTATTGTAGTTTCCTACACCTGTTACTTTGATTGTCGCTGTTCCGACATTGATGTTATCAATATATTCCAGCTTATAATCAACATTCTGAACAAGTGTATTTCCTTCATATGTAACTACGACCTCAGGTCTTATCTCTTTACCAAAGCTATATGTCTGGTCCGCAATCTTAGCGATTGAAGCCTTACTGATATCTGTAAGAACTTTTGAAATAACAAATTCCTTGGTAATCGTGCCTGTGTAATAACCTTTACCTGTGATTACCGCCTTTGCCTTGGAGGTCTGTGTCGTTTCGTTTATGTTGTTCTCGTAAGAAACCTCAAAATCCGTACCTGCATTCAGTACTGCCGAGCCATTTCTGACTGTTACCGCAGGTGTTATGGCTTCTCCTGTCCACAACTGACCTTCTATCTCATCTGCCGTACACTCTGATAAATCTTTCCTTGCAATCTGGAAATAACAGGTAACATTGCCTGTATAATTGCCCTTGCCCGTTACGGTAAAGTACGTTTCTCCATCTTCGGCAGGATATACATTTCCTGTATAATTTATCTGATAATCCTCAGCGTCAAGTACATTTCCGTTTACTGATACTGTAATATCGGCAAATGTTATTTCTGCACCTGTATAGGTAACAAGCTGGCTGTAACCGCTCACTACTGCCTGATTGATGCCTGCAGGGAGTATTTCAAATGCTGCCGTGATGCTGCCTGCGTAATTTCCTTTACCTGTAATAACTGCCGCAGCCTTACTGTCCGTCGTTGTAGCATTTACATTATTTGTAAATGTAACATCATAATCCTTTCCTGCTGTCAGTACAGCCCCCGAAGCATCATGTACAGTAACCACAGGTGTGATTGCAGTACCTGTATAAGTTTCTGCCGAAATTGGTGATACCTCTGCATCAGCCATACTCTTTGCGGTAATCTTAAATGTTTCTGATACCGTATCTTTATAGTTGCCCTTACCTGTTACAACGACTACAGCATTACCTGCGTTAATATTATCTGAATAAGACACTGTATAATCTGTGCCATTTACAAGCTGTTTATCTCCTAATGTAACAGTAACCTCAGGCGTTACTGCTTTACCTGTATATGCCTGATTTTCTACTGCTATAACGGCATCCGAAATACTCTTTTCCGTAATCTTGAAGTTCTCGCTTATGCTGCCTGTATAATTGCCCTTACCGATTACCGTAAGCTTTGCAGTACCGACATTTACATTGTTTTCATAAAGAGTATCGTAATCCGTACCCTCTGTAAGAACGACGCCGTTTACCGTTACAGTCACTGCCGGTGTAAGCTTTGCTCCTGTGTACTCAGCATCTGCTACTGTTATATCTGCTGTCGAAACAGACATTGCAGTAATTTCAAATGAAGCTTTCAGCGTTCCGGTAAAGTTTGTTCCGGTTTTGGCTGTAACAGTAATTTCTGCATCACTGCCTACATTCCTGTTATTGCTGTATGAAATATCAAAGCCTGACAAATCCGTAATGGTTTCCTTGCCCGGAATAACAATTCCTGATACTGCCGGTGTAATATTCTCTCCTGTATAGGTATATTCATCTGCATCAAGAACAATCACGCCCTCTTCTATGGAGTATGGAAGTATCTCAAAGCTTTCTGTCCTTGTTCCGCTGTAGAAGCCTGTTCCTGTTATGGTAATTTCCGCAGTTCCTGCATTTACATTGTTTTCATAAGAAACCGTATAATCGGTTCCGATGACAAGCGTTTCATTGCCATAGGTTATAACAGGTGACGGAGTAATCGCCTCTCCAAAGTTGAATGTCTGGTTTGCCACAGGTGAAACATCCGCTTTATTAATATCCACGATATCCTTTGATATCGTAAAGTAAACCGTAACAGAGCCTTCATAATTACCCTTACCTGTTATCATAACCTCTGCGGCAGTTGTCACATCCGTATTATTTGCATATGACAGCTCATAATCCGTACCGAGGACAAGAACCAACTGTCCGTTCTTCACCACAGGTTCCGGTTTAATCTGGCTTCCTGTATACTTCTGACCCGGAATTGCTTCTATCTGGCAATCAGCGATATCCTTTGTCGTAATTTCAAATGTTTTCTCGATTACGCCTTGATAATTACCCGCACCGGTAATCGTAACAGTCGCAGTTCCAACCTCTTTATTATTCGCATATGACAGAACATAGTCGGAATTCTCGACAAGCTGTATATCGCCTGACGTGACTGTCAGCCCTGAAACTTCAATCTCATTTCCGGTATACTGTATCGTCTCCGGTATTCCTGATACGACTGCTGATGTTATGTCTGCTGCCGTAATATCAAATGTCTTTGTTACCGAGCCTGTGTAATTGCCCTTACCTGTGATGACTGCCTTTGCCTTTCTGGCTGTGGTAGTAACACTCACGTTGTCGGAATATACTACGGTGTAATCCTTTGAAAGGACAAGTGATTCACCCTCTGAAGTAATGGTTATGTCAGGAGTCTGCTCTTTACCTGTATAGGTAACAGACGCAATGTCTGATATTCCACAATCGGCTATATCTTTTGCTGTTATTTCAAAGCTTCCTGTTACTGTTCCCATATAATTTCCAATACCGGAAATCTCTATAAGCGCAGTACCCTTGTCAATATTGTTTGTAATTGAAACCGTATAATCCTTATTTTCTGTAAGCTTTCGGCTTCCGTTCATGACTGTTATTTCAGGTATGATTGCTTTTCCTGTATAAACCTGATTTTCGGCTGAAACGATTGAAGTTCCGATATTCCTTGCTGTTATTTCAAAGCTTCCTGTTACCGTTTCTGCATAGTTACCCGCACCTGTAATTGTTACATTAGCAGTTCCCACATCTGTGTTATCACTATAGATAACAGTATAATCGATACCCTGCATAAGCATTGTACCATTTAATTGAACCGTAACTGCAGGAGTAAGTGCATTTCCTGTGTAGGTCTGGTCTGCTACTGCAATCTCCGCAGATGCGATATCTGCAGCCGAAATCGTAAATTCCGCTGTAAGACTGCCTGTATAATTCGTGCCGCTCTTAGCTGTCACGGTAACCATACCTGTGCCTGCTGTTGTATTATTGCTATAGCTTACGGTAAATCCATCGCTGACAGCTACAGAATGTGTACCATCAGCATCCGTTATAATGTTCTGTACCGTAGGTTTTATAGCCTGCCCTGTATATACAAATGTATCTGCTTCAAGCTCCAGTCCGCCGTCCGATATATTTACAGGTGAAATCGTAAATGTCTTTGATACGGTGCCCTTGTACTCTCTCTTACCTGTTATGGTAACTGTCGCAGTACCTGCTGCTACATTATTTGTATAGCTTACCGTATAATCCGTATCTGCTGTAAGCTCATTTTCCTCAAGCACAACCTTGATTTCAGGCTCAATAGCCAATCCGTAATTATACTTGTATGTGTCACCTGATATAAGCTGTATCTCCGCACCGCTTATATCAATAACCTTATAGGAAATCGTAAACTCACGCGTTGCTTCACCTTCATAATTTCCCTTACCTGTTATTACTGCTACGGCAGGGCTGCCATCTTCAGTTACTTCTATATTATTGCTGTAGCTTACTTCATAGTCCTTGCCCTTAACCAGCGTATAAGAGCCGTCCTTGATTACGATTTCAGGTGTAAGTGCCGAACCGGTGTAAAGCTGACCTTCTATATTGCCAACACTGCAATCTGAAAGCGACTTTGGTGTAATAACAAATGTATAGTTTAAGGTTCCTGTAAAGCTTCCGGCTCCCTCAATTGTAAGTGTAGCAGGATTTCCTTCTGTACTTACATTTGTATTATTTTCATATGTTACCGTATAGTCGGTTCCATTAATCAGAGTGTACTGTCCGTATACCAGCTTCAAGGCTGCAAATCTTATACCCGCACCGGTATATACCACACTCTGTTCTACCCCTGTTACCTCAACATCATCTAAGCTTACACCGGAAATATTAAATTCCTGCGTAATTGTTCCTGTATAGTTACCCTTACCTGTTACTGTAACTGATGCCTTGCTGTCATCTGTGGTAACATTTACATTATTACTGTATGAAACTGTATAATCAGTATCTTTAACAAGTGTCTCCGTATCATTTCCTACAACAACATCAAATGTTATCTGATTTCCTGTATAAGTCACATCACTGACACCTGATATCTGGTAGACTGATATACTCTTCTTTGCAATTGTAAATGTGGCAGTCTTTGTGCCCGAATAATTTCCAATACCTGTAATTCTGATGACAGCTTCACCTGCATCGGTATTATTTTCGTACTCGGCAACATAATCTTTGTCTGAAACTAAAGTTTTACCACTAATGATTACTTCATACAAAGGAAGCTTTTCCGTTCCGTCATAGGTATATGTACCTTCTACTTTTATCTCCGCATTTACTATGCTTTCCGCTGTAATATTAAAATCTTTTGTAATACTTCCAGTAAAGTCACCCTTACCTTCTATTACAATATAAGGCTTATTTGTCTCTGAGGATATATCCGTATTGTTATAACATGTAACCGTATAATCACTTTCCGTCAGATTATATCCGTTTAATACAATACTGTACTCAGGTGTTATGGCACTTCCTGTATATGCCGCATCTTCTACGACAACAACCGCATCTGATATATCTTTCTTTGTTATATCAAATTCTGCTGTTACAGTGTCTTCATAATTACTGTCAGCCTCAGCTGATACGGTTACACTTCCTTTACCTGTATGGATGTTCTCCCCATATGTAACAGTAAGCCCTGCCGCCAATTTAACATTTTCTATTACAAAGCCGTCTGCACATGTAATATTGGTTATAGCCGGTGTAATCTGTTTTCCTGTATATTCATAGCTTTCGCCTGCAATATTAAGAGTGCCCTCTTCAATGCTTAATTTACCTATTGTAAATGTTCTTGCAAGGCTTCCCTTATAGTTGCCCTTACCTGTTATGGTAACTGTCGCTGTTCCTGCATTTGTATTATTTGCATAGGTTACTGTATAATCCTTGCCCTCTACCAGTGTGTAGCTGCCATCTGAAACAGTTATATCATATGTAATCGGCTGTCCCTGATAAGTCGCATCCAAAACACCGTCTGCCTGACAGTTTTCTATACTCTTTGCAAGAATTCTGAAGCTTCCCTTCTTTGTTCCGGAGTAATCATTAATACCTGTAATCTCAAAGCTTGCAGTTCCAGCTTCTACATTAGTCGTTTCATCATAGGAAACTGTATAATCCACGCCCTCTACAAGAGTAATATCACCTAATACAACCTTTATGGTTGTGTTAAGAGGTGAACCTGTGTATGTAACATCATCCGCTGTAACTGTTGCAGATGCAATACTTACAGGCGTAATTGTAAAGCTTGCTTTTTTTGTTCCCTGATAATTGCCCTTTCCTGTTACTGTTACTGAAGCGTCTCCGACTTCCGTATTATTTTCATAGGCAACATCATAATCTGTTCCCCTTACAAGGGTAACACCGTCTACCGTTACAGTAACATCAGGAGTAATAGCGCTTCCTGTAAATTCATACTCGCTCTTATCAAGTGTAATCGTTCCGCTTTCTATGGATGCGGCTTCTATCACGATATTGGTTTTAAAGCCGCCTGTATAGTTTGTATTTTCCTTCGCAGAAACGATTACAGCTCCTGTACCTACGCTGTCACAATTCTGTAATGCTACATCAAAGCTATCCATGTCCGTTATCTCGCGGACAGTACCATCAACCTCCAAATTAAAGCCTGTAATCGTTACATTAATTCCTGCCGGAGAATATGTCTCCTTCAAAGCTACATCAATATATGCATTGCTGATATCTACAGGTGTAATTGTAAAGGTTGCTGTCTTTGTTCCCTTATAATCATTAATACCTTTTATTGTTACCGTTGCTGTACCTGCATGAATGTTATTTGCGTAAGTAAGCTCATAGTCAACGTCCTTCGTCAAGGCTTCATCTGAATATGTAACAGTAACATCTGGTGTAAGCTCGTTGCCAAAGCTGTACTTCTGATTGCTTATAGGCGAAATGACTGCATTTGCAATATCAATCAATTCTTTTTCAATTTCAAAATCAGCATTCAGGCTGCCTGTATAATTGCCTATACCGGTAACAACCACCGCAGCCTTTGAGGTTTCTGTTGTTGGTTCTATATTATTTGAATATTCTACCGTATAATCAGTATCTTTAACCAGTGTCTTATTGCCGTCTGTTACAACAACCTCCGGACATACAGGAAGCTTGGTATACTTCTGTACGTCTATCGGTGCGATATTACATTTTGATAAATTTCTTCTTGTAATCGTAAATCCGGCATTTACACTGCCTGTATAATTGCCTTTACCGGTAATAACAATCTCCGCCTTGCTGCTTTCAGTCGATACTTCCGTATTGTTCTTGTAAGAAACCGTATAATCCTTGTTCTCTACAAGCGTGGCTTTATCAAGCTGAACAACAAGGTCAAATGTAATGGCTTCTCCGGTATACTGTACTTCCGAGTCTACTCCCGAAACTACGGCACCTGACATATCGGCAGGAGTAATCGTAAAGTTTATGACTCTTTCTCCGCTGTATATTCCTTTTCCTGTAATCGTAATTGCTGCTGTACCTGCATTGACATTATTTGCATATTCTACCGTGTAATCCTCATCTGCTGCCAGCGGCTCATTATCATATGTAATAACGATTTCCGGTCTAAGCTCTGCACCAAAGTTATAAACCTGATCTTCTACCGCAGATATTGCTACACCTGTGTCATTCAAGTCGTAGAGAGCCTTTGAAATAACAAAGGTTCTGCTGTCTGAGCCTTTATAATTTCCAATACCTGTAATGATTACGGTTGCAATACCTTCATCTACATTGTCCTGATAGTCAAGCGTATAATCTGAGCCTTTTACAAGCGGAGTGCTGTCTTCGCCGGTACTTCTGACAATCACATCAGGTTCAATCGGCTGTCCTGTCCAAACCTGATTATCAATTGCATCAATATAGCAATTTGTTATACTTCTCTTCACAATCGTATACAGCTGTGTATAAGAGCCTTCAAAAGAGCCGATTCCCGTTACAGTTACCGACGCCTGACTTGTATTTGTACTTAAATTTACATTATTCTCATATGTGAGCTCATAATGCAATCCTTCTACCAGCGTTTGTCCGTCAAACTTCACTTCAATAGATGGTGTTACTGCAGAACCTGTATAATCATATTCTCCTGATACAGGTGTTATTTTCACACTCGTACCTGATACTGATATTTTATTAATCGTAAAATAAAGTTCGCATGTTCCTGTATAATTACCTTTACCGGCTATTGTAACAGTAGCTTTTCCTGCCTCTGTGTTGTCAGAAAGAGTCTTGGTATAATCAGTATCTAATACCATGGTTGTATCACCGTTTTTTGCCGTAATACCCGGACTAATAGCATAGCCGGTATAATCAAACCATGTTTTTGCAAGCGTTATATCACAATTTGCAACATCCTTTTGAATGATCTTAAAATCAATATATTTCTCGCCCGAAAATGTTCCGATTCCCTGAATGTGTATTGTCGCTGTTCCGATTTCTGTGTTATTTTGATATTCGACCACCTCATAATCGGTTCCCTCAACCAGTTTATATCCGTCAAGAGTCATGTTAAGCTCCGGACATATCCCACTCCCTGTATACTCGTAATCCAGAAGCTCTTCCATAACTACATCTCCCAAAGCTCCCTGAGGTCCCTGTATTGTAAATGTAAAAATTATCTGATGAGTATATGGTAAATTACCCATAATAGCTACCGTATGCTCACCCTGTGAGGTCAAATCAGAATTCATTTGAAGGAATGTATAATCTTTTCCTTCAACCAGTGTATATCCGTTATATTTTAAAGTATATTCCAGATTAATCGGTTGACCTGTATATTCATATACTTTCTTGAGCGTAAACTCTACATCAGAATCGGATATCTTCTTTGAAGAAATAGAGAATTTCACTGTTTGAGAACCTACATATGTAGTTCCGTTTCCTACTATTGTTACAGTACCACCTGTTGCGGGCAATATATTTTCTCCATACTGCACTGTATAGTCTACATCCTTTACAAGTGTAACTGTATCACCACTTTCATTTACATATGTAACAGTAAAATCAGGCTTAATTTGTGTCGTTGTGTACGTCTGTGCAGATATGGTCGAAATTGTTGCATCTTTCAGGTTCGGTAAAGATGATGTTATTGTAAAGATCCCTTTTGCAGTTCCTGTAAAATTGTTCACACCCTTTATATAAACAATGGCTGTACCCGGCTGAATATTGTCACTATATCCTGTTATCTCAAAATCAGTTCCATACTCAAGGGTTTTATCTCCTATCTCAACTGAAATATTTGTCGGTTCTACTTCCGAACCTGTGTATTCCTGCTCTCCCGCAGAAACAATTGCTGATGACAGACTTTTAGGCAAAATAGTATAAGTATATTCTCCAACACCTGTATAATTTCCTTTACATGTGACAGTAAATACATGCTCACCTACACTATAATCACTATTATTTCTAAAATCTAATGTGTAGTCATCACCTGAAACCAATGTTCTTCCGGCTTCTTCATCCGTAATCTTTACCGCTGCAATGGTATATGCTCCAAAATTATATTCAGGCGTTGTAGTAGGGGTAACCGTAAGATTGGATATATCTCTCTTTGCTATACTGAAGTTTACTGTCTTACTCCCTATATAATCTCCAAGACCGGCAATTGTAAGAGAAGCATTTTCACCAGCATTGATATTATTACTATATGTGCTTACACGATAGTCTGTCCCCTCCACAAGAGTCTGCCCATTATATGTCACGGTTATATCCGGTTTCACAGCAGAACCTGTATAGTCACATGCAGGCACTGTAACTGTGGCATCACCTATATCTATCACCGCATCTCCGGAATCCACTATTCTAAATGTTGCCGACTGAGTTCCTGTATAACAATTTATACCTGTAATGGTCACTGTTCCTTCACCAACATCTACGTTGTTCAAATAGGAAACTGTATAATCAACCCCTTCTTCCAATTCCAACCCACTTGTTCCATCAAGCACCACTAGCTCCGGTTTTATTTCCTCCCCTGTATAAACAAAAGAGCTGGCTTTTAGTGACATATTCTGTTCCGACATATCAGCTGCTTTTATGGTAAAACCTATGTATATGTTTGAGTTTTTATAGTTACCTATACCTTCTATTTCAAGACAAGGACCGCCGCTATAATAAGGGGCTGTTAAATCCCCCGAAGTAGCTCCGGTACCAGTTCCCAAAGCATCATTATTGTAAAAATAGCATTGATAATCCTTGCCCTCTACAAGAGATTCAGATGTATTATAATTATTACCCAATTTAACCTCAACCGGTAATTCTACTCCACCCTTAGTATAAGAAAATTCTTTAACCCTAGTTGTCAAATATCTCACTTGATTTACAAATACAAATTTATTTGTTATGCTTGCCGGAGAAATAGTAAAGGTAGTATAACGAGTTCCTGTACAGCCTTCTTCCACATTACCCGTAACCGTAAGTGTTGCCTTTCCTGCGTTTATATTATTTGTGTAGGAAACCGTATAATACTTGGAATCCAACACAGTCTCCAGTGAATCTGAACGCAGCAGTTCTATATCTTCATAAGTAATCTCTTTTCCCGTATAACATGGGTCTTCCCCAAGCGAAGTGCCTCCGGACACAAAGTTGCTACTTGTAATAAGGTTATAGTCCTTCAAATCAAACATTATTTCTGCCGCATCTACTCTATCTGCTCCGCCTATGACAAAATCACCTTGAACAACCATGGTAAATGTCATAAGGAGGGACATAACCAGTGCAAGCAGTCTCTTCCCCAGTTTCGTTTTCATACACATTTCCGCCTTTCCTTTCTCTTACGGATGCTTTTTTCTTTACGAATGTAAAAGGCACCCAACTTATATAAAATTTTACCAAATATTTATAATTAATTCAATGTGTTATATACAAAATATCAAAAAATAATGTGACAAATTATTCTGTATAAAACAACAGACAGATACAAAGGTATCTGCCCATTTATACTCCTATATGTAATTGTTTATCTCAATTTTTTTAATGATATTAAAATGCCTCCCATAGACAAAAAGGCCATCACTCCAAACAAAAATATAGCATCCCCGGTCTTTGGCGAGCCACCCGTTTTCTGATCATCCTGCGTTTTATCACCTTCCTGTTCCTGTGTTGCCGGCTCAGTTGTATCACCGTCCGGATTGGTAATATCTACAGAATCAAGTACAAATATTGCAACCTGTCCTTCTTTTCTAAGGACAACAGAAGCAACACCATTTGATATGGTAGTAGAAACATCCGACCATTTGTTTGATGTATCCAACAGTTTCACCTTGATTGTCATATCCGATGTAAGTCCCGCAGTTCTAATATCCGTGGTTATCGTCTCAGAAAAATCATAATCCCCAACCGCAGTTACACTAAATATGCCCAATGTAGAATATCCTTCTAACGATTCATCTCCGACTACATCCTTCGGCAGGCTTCCACTCATTAATTTCTTTATGGCCGGTATCGATGTATCAGCTTCTGCAACAAGTATATCTGATGAATCAGTCGAAAAATCCGCTGTCGGACTGCTGTTTGCATATACGGTTATGCTGAATGTCAAAAGCATCATTAATACCATACTTACAACAGAAAATTTCTTCATAAAAAATTCCCCCAATTATTTCCAGTATGTAGTCCAAATAATATCATTCCTCAAAAACAAAGTCAATTGTTAAAAAAGCTGATTTTTCTGCACGCCGAAGCCCTTTTTACGGCTTTTTTATTTCTATTTGCACAGCTTGAACCAACAATCTCTCACTCTCATTACCACAACATGTTGATAAGGTCAAAATGCGGCTATCAACATCTACCGTTTCGTCATTTTTAACAGTGGCATACAGATTTTTCATATTAAAAATATACTCTATATACGATTTTTTTATCTCATCATCTGAGAAATCATAGCTGTTTAGTATATGTCTGTCATCATACCTATAGACTGCAAACACCTTGTATACAATGATTGATTCCGATGTATAAATATATACATACCTGTGATTATCCAAAAAGTCCGGCTCTTCATAGCTGTGAAGGCTTCTGAACATGCTTCCGTTTTTCATATTATGTCCATATAATACAGTGTTAAAATCATCAAAATTTTTACTGTTTATCGTTTCCGAATATATTGCCCCGTCTACACTGTTATTACCATTTGCATCATGGGTCAGATAATAAGAATTGTCTTCATTCTGAAGAACAGGATAATCCACCTCCGTACCCGGTATATAAATCCATGCGTAGATATCAGGATTGATTTCTTTAAGCCGGTCAAAATCTACGGGTATCGTAAGTTTTGCAGAACCGGAAACAGAATCCCTGTCTGAATATTGATATTCATGATTAACAAGCTCCTGCATTTCCTCTACATTCATCTCACTTCTTTTATGGGATATTATGTAATATACAATAAAAGAAAGGGTACAAACCAGCAATATTGTCGAACCTACAAACAGAAAAAACCACCCTTTTTTCTTTTTATCCGGTTTCTCTTCCCTATTTAACGAAGGCAAAACTGCTGCTGCACTTTCCTTTTCAAGCTCATTGTCCCAAGCAACCTTCTGTGCAAGTCTTATCGCATCCTCCAGCGCATCATCGGTCATACCCGAGTCTGTGTTATATTCACCTATCCCATATTCTCTTTCGTCATAATCCATTTCCTATCCCTTTATCAATTCCCATATCATAAAAATTTCATCACAAACTCAATTTTCCACAGAGTAAAAAATATCTAGTATCATATCCACAAGTGCATCTTCGTCAATTATATATTCATCATAATAATTACTTCTCTCATACTCTCCCGGAACGGCATATATATCCTCCGCATTCATACTGCAATCAGCGATAACATCCGCAAGATATGTTATCTCGTCCAAACCCAGATTTGTAACAATATCATCCTTCATCCCATTATATATCTCTATTATTCTTGAAGGCTTATTATCTATCTGTCTTATAAACTGACGATACCATTCATATATATATTGACTCTGTCTCTCCAATCTTGCAGAATTTGTTCCGATTTTTCCTGAATGGCTGTCGCGTTCAGTCACATATTTCAAAGCGAGTTCACCATCCAACTTCACTTCGCTGCCCTCTACTATATCCTCATCCAGCGTTTCAAGGCATTTTAATGTCACACCGCCAACCACATCATTTATATCCGAAATCTTTGTCATGCTCACGGATATATAACCATGTATAGGAAGCTGATACAGCATATCAGATACTGTCTCACGCATCAGTTCGCAGCTTTCTTTTTCGCTTGTACCATATGCATACGACAACGCTATCTGCATATCAGAAGTCGTTATATAATCTCCCACCGGACTATATACCTTTACCGCACTGATGGAATCCCGATTAATATTGATACATGCCATCTGTTTGTTTTCAGTATCTATTACAACAAGGATATTCGCATCGGAATCTCCTTTATCATCAATTCCCATAACAAGTATTGTTATAATGTTTTCATTATAAATATATCTTTGCCCGTTATGATAAACAATGCCCTCTTCATAGCTTATACCCTGTCCCTCAAGCTCCGGATTATGATTCTCTGACACACGCCTAAGCTTTGCCCTGCCATGCAATTTTAATACAGAAAAAGCTGTCACAACACAAACAGCAATAATCATGAAAATTGCACATATGCAAACAATCATTCTTTTTATGTGATATTTTCTTGTTTTTTCTGCGCTTATGGCCTTTTTGTCAATATACAGCTCCTGCTCCGGAAAAAAACTGTCAGCCGCCTGTCCCAATGCAGAGCTTTCGTTTGCTTTGAGCACCGTTTTATCTTTTTCCAGACCATCCGCAACGCTTAAAGCTTCTGATATTTTCCTTCTTCTCCTGCTATCCTTTGTCATCTGTACCGCAAGTTCTATCGCCTGTTCAAGCTGTTCATCCCCGTTTTCCTTCATATTTTCTCCGGTTTCATAATATTATAGTGAAAAATCCGCCTCATTCACATAAGACGGATTTATGTCATATACATTACATCAGCACGCCCAAATGCCCTGCTCATGTCTCACATTTACCTAAGCATATAATGGATATTTTTCAACAATACTCTTTACAAGAGCAGTTGCTTTCTCTGCATCCTTATCGATAACTGCCGCCTTAATTGCATCGGCAATAATCTCCATATCCGCTTCATTTGCTCCCCTTGAAGTAATAGCAGGTGTTCCAAGTCTGATACCACTTGTTACAAACGGTGACTTAGGGTCGTTTGGAACCGTATTTTTGTTTGCGGTAATATGAACTTCATCCAGAAGCTTCTCAACCTCTTTACCTGTCATATCAAGATTCTGCAAATCCATAAGCATCAAATGATTGTCTGTACCACCTGATACAATATTAAATCCTCTTGCCATAAGTGCGCTTGCAAGAGCAGCCGCATTCTTGACAACCTGCTGCTGATATGCTTTGAACTCAGGAGTAAGCGCCTCCTTAAAGCATACTGCCTTACCCGCTATCACATGCATCAGCGGACCGCCCTGAATACCCGGGAAAACAGCCTTGTTAAAATTGAATTTCTCATTGATTTCATTACTGCACATAATCATACCGCCTCTTGGTCCGCGAAGAGTCTTATGTGTTGTGGTGGTTGTTACATGCGCATACGGAATCGGACTCATATGAAGTCCTGCTGCCACCAGTCCGGCAATGTGTGCCATATCCACCATCAGATATGCCCCCACCTCATCAGCGATTTCTCTCATACGTTTAAAGTCAATGGCTCTTGCGTATGCCGAAGCTCCCGCCACAATAAGCTTTGGTTTACACTCTTTTGCTATTGCAAGCACATTGTCATAATCTATAAAGCCGTCATCATTTACTCCATAAGGTACACAATGAAAATATTTTCCCGACATATTTACAGGTGAACCATGTGTCAGATGTCCACCATGGTCGAGATTCATACCCATAAATGTATCACCCGGCTGAAGCATCGCAAAAAATACTGCCATATTTGCCTGAGCACCTGAATGCGGCTGAACATTTACATATTCACAGCCAAATAATTCCTTTGCCCTGTCTCTTGCCAAATCCTCCACTACGTCTACATGCACGCAGCCGCCGTAATATCTTTTTCCCGGATATCCCTCTGCATACTTATTGGTAAGATGGCTTCCCATTGCTGCCATAACAGCCTTTGAAACAATATTCTCTGATGCAATAAGCTCAAGATTATTGTTCTGCCTATTGAACTCATCTGTCATAGCTGCTGCAATTTCAGGATCTACCTTTGTAATCTCGTCAAAACTAAACATCCCATTATCCTCCATGCAAATGATTTTATCGTACTAAACTTGAGCCCAGCGGCTCAGATAAAGTAATTATATCACCTCGGCAGACATGTGACAACGTAAAAATGTACAGAAATGCAATATTATTGACCTTAACAAGTTTATTCAAAAAAAGTCCGGAAAATCAGCATATCAATTTAGCCGTTTTCCGGACTTTTACTTTACTTAATTATGCACATACAGCTTCTCACCATCATAATCAAGAACGATATCTGACTGGGTATTAATCTCGCCTGCCAGTATCATTCTTGCTACAAGGGTTTCCACATTTTTTTGGATATATCTCTTGAGCGGTCTGGCGCCGTAGATTTGGTCATATCCCTGTGACACAATAGCGTTCTTGGCTTCATCCGAAAGCCTTATTGTCATTTCCCTGTCGGCAAGTCTGCTGTTCAAATCCGTAATCATCAAATCTACAATACCTGCTATATTTTCCTTTGAAAGCGCTTTAAATGTAATGATTTCATCTACCCGGTTCAGGAATTCCGGTCTGAAATGTGCTTTTAGCTGCAGCATTACATGTTCCTGCAGCGCATCGCTGATTTCGCCGCCCTCTGCCGCAATATCCGCACCGCCTATATTAGATGTCATAATGATTATGGTATTCTTGAAATCTACGGTTCGTCCCTGTGAGTCCGTTATACGTCCGTCATCAAGCACCTGCAAAAGTACATTAAACACATCAGGATGCGCCTTTTCCACCTCATCGAACAAAACCACCGAGTAAGGCTTTCTTCTTACCGCCTCAGTCAGCTGTCCGCCTTCGTCATAGCCTATATATCCCGGAGGAGCCCCTATCAGTCTTGACACACTATGCTTCTCCATATACTCGCTCATATCGATACGAACCATGTTCTGTTCATCATCAAATAATGCGGCAGCAAGGCTCTTTGCAAGCTCTGTCTTACCTACACCTGTAGGTCCGAGAAAAATAAACGAGCCGATTGGCTTGCTCGGGTCTTTAATTCCTGCCTTGGAACGAATAATTGCATCACTTACATAAGCAACAGCCTCATCCTGACCTATAACACGTTTCTTAAGCTCATCTGCAAGATTAAGCGTTTTACTCCTCTCACTTTCTGTCAGCTTTGATACAGGTATTCCCGTCCATTTAGAAACGATCTTGGAAATTTCTTCCTCCGATACGACCTCATGAACAAGTTCACGCTCTTTATCTGAAGCGGCAGCCTCAGCCGCCGAAAGCTCCTTTTGAACGGCAGGCAGCTTGCCATACTGAAGCTCCGCCGCTTTATTAAGGTCATAATTCCTCTGAGCAATCTGGATATCTGCCTTTATCTGTTCTAATTCTTCTTTCAGGTTACGAATCTTCTCTACACCCGCTTTTTCATTTTCCCACTTTGCCTTCAAAGCATTTGCCTCATCCTTAAGCTCAGAAAGCTCCGCCTGCAAATCGGCAAGTCTCTGCTTGCTCATACGGTCGTCTTCCTTCTTAAGCGCCGCCTCTTCTATCTCAAGCTGCATGATCTTTCTTGTTATCACATCCACCTCTATCGGCATGGAATCGAGCTCTGTCTTAATCATGGCACACGCTTCATCCACAAGGTCGATAGCCTTATCGGGAAGGAATCTGTCCGTAATATAGCGATGTGACAAAAGTGCCGCATTGACAAGTGCTGCATCAGCTATCTTGACACCGTGGAACACCTCATAGCGCTCCTTAATACCTCGCAAAATAGATATGGTATCCTCAACCGTCGGTTCATCGACCAGCACAGGCTGGAAACGTCTTTCGAGAGCCGCATCCTTTTCTATATACTGTCTGTATTCATTTAACGTAGTTGCACCAATACAGTGCAGTTCACCTCTTGCAAGCATCGGCTTTAGCATATTGCCCGCATCCATTGCACCGTCGGTCTTTCCCGCACCCACGATGGTATGCAGCTCATCTATAAAAAGAATAACCTCACCATTCGATTTCTTTACTTCATCAAGGACATTCTTCAGTCTCTCTTCAAATTCACCTCTATACTTGGCACCCGCCACAAGTGCGCCCATATCCAGTGCAAATATCTTCTTATTCTTAAGTCCGTCAGGCACATCTCCACGAACGATACGCTGTGCCAACCCTTCTACTACCGCCGTCTTACCTACACCCGGCTCACCGATGAGTACCGGATTATTCTTCGTCTTTCTGGACAAAATGCGAATGACGTTTCTTATTTCTCCGTCACGTCCTATAACAGGGTCGAGCTTCTGTTCCCTGGCACGTTCCACCAAATCATAGCCGAACTTCTCCATTGCTTCATAAGAGCTCTCAGGATTATCACTGTCCACCTTTCGGTTCCCTCTGATATCGGCAAGTGCCGGGAGGAAGGTGTTTCTGCTGATATTCCAAACCTTAAGCATTTCCTTCACGTCATTGTCCGCCTTATCTATCAGTCCAAGGAAAATATGCTCTACGGATACATACGCATCTCCCATCTGCTTTGCTTCCTTCTCCGCCTGAATCAGCGCCTTCGAGAAATAATTTCCTGCATACATCTCTCCCCCGCTTACCTTGGCAAATGTCGCAAGCTTCGCTTCAACTCTGTCTATGGCGGCATTGACATCGATTTCCATTTTCTCAAATATTCTTGCTATCAGGCTTTCCTCTGTTTCAAGAAGACCTGCCAGCAAATGAACCTGTGTAAGCTCCTGATTATCAAACTCAAGAGCCTTTTCTTTCGCTTTCTCTATCGTTTCCAATGATTTTCGTGTAAATTTTTCTAAATCCATAGTCGTTACCTCCTTTTTGCAATCGTTCCATACAATAAAGCAAATGTTTGCTTTTATGTATATCATTTATCCTTTGTAAAATTATTAAACATCCTTTACTACAAAATTAATATAACACCTTTATTAGCACTCGTCAATAGTGAGTGCTGATAAATTTTCAAAAAAATGGACAGCGTCTTAACCAAGATATTCCCTGTCCATTTTTCACATTTCATACCGTTTTTCTATTGATTCACTTCATTCACCAGCATAGGAAGTGCCTTTTCAAACTTTACACCATACCAGTGATTTTCATCATCAATCGTCTTCCTGATACTTTCTACAACGAAATCAGCCGCAATTTTAGCCGCCTCGTATTCACTTCTGCCCTGCATAACAGCCCCGGTAAATGCCGCTGCATAACAGTCACCCGTTCCGTGTGAGCTTTTTTCAATTTTCTCGGTAAAATAATACTGCAAATCATCTGCCACGCAGTCATAAACCGCTACGCCGATTCTGCCGCTCTCATAGCTGATGCCCTTCAGTATTACTTTCTTCGCACCAAGTCTTTTCATACCGTCAAGCAGGCTCTTGATATATTCCTCATCATGTCCTTCTGCCCTGTATGGAATACCCGTCATAAAAGAAGCCTCTGTAATATTCGGAAGAACAACGTCAGCCTTTCCACACAGACCTGCCATACGCTTTACAAATTCCTCGTTAAATCCATAATAAAGACTTCCATTATCTGCCATAGCCGGGTCAATAATCCTGACTGCCCCTTCCTTCAAAACATTTTCGATTAAATCGCCCACATAATCAATCTGTCTGATACTTCCAAGGTAACCGGTATAGATACAATCAAAGCTCTGCTTTTCTTGCATCCAGTGATTCATGATATCAGGTATGTCATCCGTCAAATCTCTGAATGTATATCCCGTAAAGCCTCCCGTATGTGTAGAAAGCACCGCCGACGGAAGAATGACTGTCTCAACTCCGCAAGCAGATATGATAGGAAGTGCCACCGTAAGCGAACACTGTCCCAAGCATGAAATATCCTGAATCGTAAGAACTCTTTTATCTGTCATTATAATATCCTCCTGATGACTATTAGCATATAATTTCTGTAACAGTTCATTATTACAATTCCTCTCCGTTACTTTCAATAACCTTCTTGTACCAGAAATAGGAATCCTTTTTGTATCTGTTTAAGGTACCGCTGTTTTCGTCTTCTTCACGGTCTACATATACAAATCCATATCTTTTCTGATAGCCGTTCAGCCAGCTAAGCAAATCTGTAAATGACCATGTACAGTATGCGAGAACACGGCAGCCGTCATCACATGCCTTTTTTAGCTCTGCAATATGAGCCTTGAGATAATCAATTCTGTATACGTCATGTATCTGTCCGTCTTCCAGCTTGTCAAATGCACCAAGTCCGTTTTCCGATATCACGATTGGCAAATCATATCTGGAGGTTATCTCTCTACAGCATTTTCTGATTCCCATAGGGTCTATTGTCCAATCCCAGTCGGTAGTAGGAAGGAACTCGTTGGCAGGATTTTTATAAAGTCCCGGAACCCCCTGAACGGTGGCAGTTCCCTTCTTTCCTGTTGTATTCATCGTATGCGAAGGTCCGACGCCGTCAATAGGGTTATACTCAACCACACAGCTCTGATAATAATTAACCCCCATAAAGTCGAGTTTATCCGCTGCAAGTTTAAGAAGCTCCTCATCGCCCTCTTCCATAACAGGTGCAAGTCCTTTACTTTCCAGATATTTTGTTGCACTTCTTGGATATCTTCCGTAAGCATAAACATCCATCCAGTAATAATTATTCAAATCGTCATAATCCGCCTTTGCCATTGCATTTTCCGGTTTTCTGTCATAAGCATAGCTTGGTGAATATGCAAAAGATGCACCAACCTTTGCATCAGGATACAACTTTTTAAGTGCAAGCACACTCTTTGCATGCGCTATATTGGCATGATGATTGACCTGATAAAACATTTTGTCATCATCCTGCTTTCCAGGCGGATGCATCCCTGCCTGCCAGCCCAAACTGGTAAAAACATTCTGTTCATTCATGGTAATCCAGTATTTTACCCTGTCTCCGAATCTTTCAAATAGTGTCGTTGCGTATCTGACAAAATCATCTACGATACGCCTGCTCTCCCAGCCCTTGTACTGTTTTTCAAGTGCTTCCGGCATGTCCCAATGATACACCGTAACCATCGGTTCTATTCCATAAGATAATAATTCATTGATAAGATTATCATAAAATTCAAGTCCCTTTTCATTTATCTCGCCGTTTCCATCGGGAATAATTCGTGACCATGCAATGGAAAACCGATAAGTTTTAAGCCCCATTTCCGCCATTAGCTTAATATCCTCTTTATAACGATGATAATGGTCTACCGCCTTATCTCCCGTTGTCGCCTTAAATGTTTTTCCCGGGATTCTGACAAAAGTATCCCAATTAGAAGGCCCCTTGCCGTCTTCATTCCATGCACCTTCTACCTGATATGCCGCAGATGCGCTCCCCCATAGAAAATCCTTTGGAAAACCTGTTCCACTCTCAAAATACATGTTTCTATTTTCTCCTTTCTATGCTCTGATTGTTGCCACATGTCAGGCATCCCATTCATAAGCTGCCTAAAACCTCGCCTATCTTATCGGCAATCAGCAAATCAGCCTGACTATCCGTACCTGTAGGTGCCATATTGATAACAACAAGATGCCTTCCTCTAAAATATCTGATTAATCCGGCCGCCGGATATACTACCAAAGATGTACCGCCAATAATCAGGGTATCAGCTTCGGAAATGTACTTGACTGCAGTCTCCATATCCGATGTCTTAAGTGCTTCTTCATATAATACGACATCAGGTTTTATGATCCCGCCGCAGCTGCAACGAGGTATGCCTTCCGAATCGGCTACATAATCAAGATTAAAAAAGCTTCCGCATCTTTCACAATAGTTCCGATGCACCGAGCCATGCAGTTCTATCACATTTTTGCTGCCCGCAAGCTGATGTAAGCCATCTATGTTCTGGGTAATAACGGCTTTCAGCCTGCCCTCAGCTTCAAGCTCTGCCAATTTGACATGCGCAGCATTGGGTTTGGCAGATCGAAATATCATCTTATCCTTATAAAACCTGTAAAATTCTTCAGGATTATTTCTATAAAAGCTATGACTGATAATTGTCTCCGGCGGATATTTATATTTTTGATTATATAATCCGTCCACACTTCTAAAGTCAGGGATTCCACTTTCAGTAGAAACACCGGCGCCACCAAAAAACACTATATTATTTGATTCTTTTACAATCTCACGAAGCCTGTTCAATTTATCTGCATCTACACCCATACACCATACCTCCATCATTAAAATAAAAATCTACCTTATAGCGCAAATACAGGGTCATGCAAAAGCCTGACCCTGTAAATACCATTTTACGGCATTGCACTAACCGTTATTCTTACACTACATACAGAATCTACTGTATATCCGTCACCATCTTTTATGTTTAATGTAACTTCATTCGTCCCAAGCGCCAGCTCCTGCCCGTCCACTGATATATGTAAATCGGAAGCCTTCAGCTTCGATACTGCCTCAGATGAACCTCTCACTTTAACTGTTTGTCCATTTTCAAATGAAATTTCATAATAATACGTATCCGTCTTATTTTCTATATTGATGTCGTCGGCTGATATCGCAATGTCTTTTTCAACACTCTTTTCAATAGTAACCTTAACATTAATCATCTCATTATCTTCCGAAACCACCACTCCGTCAGGCAAATATTTCACTATATCAAGTGTTGTTTCATAATCGGAATCATAACCTGAAATATCAATATCACTGATATCTACGCTCTTGATAGAACTAAGCACTGAGCTTTCACCTCCGATTGATATGGTTTCAGGTACATATTCTACTGCCGTTACAATATATCCGTCTGCCGGGGTTCCTTTTGCTTCTATATTTACCGGAACCTTCTTAGTCCTATATATTGGTATCGTAACATCTATATTATCTACATCACAGCTTATGGAATTTGGTGATATCTCTTTTCCGCTTGAGCTTTTAAATACAGGTGTACTATTTGTAGAAACATCCGTCGTTCTGCCGGTTACGTCCACTACAATCTCAACCACATCTATACTGCTCACCACGCTCTCTGCGCCTTTCACATTGATCAGATTCGGGGTTGCAATACCATTTCCTGCAATATATCCCTCTGCCACTTGTCCGGTTGTAACAACCGTAACTGGCACAGCTACCGTTTTTTCTTCTTCAAGCTCAACATGCATCACATCATCCACCACCGTAATGTTTATGCTGTTTTTAACGGTTTCATCCCGTGCCGACACGGTTACAGGAACGGCATTTGTTATCGATATTTTTGACAAATCTGCCGTGGCAAGGAAATCCTCCCTGCTCAGACCATTTACTACAGATTTTCTGCCCTTGACAATAATATCAACCGTATCACCGGAGGTTACGGAAAACAACTGATTCTGGTCGGTAATCGCATCGGAATTCAAAAGCTCTATCGGTATATCCTTTATCTGCTTTGTAACGGCAGAATCATCAATATTAAGAACTGCAACCCATACAATAAAACCAAGCACAACAGCAAGCAGTTTGAGCGCCAGATTGCTGAATAATTTTTCTTTCATTTTTTCGTCCTCCTTTCATGGAAAGTACTCTTCACTTTTCTGGAGGTCTTATGTTTTCTGTCATCACGCTTTCTCGTCTCATTCTTGCAAAGCATCTGCAAATGTTTTCTGACATTTTCAGTATCCAGATTTCTGAACAGCTCTCCGCCCTTTGCAATAGAGATAGAACCGGTTTCCTCTGACACGATAAGCGTTACACTATCTGAGACTTCACTAATACCAATGGCTGCTCTGTGTCTCGTGCCAAGCTCCTTGTTTATGGAATCATTTGCTGAAAGCGGCAAATAACATGTAGCAGATACAACCCTGTTTTTTCTGATAATAACCGCACCATCATGGAGCGGCGTATTATGCTCAAATATATTAAGCAATAACTGATTTGTCACAACTGCGTCAATGGTAATTCCCGTATCAATATACTCCCCGAGTGCAACCTCATTTTCAAGTACAATAAGTGCCCCTGTTCTGTTTGCGGAAAGGACTGTCACCGTCTTGACAAGCTCATATACTGTCTTCTCTGTCAGATAACCCTCATCTTCTGCATCTCGCATAATATATTTAACAAGTTTCTTCCTTCCCAGCTGTTCAAGGCCACGTCTGAATTCCGGCTGAAACAGAATAACCACTGCTAAAATACCTACACTCAGAGCATTCTTCAGGAGAAATAATATGGTATTAAGCTGAAATACTGCTGCCACTGCAGTAAATAATATAATAACAATGATACCCTTAAGCAGGGTCCATGCCCGACTTGTTTTAAACCAAAGCATGATTTTATATATTACAAACGAAAGAATAAGGATTTCAATGATATCAAAGACATCCGGTACAGCAATATAAAACCAATCAAAATAAGTCTGTAAAAATGTTATTATCTTATCCATATAGTCCTCCTTTCCGAAATAGTAACTGTTCAACCAAAATGATATGACCTGACTTAAGCCAGGTCATATAGAAATAGTAAAATTTATCTGGTAGCACCATTTACCGAATCATCACTATTTGAAGCGCCGTTGCCAGGATTGCTATTGCCTGTGCTAATCGTTCTGACAGCTTTCTTTTGCTTGCCCATAACAACCTTTGGAACAGCCTTAACATAATAATAGTATTCGTCGTCTTCAAACTGTGTATTCTCTACCCGAGAATAATCTACAACACACTTGAAGAACTGAACCACTACAGCTGCGAAAATAGCCAGTATGGAACCAAATAGTGCTCCTATAAGGGATATATCTGCATCAAATGCAAAATTACCTACAAGGAAAAGAATAATTTCAAGCAAACCGCCTACGATAATAGCAACATACCAAGAAAAATCGAATGCCAATCTGTATATTATATTTGTCAATACAATTACTACTGCAAACACAATAACAGTAAGTATCAGTGTTTTATTTTCCACCAGACTCTGGAACATATATTTATAGCCCTCTACCAAATCATCTTCGGCAGTTACCTTCGTTAAATCCATATATTCTGATGCATGCTTCAGGAAAAAATAAAATATACATCCAAAAGCTGCCGGAAGTACACCTGCCGCACCAACAAGCATTCCTGCCAATATCGGCATAAAGTATTGAAACTTTATTATAAACATGAACGGCATAAACATAATGAGCCATGATGATTTTGGGAAAAATCTTATATATATACAATACATAATAATAAATAAAAGAACAAATACAACAGCCAGCTCGACATTGGCACTAAACATTTGTGCACATGCGTACAGTCCGCCCAGCGCAAGCGTAATGCCCTCTGACATAAAAGCACATATAAGAGCCAGTACAAAAATTATCATAGCGCTGCTCAATGTACTATGATACCCTGTAAGATGTGATACAGACCAAAACATTAATAATGCCAGTATAAACTTTACAACCGGGGAAATGAATTTATTATACTTTCCACAAAAATTTTTTATTTCTTCACGAATAGTAAGTAATGATGACATAATCTACTTTGTCCTCCTCTTCTTTGCAGGTCGTTTTATCTTATCCTTTTTATCATAAAAGTCAATCAGCTTCTTTAGATTCTGATTATATTTTATGAGTTTCGGCTTGGCTTTCATATACCTGTAGGAATACAAAACCCATGCAAAAAGCCAAAAAACAAGGCATACCAATCCATAATATAAGATTATCTTATATGCTGTACCCAAATAATCCATACTGGCTAATTCTTCCATAATAGTACCAAGATTATAATAAACATATGCTACGACTATTATCCAGAATAATACAGTTGTAGAAACAAGGGTCTTAAGGCAATTATATTTCACATAATCACTTTTAAAATATTTCCCCTTATCCAAATCCTCTCTTCCCAATGACTGCTCATACATAGCCAGTCTTGTCATAAGGATGACTTTTTCGCCATTTACCATAACTCTCTCCTGAACTCACATAAATCTCATCAATATGAGATTATGTGTCTTATATATTTTTGCAGGGTGGCAAAAAATACCACAGCTGCACACGACTTACTACATTATAATCCATTGGCTTTGAATACGCAAGTTTTTTAGGAATTGATTATCTTAAATTGTTTTAGGTATACATTAAGCCTCTCAAATAAAAAAAAGAATCTCTCTTATTCAGCTTGTAATAAAAGAGATTCGTTCTTAATCATTACCTTTCCATTTTTATTTTTATCACAACAAGGCATGCCACACTTAATATCATTAGTACAGCTGCTTCCGTCGGAACCGCACCATCACCAGTCTTTGGACTGGTAATATTTTTTACATCTGTCGGGGTCGCTATTGGCTTTTCTACCGTAGTGTTTTTCTCTGTTGTTGTCTCTTTTGTGCTTGATTCCTCTGTTGTGGGTGCTTCCGTGCCCGGCTCTTCTGTTGTGGGTGCTTCTGTGCTCGGCTCTTCTGTTGTAAGCTCCTCCGTTGTCGTCTCTTTTGTACTTGGCTCTTCTGTATCAAACTCAAGCTTTGGAATAATTCTTGTTTCCTTTTCATTGCAGACCGAGCATATTCTTTCTTCTTCCCCTTCCGATTCGGCTGTTGCTTCTTTCAAAACCACCCATTCACCGAAATTGTGCCCCGTTGCAGGAATTACTCTCGAATCCAAAGGCTCACTACATCTGGCACACCAGACACATGCCTCACCATCCGTTTCACAAGTAGGCATACTTGCAATTACTTCTTCCCCCGGCGTATGTCCAAGAGGAGACAAAGCCTTCTCATCTATGATCTCGGAACAGTCATTACATTTCTTTTTTGCCAATCCATACGATAAACAGGTTGCCTCATATTCAACAATATAATCGCTTGTATTTTTATGTGCACATGTCAGATATAACGATTGACCAAAGGCAGGATTTAAAATTATGTTGTCAATATCGCCCGCCCCCACTTGTTGCACACAGTATAACTGCGGTTCAGGATTGGTCTTTAAAACCTCAAATGTTGCCGTAAACAATGTTGCGCTCTTGCTATTTGTCATACTTGTACACGACCAACTGATTGAAGTGCTTGTTTGATTCAAGCTGGCGTTTTTATAGGTACTGCCTAACGTCGTTGAAAGAAGTTTCAATGAACCGGATGTAAATCCCAGACCATAGGAAAGACTATCAAGTTCCGCATTTCCCGTTAATGAAAGTTTCACAGTGACAGTAATCCTATCGCCGATGCCAACCGCTGTATTAGAGCATTGTACGATAATTTCGGCATTATTCGCAGCATTTACCACCGCCACAGAATCCTCCAAATTCACCATATTGCATAAAATCAATGTAATCAGAATCGTTGCTGACAACATTGCCTTCTTTAACTTTTTTTTCACAGTTTCTCCTCCTCCAAAATTTGATACCTTTATATTAGTTTGATTTGGAGGAAACGCAATATACCACTGGTTGCTTTTTGTCAATTCACAGTATACATAAACAGATTTTTCTTACTTTAGAGGCTTCTCATTTAAAATGAGAATATTCATATTCAATTAATGCACACAGGACTCCAGTACAATATTTTTTACCCCTTGCGAGTCCATATAGCCACATGTCTTTAAACCGCTTTCCACGATCTGATTCCACTGTAATTCCGAAAACTGTAGCATCGTTCCATCATTTAACTCAATCTGACATTCACATCTTCCATCACAGTTTTCCGGACATGTTATTTTATACATTGACATCCGATTTATCGCGCCAATATTTTCCAAGGTATTAATCATACGATATACCGTCGCTATTCCAATGGTTTTATCAATCTTCGTAGCCTTATAATATATCTCCTTACAGCACGCGCATTCTTCCTCCAGAATAATATCCAAAAGTATCAGACGCTGCTTTGTAATTCTAAAGCCCTGTTCACGCAGTTTTTTTACAATTATTTCTTTTTGCATAATGCATCTCTCTTCTTTCTTTATTTAATTCATTACTATAGTTACAAGATTGTTATGTATATTACAAATTAGTTTTAACTAACTCATAATTTTTACAATAGGGATGCCCAAAATATAGAAAGCATTTTCATCACTACTATCATTCAAATTCCGAGACATCCCCTTACGTTTTTCATCCGGTTAGCCTTATCTAACCATTGTATTTTAAATATAATCTTATTTTTTCTTTCTGTCAATACCGCAATCCAAATCCGCTGCACAGTTATTTATTTCCACCATTTCGTTCTCTGGTCCCCTGCCGGGGTTGTCTGACTCTATTTGTTCCTCTACAATTCTCCTGGTTTCTTCAAGCGCTTCGTCATATCCCGCAAGAGCAGCAAACGGTGCAAACTGTGCTGCACGTTTTAAGCAATCCATTCGAGGGTGTGTGGTTGAAACATGATGTGGCAGTTTGATAATGTCCTCATATCGATACGATTTTCTCTCATCCGCTTTCATTTTCTGCTCCTTACATAGCCATTTTTATTGCAAGCTATGCATTATGCCCCCCAATCTGTTTATTTCTCTTCGTCGTCATTGCCCCTTCCTGCAAGTTCATGCCTCTTAACACAGCATTTTTTCCATATTTCTTTTGTATCGCTAATATCATCTGCTGTATGCGCTTTTCTCTGTCCAGTTCTAACGCCTTCTCCCTATGTTGTCTCTCAATTGCTTCATAATCACGAAATAAATCAAGCTGTTCGTATCCGGTCTGTATTTCAATGGAGTCTTCAGAAACAATATGATTTGCAGTAATATTTACTCTCCGTATCAACAAGTCCTTATTTACAATACGGTTATACAAATCCATAACAGCCTTTAAAATAAGCTGCGTGGATGACGTATGCCTTCCCAGATTGACTGTCCCATGTGCCGGCTTCGGCATACTTCTTCCATACATATCCAGACTAATTTTTCCATTATATGCATCACGTCTTTTGGAATCCATAAGGTTTTCTATATCATAACCTACCGTCAACACGATCTGGTCAGTTACCAGACCTCTATCTACCAAATCAAGTACCAGAAGGTCAAGCATTTCCTTTACAATAATCCTTCCCTTTGCATATTCATATGGACACCAAAGCACCTGACCGGAACTGAGACTGTTTGACTCAGGTCTGTACCTCTTAATCTGCTCCATCGTGCATGGCTCCCACCCCCATGCATGGTCTATTAAAAGCTCTGCATTTACACCAAACAATCTGTAAAGTAAATCTTCATTATAGAAATCATTTTTATCTCCAATAGAACAACGTGCTATATCTCCCATGGTGTATATTCCATATTCGTTCAGTCTGTGCGCATATCCATTGCCTATCCTCCAGAAATCAGTCAAAGGTTCATGTGTCCATAAGCGTTTTCGATAACTCATTTCATCCAGTTCGGCAATCCGTACACCATCCTCATCTGCCGGCAGCTGTTTAGCAACAATATCCATCGCTACTTTACACAGATACAGATTCGTTCCAATCCCTGCCGTAGCCGTGATGCCCGTAGTTTGCAAAACATCTCGAATAATCCGTATAGCAAGTTCCCGCGGAGTAAGCTGGTAGGTATTCAAATATCCTGTTACATCCATAAATACCTCATCAATCGAGTATACATGAATATCCTCGGGCGCAACATATTTCAAATAGACCTCATAAACTCTCGCACTGTATTTTATATACAATGCCATACGTGGAGCAGCCGTAATATATCCAATCGCCAAATAAGGATTGTCTTGAAGCTCCATCTCACTACATGACACACCCACAAACCTTTGTCCCGCAATCATGTTCCCTCTTTTATGATTGATTTCCCTTATCTTTTGTATGACTTCAAATAATCTGGGTCTCCCGGATATTCCATATGATTTTAATGGAGGTGAAACGGCAAGACATATCGTTTTTTCTGTTTTGCTTTCATCTGCCACAACCAGATTTGTAGTAAGCGGATTTAATCCACGCTCTATACACTCTACCGACGCATAAAAGGATTTCAAATCAATTGCGATATATACTCTGTTTTCCTGTCTTTCCGACACCCTTGGTCTCCTTTTCGATACTCAGGTTTCAATTTTATTTTTGCTATTATGTGTATTTTAGTAAAAAATATGAATGTTTTTCTACTAATTTTATCTCTATGAACTATCTAAACAGCACTAAAATATCATTTGCCATTTTATATATAAGAGGAACTCTTTATTTTCTGAAAAAGGCACATAACAAAAGACAGGAACCATTCAAATTCCTGTCTTTCATTATCCCTAGTTTTCTTGTTTTAACGTTTGTTTATTTATCCTCCAAAAGCTTTTCCACACTTGCAAGCTTCACACAGAGAACAAATATCTTTGATGCCTGCTCCATCTCCTCAGGAGTAGGGAAGGATGGTGCAATACGAATATTGGAATCTGCCGGATCTTTTCCATATGGGAATGTTGCACCTGCACCGGTTAATACCACTCCAAGCGCTTTACACTTTGCAACGATATTTTTTGCGCAGCCCGGCAGTGAATCAAAGGAAATAAAATATCCTCCTCTTGGTTTAATCCAGCTTCCGATTTCAAGACCTGTCAATTCTTTATCAAGTGTATTTAATACCGCCTCAAATTTCGGGCGAAGCAGCTCGGCATGTAACTTCATATGTTCTCTTAAACCGTCTATATTCTTAAAAAACCTTGAGTGCCTAAGCTGATTAATTTTGTCATGTCCGATGGTCTGTATCGTCATTTGGCTCTCAATAAAGTCAATATTTTCAAGAGATGTTGCGATAGCCGATACCCCCGACCCCGGAAAACTGATTTTAGAGGTTGATGCAAAGATATAGACCATATTCGGATTTCCAGCCTTCTCACATTCCTCCAATATATTTAATATCTCGTCCTGCATATTCTCATAGAGATGATGGATACAATATGCATTATCCCAATAAATACGGAAATCCTCGGCTGCCGGCTTCAGATTGGCAAAACGCCTTACTACTTCATCCGAATAGGAAATTCCTGTCGGATTTGAATATTTCGGCACACACCAGATTCCCTTTACCGAAGCATCATTGTTTACATACTGCTCCACCATATCCATATCAGGGCCATCATCATAGAGAGGAATATTAACCATCTCTATGCCAAAATATTCTGTAATCTTAAAATGTCTGTCATATCCCGGAACAGGGCATAAAAACTTCACCTTATCCAGTTTACACCACGGTGTTGAGCCATTGACTCCGTGCGTCATGGAACGGGAAACCGTATCATACATTATATTTAAGCTTGAATTACCGCAAACAACAACATTGTCCTTCTTCACTGACATCATATCTGCCATAAGCTTCCTGCACTCGCCGATACCATCCAAATCACCGTAATTACGGGTATCATTACCAAGTACTGTCTTCATATCGGATTCGCTGTTAATAACGTCAAGCATCGGCATGGAAAGTGCAAGCTGTGAAAAGCCAGGCTTACCTCTTGCCATATTCAGATTAAGCCCCTTTGCCTCCTCTGTCTTGTATTCTTCCATAAGGGCCGCCTTAAGTGTAAGCAGCTCATCCTTACTCAAATCCTTGTATGCTTTCATGCCATTACCTCCATTCAAAGTCTTTACTCTAATTCTTTCCTTAAAGTTTTTCCAAATCTCTGCCTAAGCTTTGATTTCTGATTTTGCTCCTATATTTCCGCATTAGTATACCAAAAAATAAAGCATTGTGCCACATAAAGTAATAAATTTTGAAAAAAATTAGTAAATGGGTATGAATTCGTATATTCAAATTGAAGCTCGCTTTTTGTCAATCATTGTAAAAGCTATACACATCGTACAATCGATTTGCTGCTCCATTTACCCTGAGCAAACCGGATTATTCCTGCCATTCCTGCCAATGTAATATAATTTACTTGCATAAAAATATAATAAACCTATTCATAATATTTCAGAAGGGAGTCATTATGAACGAATTATTTGAATGTTCAGATACACTAAATTCTCCGATGGAAGCTTTCCCCTACGACACAAGAAAAGATACCTTTCCTGTTGAATCACATTGGCATTATTTTATGGAAATTGTTTTTGTAACAGAGGGTTCTATTATTACAATCTGCAATGACAGCCACTATACGATGAAGCCGGGAGATATGATACTGATTACCCCGCAGTCAATACACTCTTTAATAGAACAAGCTGTCGAATACAGAAAGCTATATACCTAAATATAATGCTTTGTTTTTGGCTGCCGGAAAGCATCCTGATTTGCCAGTTCTTTTCTCTCAGGCAGACTTTGAAGACTTCTCTTTATTAGATTTATTTCAGAGCTGTATTCGGGAAACCAGAGAAAAGCAATATGGCTATGATTCCTATATCAAGTCAGTAACGAAACAGTTTTTCCCGATTGCAGTCATCTGATTCGCATCTTTAAACGAAAACACGGAACCGCGCCAAAGCAGTTCCGTATGAGATATAAACAAGATATTTAAAAAATTCCCCACTGGCATCAGCCGGTGAGGAATTTGGATTTATTCAATGGTAATATAATTCTTTTGTTCTACCGCAGGTTTTGCTTCCTTCTTCGGAACTACCAGCTTTAATACACCATGCTTTAAGGATGCCTTGATATCCTCCTGTGTAATATCCTTTCCTACATAAAAGCTTCTCTGGCAGGCTTCCATGATACGTTCCCTCCTGATATAGGTTTCCTTATCTTTATCTGAAGTTTCCGTTTCTTCATGCTTTGCTGCACTGATTGTCATATATCCGTCTTCAAGCGCTACTTTTATCTCCTCTTTCTTAAATCCCGGCAAATCTATCTTCAGAATATATTCATCCTTTGTTTCTTTTACATCTGTATTCATCACATTTCTTGCTCTGCGATGCTCCATGCTTCTCTTTGCCGGTTTCTTTGCACTGCTGCCGTCAAACCATGCGTCATCAAAAAACAAATCAAGGTCATCAAAAAAATCTTTTTCAAATACACTAGGCATATACATAACATTTCCTCCTTATCCTTCTATTGCGATATATTGCTTTGTCTCTACAGCAGGCTTAGGCTCTTTCTTTGGAATAACCAGCTTCAAGGTTCCATCCTCGAATTTTGCCTTGATATCTTCCTGTGTAACCTCCTCACCTACATAGAAGCTTCTGCTGGCACTTCCATAATATCTTTCCTTACGAATATATTTTCCATCCTCCTGCTTTTCTTCCTTATCCGAGCTTGTAGAAACATGAACTGTCAAATACCCGTCTTTAAGCTCTGCTTTAACGTCTTCCTTGCGGATACCGGGTACATCCATGGTAACAAGATAACCCTGTTCATTTTCCTGAACATCTGTCTTTAACATACCGTTTGTGGTATATCCGCCAAAAGGTTCAAAATAATCATTAAAAAACTTTCCTCCAAAAATACTAGGCATCATCATAAGTCATCTCTCCTTTCAATTTATATAATAGGTGATGTCAAATGTTGCTGAACCGGGAAAATATTCTTTATTGCATTTCCTTTGTTCTGTATCTGTTATACCACTTTTATTAGCACTCGTCAATAGTGAGTGCTAATAAAAAATGTGAAAAATTTGTGTCCTCTTTAATTCTCATCCTTTGCATCTGAATACCCTTTTATTTTTTACACATGCAATTTATTACCTTTCGGCAGAAATTTTTACATTTTCTGCCGAATCCGTTTTTTGCCACACGGAAATTTCCGATACTGACAGTCCCCTGTAACGGAATCGCTCTCGAATTCAAATCTTTAGGCTGTTTCCTCCATGTATGACCATACGCCTTTTCGATTGGCATACCAGGTATAGATAATCTGATTCCAGAATTTTTCCTGTCTATACAGATTTTGATACGATATTCCTCTATTTTGTTTCAGCTCCATCAACGTACGGCGATATAATTTCGCTTCACGCAATATATGCTCTATTAAAAGCGGATAATTTGACGTAAAAAGTCTTCCTGTTTCCACTTCCTTCAATATACATTCTTTAAAATCAATCAGACCATTAATTGACATAATGTATACTTTTTACCATGAAAACAAAATTTGTATAAATAGTTTATTATCCCAAATACTATCCACGAGGTGAATATTTTGAAATATATAAATTTAATCGACCTACTACAAAATAGCAGCAGCACACGAAAATATTTTCTTTCTCTTCCTGTATACTTACAAATGGAGCTGCACGAAAAAGGCGAATATATTCATACAGCGGCTGAATTGCATCATTATAAAGAATTAATGGAGATATATGACCGTCAGATTCAAAATACCAGATTTTTCTAAATGCAAAGCTCCTGCAATCGTAAAGACACCAAGTCACATAAAAAATACGCTCCTTCCATAAAAAATAGAATCCCGCCAAATTCAATTACATTTTTATATACTTTTGCTTATCCTTTTACAAAAGGAACCAGCTTAAAATGAAAATGAAATGCGGCGGCGTCAAAACGATACTTTTCAATTACATTGGGTCCACAGCTGTTTGAACCGATTCCGTTTAATGCATAATCAATACACAACACCGTACTGTCTGACTCAACCAGCTGATAATTATGCGTTTTTTCTGCTAACTCTTCCTGTGTATAAACAGAAGCATTGAAGGAAAATGTCTCCTCCCCCGCTACAGCGAGACCAAACTGTCCATTACTGATTTCTACATAGTCACACTCATAATGACTTCCATTCTCCTGTGGTCGAATGTAATCTTCATGAAGGTCTGTAACCTTTGCTTGATATAATCCATGACTTGCTGCCCTGTGCTTATCTTTGTAGCTTTCTATCGGTCCATATCCATAGTAAGAAACATTTTCCAGCTTATTATTTAAGAACATACGGACACCGAATCTTGGCAGTTCCGGAAATTCCGGATTTTTAACAACCTGAAGCTGTGATTTTATACCACCATTGTTATCAATCATCCAAGTCACATCCACATCCATTATTCTCTGGACAGTTGCTGCCAAAACAGCCATAGCACTGGTGATTTCAATATTCTCCTTTGTCTGGCAGACGACTGTCTTGTATGCTCTCACATAGGCTTCGTTATAATGTGCCTTTTTCCACTCCAGCTTTACATACATGTCATTATCTGTTGGAGCCCGCCAGATATTGATCTCCATAGGCTTATTCAGATACTCTCTTCCGGCATAATTGATACTTTCAAACATGCCTGTCTTCTTGTTATATGTGTAAACGAAGCCTGTTCCCTTCAAAATAACCTTACAGTCTGTCTCAACCACATCAATGCCTGAATCTGCATTAATTTCCTGATTCAGCCAATTTACGGCTATCTGGTTTCTTCCATCTGCATTCTCTAAAAGCACTTCGTCAAAACCTAACTCATGTCCTTCTGGAATCAGAGCCATCTGTTTCTTTAATCTGTATATCACTTTCAGATATACACGCCCACGATTCGGGACTTCTATGTCTAATTCGGTTACTGCATCCTTATGGGGTTCTACTGAAAATTCAGAAATATTACCTGCTGCCACTTCTATTCCGTCACAGTTCACCTCATAACTGATATTTACATAATCCTTCAAATCGTCAAAGTCCATATAGTTGTGAAGTACAAGCTCCTTTGTTTCAGCACTATAGGATACCACCCTTGCCGGCCTGTAGACATTCTTATATTCTAAAAGTGCCGTATGCGGTCTACGGTCAGGATATACCAAGCCATCCACACAGAAGTTTCCGTCATGAATCACTTCGCCATGGTCGCCGCCATAATAGTATATTGTCTTTCCATTTTTCGCAGTGCCATGGTCAATCGCATGATCACACCACTCCCAAACAAAACCGCCACACATCAAATCATTTTTCTGAATCAGCTGAAAATAGTCTTCCAAATCTCCAGGACCATTTCCCATTGCATGACAATACTCAACTAAAAGAAAAGGTTTGCTTCCGTCTTTCTCAAGATATTCTTTAATTTCTTCCAATGACGGATACATTCTGCTGTATAAATCAAGATGCTCATAGTTATAAGTCACATCATAGTTACGATATCTGGCACTTTCATACTGTGTTATTCTTTCAGAATCAAAGGTCTTTGTCCATTTCAGCGCTTTTTCAAAATTACATCCGTAAGCACTTTCATTTCCCATTGACCACATAACGATACTTGGTCTGTTCTTATCTCTCTGAACCATTAACTGAACGCGGTCAACAATCGACTCTTCCCATGCCGGATTATCTGCAATCTTCGTATTCCAGCCCTTGAATCTGTTGTAATCTGTATCTTCTTTATAGTAAGTCATAAAAGGACCATGAGCCTCGATATCCGCTTCGTCGATTACCATAAATCCATATTTGTCACAAAGCTGATAGAAGTATGGTGCATTAGGATAATGGCTGGAGCGAATAGCATTAAAGTTATGCTGCTTCATTATTGTAAGGTCCGTCATAAGCTGTTTCATACCGATTGTGGAACCGGTCTTTGCATCAGAATCATGGTGGTTGACACCTCTGAACTTTATCTTCTGTCCATTAAAACAGATGACCTTATCCTTAATTTCAATCGTTCTAAATCCAATATAATCAACGATTACTTCGTTTTTCGTTTCCATTACCAATGTGTACAGGTATGGGTTTTCTGTATTCCAAAGTTCAGGGCAAGCTACCTCTAACGCTGTCATTCCATCAGTTGTAACTACTGTTTCCGCAACTACTGTTCCGTTTTTATCCTCAACTGTTACCTTTGTATCAATCGCCTTGTCAAATGTAATCTCAAGATTTACGTTTGCCTTATCCCCTGCTATCTCCGTCGTAATTCTATAATCCCGAACAGCCTGCGCCGGTCTTTTCAGAAGATATACATCCCTGAAAATGCCACTCATACGAAACTTGTCCTGATCCTCCAGATACGAACCGTCACACCATTTCAACACGAAAACTGCAAGGGTATTATTCCCCTCCTCAATAACAGACGTTACATCAAACTCACTGGTTGCATGTGATACCTGGCTGTAACCAATATACTTGCCATTCAGCCATACATAAAAGCATGAATCCACACCTTCAAAGTTTAAGAATGTCTTTTCCGCCTTTGCGTCTCTCATATAATCAAACGCATACACATATGCTCCGCAAGGTATATCCTGTGGTACATATGGTGGGTCAAATGGAAATGGATATCTGATGTTTGTATACTGATGTGAATCATATCCTGCCATCTGCCATACACCGGGTACATTGACCTCATCAAATTCTGAAATATCATATCCCTGTTCATAAAATGCATCCTGTACATCGTAGATACTTTCAAAATATCGAAACTTCCATGTTCCATTCAAAAGCTGCATACGATCAGATTCCTCACGATGCTCAACAAGATTATCCATTCTCTTGGATGCCGGAATATAATAACTTCTTGTCGGCATCGTATTTTCATGTAGCACATTCAAATTCTCATAATAACGTGGTACTATCATTCTGCTGCCTCCTATACATTTCATTGCTTTACTGCCAATCTGTTACATTTCATTACTTTTGTTACTTCGCCCCCAACTACAAATATTACTTTTGTTGAACTTCCATTCCGTTACCTTCTGTCTGGTTCCTATGGTTTTATTATATGTATTTATGCGATTTTCGTCTATAAACAAACATAGACAAAACATGCACAAAATGATACAATACATGAAAATCTATATTGGAGGTGACTCACTTGTATATCAATTCAGGTTACTTGAATAATTCTCTTCTTGATTTTAAGGATAAAAGCAAGCCGCTTGTAATAGGAAGCTGCGGAACTTACCATCTGTACACCCACACCAAACTGCCAACCTATCGTCCCCACGGGCGAATCGATTATCAGCTTCTGTATGTGTCATCAGGCTCTGCACATTTTCATTTTGGGAATGAAAATAATGATACTATTGTTACCGCCGGAAATATGGTTTTATACAGACCAAAGGAATTTCAGAAATATGAATACTATGCTGCAGAGCAGACAGAAGTCTACTGGGTTCATTTTACAGGAAATGATGTAACAAACATCCTGAGACGATATGGAATTCAAGATGATATGCAGGTATTTTTTGTTGGAACGTCATTAGACTATGAAAGAATTTTTAAAAGAATGATTTCAGAACTACAGCGTTGTCAGTTAGATTACGAAGAATTGCTAATTATGCTCCTTCATCATCTGTTTATCACCATTCACAGACAGTTGACGAAAGAGCGCAAGTTAAAAAATGAATATCTTGATCATGAAATGGATATGGCTTCCCAATATTTTAATGATAACTATAATAAAGACATCCGCATTGAAGATTATGCTGCTTCAAGAGGTATGAGCGTCAGCTGGTTCATAAGAAGCTTCAAGCAATATACCGGAATGACCCCTATGCAGTATATCTTATCCATCCGCATAACCAATGCCCAGCTGTTGCTTGAAACAACAACTTATACGGTAACGGAGATTGGTCATATAGTGGGTTATGACAATCCCCTCTATTTCAGCCGTATTTTCCATAAGCATAAAGGCTTTTCACCATCGGAATACAGAAAAAGCTTAAAGAAGAAATAATAAAACGGAGACCAACCATGTCTTTATGTCAACGGTGTCAGTTTTCTTATTTCGACATTCATTTGGTTACTTCTCTATATCGCATATGCTGCTATTAAAAGGAGATTATCATATTTCAATGGTAACCTCCTTCATGCCTATTCAATTTTATATGTTATAATCAGATTCTGCCATAATCTTTAAAATTGGGCGTACATCTGTATGCATACTGACCTATTTGTCGTACTTATAAAAGCCTTCGCCGGAAGCCATGCTCCCCCTCACTTCTAAGCCAAATCGTAACATTAAGACCACAATACGCACACTGATATGCAATCTGACTTCCCAAAACACCACCGCCTGCAACGACAACATTTTTTATATTCATTTATTGGTATCACACGTATTAAAAAGCGCCAATTTCTCCTCAATATTTCCTTCTACACAATCAGTTACAAGTCCTTGTGTCCTAATCCATATAAATATTTCAAGGACTATGTCTCCATAGTCCTTGAATGTAGTGTCACCGTAGCAACCCTAACGCTTTTTGAACGTCCGCTTATCTTCAACTTCGCAGAGTGAAATACACCCACCGCACAAAAAATCAAGTTTTATGCGATGGATAATCTTTCTCTTTACCAGTATGTAAATACTATTCCGGCTAGCGGCGACAATACAATCATAATAACAGAAAAAGTAAATGCTTCGATGGAAATCAGAGTCGCACGCTTGTCAGAGGGAAACATATCCTGTAGAATCACATTCGTTCGCACCTGCAAAGCATCATCACCCATTGCTGCAATAAAGCCACCTGTCATCATCCAATAATAAATTCTGGAATGCTCTATGAATACGCCCAACATAACAAGAAATGATGTAACAAGAAATATTTTTTTATACCCTATCCTCGGAACTTTTAAAATCAATTTAGCACCAACTAGTCCGCCTAATTCCATAAAAAGCAAGGCTGGTCCCAATCCCCATGCAGAAATACCACACTCCGGCAGCTTTGCCTGCAAAAAGAATAAAAGTAAAATATCTATAGCACCTACCATAGAATTGGCAAACATGAATACCATTACTCTTTTTTCTTTTATTACAAACAATAAACTATCTTTCACATACCGAATAAATTTCGTATGTAATCTGTCTTTGCCCTTTACATTCCTTTGTTTCGGTTGTTCTAAGGTAACTTCCTTTAACGTCGATAATATCATAATCTGAATTGCTATTACAATCAAATCGACCCCATACGCAATTTTATAACCTATAGCAAGTGCAAATCCGGCACACAAAGTAGAAATCCCACTACATATTCTGTATATAACCAATTGGTTAGACATGTAACGCTCAAATTCAGTCTCCTGTTTTGAAAGTTTTAAAGAATCATATGCCAACGCATCTCCCGAACCGGAAGAAAAATTGTAACACAATGCGTGAAAAGCAATGGATAAACAGACCATAAACAGATTTGTTGATAAAATCATCATGACATTTGCAATCATGCTCATTGTGCTACTGATAATTAAGCATTTTTTTCTGCCAAACATATCTGCCAATGCACCGGACGGAATCTCAAACAAAAGGCTGGTAATATGGAATACCGTTTCCGCAATTCCGATTTCTACCAAATTATATCCTCTTGCTGCTAAAATTGCCACCCACGCACCGCTAAGGGACAAATTTCCTAAAATGAATGACAAATATAATCTTGATAATTGTTTTTTAATTTTAAACATAAAAAAATCTCCTTAACCTAAAATAATCATTTCATAGCTAAGAAGATAATGCGTTGTTATTTTTATTTGTCAGATAAAATATCCTTATAACGTCAAATAACCTTAATAAATATCCCTAAAAAGGGCGCACTATCCCCATCAAGGGGAAAAATGTAGCCTTTTTTCAGTTGTAGATTTCTCATTTTCCAGTTCATAAAATCTACCTCTTAAGTGATATTTCTAAATCAGAATATCATATCTTTTGTAGATTTTCAACAATAATCTTTCTTGAGTTTGTGTCAAGTAATCGTTGGCAACTTTCTCTTTGTTTTTCTCAATGATATTT
>CAZATW010000003.1:0-76526 GCA_964488185.1 uncultured Coprococcus sp. | reverse complement strand
GGATGCGCAGGGATTCGTAAATGAGTTATGTCAGCTAACGCTGACACGAATCCCGTGCCAAGACTCGCGAGCGAGTCTTGAACAACTTTATGAAAAGAGGATTGCTATGTTAGCGAATAATTACGAGAAAAAGCCAAAGAAATATGCCGGAATACTTGCACATCCTACATCTTTTCCAGGGCCATATGGAATAGGAGATTTAGGAGAAGGCACATATCGGTTTATAGATTTCCTTGAAAAATCCGGAATGAATCTGTGGCAGGTGCTCCCACTCGGTCATACCGGCTTTGGTGATTCACCATATCAGCCATTTTCAGCATTTGCCGGACAACCGCTTATTATTGACTTAGATTATCTTAAGAAATATAAGCTGCTTTTAGATTCTGATTTTGCGGATATGCCTTCATGGGACCCTGTAAAAATTGATTATGGTCCCTTGATTGAATTTAAAACGAAATTACTGAAAACAGCATATCAGCGTTTTACGGATGTAGATTATGATGATGAATTCTCTGATGATAAAAAGCTTATGCAGGAATTTGATGAATTTGTAGACAATACCGCTTGGCTTGCCGACTACTCATTATTTATGGCAGGAAAAGACTACCATGACGGTATGCCTTGGTATATGTGGGAGGATTCTCTTACGGCTCCAACCAAGAGACAGCGTACTACATGGACAAAGAAGCTTTCAGAAGAGATTGGATATTATAACTTTATCCAGTTTCTGTTCCATACGCAATGGATGGCTGTTAAAGAATATGCAAACGAAAAGAATATCAGTATTGTCGGAGATACTCCTATATTCCTTGCATGGGACAGTGCGGATGTATGGGCAAATCAGGACTTATTCATGCTTGATTCCAAGGGTTATCCTACTGAGGTGGCGGGTGTTCCCCCTGATTATTTCTCAGCCACAGGACAGTTATGGGGCAATCCGCTTTACAACTGGGACAAACATACGGAGACAGGATATGAATGGTGGATAGAGAGAATCAAATATCAGCTCACATTAACTGATTTCTTAAGAATAGACCATTTCAGGGGCTTCGACAAATACTGGGCTGTACCTTACGGCGAAGAAACTGCAATAAACGGTGAGTGGAAGCCGGCACCTGGTGTCAACTTCTTCACACAGCTTGAGGCCAATCTCGGCTATCATCTGCCTATCATTGCAGAGGATTTAGGTGAAATCGATGAGTCCGTTATAGAACTTCGCGACAAGTTTGGCCTTCCGGGTATGAAGATACTCCAGTTCGCATTTGAAAACCCTGAGGAAAATGATTTTCTTCCTCACAACTATACAAGAAATTGCGTTTGCTACACCGGAACACATGATAACGATACTACACTTGGATGGTATCAAAAGGCATTTGAAGCTTCAAAGGATAAGCTTAGAAGATATTTCAGCACTGATGCCAGTGATATCTGCTGGGTTATGATAAGAGCCTGCTTTTCATCCGTTGCAAATATGGCTGTTGTACCTATGCAGGATGTTCTGAAACTGGATTCATGGGCTCGTATCAATACCCCTGGCGTAGGTGAAGGCAACTGGGCATGGAGGTTTAAGTTTGAAGATTTGAACCCTGCTCTTGAAGAAAGGTTATTTGAAACCGCCAAGCTTTACGGGAGATAAGGAGAAAGTAATTGAGAACTTTTATAACCGCATTATTTGCAGTATTAGGTATAATATTATGTCTGCCTTACCACTTATATTTTCATATCCTTGCAAAGAAAAATCCGGAAAAGGCTTACAAAAAGGCTTTTAAGCTTGTAAAGGGCTTTTTTGGTATAGTCATGTTCCTTGCCGGTTGTAAGCGAACCGTAATAGGCAGAGATAAAGTTCCGGAGGATACTCCGGTTATGTTTGTCGGCAATCACAGAAGTTATTTTGATATTTTATCTTGCCACAATGCAATTGGTTTTCCGGTAGGTTTTATGTCCAAAGAAGAGATTAAGAAAATTCCTTTACTTCATCTTTATATGGATGATATTGGATGTACTTATCTGGACAGAAGTGATATTAAGAAGGGATTTGAGGTCATCGGTGAAACCGCAGAAATTATTAAAAACGGTCATTCCATGATGATATTCCCTGAGGGCACCAGAAACCAAGGCGAGGAACTGCTGGAATTTAAAGATGGTTCCTATAAGATAGCCCAAAAAGCAGGCTGTCCGATTATTCCTGTAGCTATATGCGGTACCGATAATATCATGGAAGCAAATAAACACAATTTGCTTCACAGCCATAAGGTTGTAATTGAGTTTTGTGACCCAATCAATATAAAGGGACTTACACCAAAGGAACGAAAGGCAGTTCTTGACACAATCCCTGTAATTATACAGGAGACACGTCTTAAGAATCTGCCTCTTGCAACAAAAAAATAAATTTTAGGAGGACACACATTATGCCATGGTGGGGATGGATGTTAATCGTTTTAGCGATTGCAATCGTAATATTAGTTGTATTATACATATTGGGTAATCGTCTGCAAAAGAAGCAGGCAGCCCAAAAGGAAGCAATGATAGAACAGGCACAGCAGGTTACAATGCTGGTCATTGACAAAAAAATGCTGCCGATGAAGGATGCCGGACTTCCAAAGATAGTAATGGAACAGACACCAAAGCGTTATCAGAAAGCGAAGCTTCCTATTGTTAAAGCAAAGATAGGGCCACAGATTATGAATCTTATCTGTGACGACGGTATCTTTGACATTATGCCTGTCAAGGGCGAGGTAAAAGCTATGGTAAGCGGTATTTACATCACAAGTGTCAGAAATGTCCGCGGTAAACAGGTTGAGAAACCGGGCAAAAAGACATTTAGTGAAAAGATGCGTGCGAAACAAAAGAAGTATCAGAATATGTATGAAAGCGAAACAAAAGCTATGGCACTCAGCAAGGAAGAAAAGGCTGCTGCCAAAGCAAAAGCAAAGGCAGATAAGGAAAGGGCAAAGAAGATTAAAGTATGAGCAATACCGGAGTAAACCGAAAAGACATTATTACTATTTGTTTGATTCCCGTACTTTTATGGGGAATTCAGGCAGGCATGCAGACTATTTTCAACACGATTGCCGCTCAAAATGATGCTCTTAACGATTACAAGGGTTATTATAAGAGCATTTGTTCATGTATTACTTATGTCATATGCATAGGAATATTTGCTCTTCTTTATGCCAAAAGGAAATGGGATTATCGGTCAAATACGAAATGTACCGGATACTCATTAAAAAGAAGCTTGGAGAAGATGAAACAGTCTTCTCCAGGCTTTTTTGCATTGATTCCCATTATGATTATCCTATTTGTTACACTTGGCTTTGCTTTACAGGCTGCCGTAACCGGTATATTGCAGCTTATTACATATATTAATCCTGATATCCTGTCATCCTATAATGATATGATAAACAATTCATTTGGAAGCTCGCTTGGTATGTTTAATATTATCTCTGTAGCACTTCTTGCGCCTATAGCAGAAGAGCTTGCTTTTCGAGGTTTTGGCATGAGCATGATTGCACCGATAAGCTATTATATAAAAAAATCAAATTATACAAATCAAAAATCAATTACCACAGCTTCCACAAACCCGGCTTCATACAATATGGACGATTCTGTTAAGCCATATACTCTCTGTATACTTATTATCTCTATATTATTCGGACTGTATCACGGCAATATCGTCCAAATCCTTTACGCCTTCCCTATGGGAATATTACTTGGCTATTTTACCGTTTTATTTTCATCGATTATACCTTCTATTCTGCTTCACATAACGATAAATACTTCCGCCTATCTATTGCCTGATATTCTATATCATACAAAAGAGATGACCGTTCTTACACTAATCATCTCTCTTATTTATGCTACCGCTGCAATATTTATGATTCATTTATTATCTTCTAACAAGATGAAAAACTAAATATAGCTGACTCAATATTCTGTCTGCCGTTTTACAAGCTTGTAATGTTGCTAAAATATTAAAAATTCAATAATTAATAAAACTACAACAAACGATTCCTTTACACAAAATACCTCGACAAATGATATACATACACCTTTTCATCCGGGTCTTCCTCGTAACCCGACAGCTTCACAATCTTTTTTAAAACAAAATATCTGCTGTCACGAATTTCCTTCTGGTATTCAAAGGTTGGATAATATGTAATAACATAGATATCTCTCGGATTTTTCTTTACGGAGGATATTATATTTGCCAGTACCCTTTTAAATACATCAATGGAAAACGGATTAAAAAAATAGAAATAGTTATCTTCGTCTCCAATTTCATAATCAAGCGCATCAACCTTGTAAAAATGCATCCTGTCCTCCTGCTCAAGGAATTTACTTTGATACATTTCCTTATTCTTCATCAGACCGTTATAGATTTCATCATCACTTTCTATTCCTACCGTTCTGCAATAATGCCTTGAATTTCCATAGAATAACACTCTGCCCAGTCCGCAGCCGAAATCCACAAGAACGTCCTCAGGCTCCATAGACACCTCATTAAATATTGTTATCAAATCCCTGTAATATGTTGCCTGATATATATGATTGCTCCCATATTCATACTGCGGCGCTAATAAATTTTCACTCTTTGCCACGTCCTCTGGCATATTTTTACATTTTATAAATTCTTCAAATGTATGAATACCCAGAAACTCATCAAACATCTTTTCATTATCCATATTGTAAAATTCCTTTTACTCCTCTATGTTAATCGTAAGGCTGCAATTAGTCATATAATCATAATTAAAATCAATACAATAATTGATATCTACCTGTATACTGCCATCTGCTTTCTTCATCTCATATGTATCTGTAAGTACACCCAGCGATATAGGACCGTAAGGCGTAGCATAGTGTGCAGAATAATGCTTGTTTTCTCCAAACTCCATAACCGTATTTACCGGACCTTTTTTTGTCATTTCAAGATTATGCTCATCAAACTTTAAAAGGTTTTTCGCCGGTTCAGAAACTCCCTCGAAATATTCATCATATTTCAGGTAATTTATGCCATCCTTGGTATAGAACGAACCTCTGGTCTCTAATTCTATAATCTCCGGCTCACCTTCAAAATCAGGAGCCGTTTGGGCTCCTGTTATTTTTATCTTAACCTCTTTTACCATGATATTAAATCCTTAATAAATATTGTTATCTTTCCGATGCCATCTCTATCAGAGTTTCTACCAGCGTTTCTATATCATAGCCTTCATCATTCCAAAGCATTGGATACATACTAATTGAAGTAAATCCCGGCAGCGTATTAATTTCGTTAAATACAACACGATTTGTTCCGCTTTCAAGAAAGAAATCCACTCTGGATAATCCAAAACCATCTAATGCATTAAAAATTTTAATTGCAGATTTTCTTATCTCCTCTTCTATCTCCGAAGGGATATCTGCACCTATAACCGTCTTGGATTCTTTATTGTTGTACTTTGCATCAAAATCGTAAAACTCTGCCGCAGCAAGTATCTCACCGACACCTGATGCCTTTGTATTCTTTCTATAGCCAAGCACTCCACACTCAAGCTCACGGCCCACGATAGTTTCCTCAACAAGAATCTTATTATCATGCTTTACTGCCTCATATAAGCCGGCTTTCAGCTCCGTTCTGTTTGATGCCTTTGACACGCCCTTTGAAGAGCCTGCCTTTGATGGCTTTACAAATACAGGATAGGAAAGCTCGGCTTCTACCCTATCCATAGCCGCTTCCAAATCATCGAAATCATCTTCTACCACCGGTACAAAACGAGCCTGACACACACCAATATGGTCTACAATAATCTTTGTATAAAACTTGTCCATAGAAGCTGCCGATGCCAAAACGCCACAACCCACATATGGTATATCTGCCATTTCAAAAAGCCCCTGTATGGTACCGTCTTCTCCATACATACCATGAAGCACCGGAAATATAACATCTACCTTTTGAATTGTAACACCATCCCCGTCTTTTAAAATAATTTCTCTGGAGCTATCCGGTGAGATAACTGCACTTACCTTACTGTCATACCAGCTGCTGTCAGCAATACTTTCAATACTGTCCGCTTTCAGCCATCTTCCATCCTTCGTAATACCGACAAGCAGCATTTCATATTTTTCCAAATTTACCGCCTTAGCCACTGTCTGTACAGATATACATGATACTTCATGCTCTGATGACCTTCCTCCAAATATTACCACTAAATTTTTCTTAGCCATGTGAACAAGCTCCTTTATTTTTTATGCTTCATTTACAAGGCTTATTATAGCATGGCATAAACAAGAATTCAATTAATCATAAAGTGTTATCGATAAAGTTTCATAGTATCCCGCCGGAAATTCCACACCATTATATATTTCATCTTCAAAATACAAATATTCCAGCTTTGTCTGACATTCGGCATTGATACCATATTCAGCCGCACATTCATAGGCACATTCATTGATATATTCGTATGCCATGATAATCTCGTGCTTTACATCCGAGGCACTCATTTTTTCATTATAATCCTCCCCCATCCTGTTGATAAGGGCATATATAACGGCCTCTCTTACTGCGTTTGTAAGCTCCTGATATTCATTTTCATTTAATTCCTCTTCCCCCTCATACTGTACATCCAGTCTTATTACATCCTCCGAAATATTTACATTGGCATCCTCACTGTATACCAGTGCACTTACCAGCTCTTCTTCTTTTTTGTTGTTTTTCAAGAAATTGGCATAATAAATTTGTCCTACTATTGCACCTCCGACTACGCCAAGTGTGACCCCGATAATTGCAGCTCTAATCATTCTCCACATAATAAACCTCCATTATTCCATCTGATTCGTTCTAAAACATACGTTAATCTTATTTGTTTTAAAAAACATCTATGTCGTTATCTCTATCATTCGTATATATCAATGGAAGCAAGGCATTTCCCCTTGTAATGAGCATCCAGATATTCCTTTATATCCTCTCCCATCGCCTTATCTATTATGTTTTCTGCATAAACAACATTTACATATTTTGTTGTAAATTCATCCAGAAGCTCCGGATATATCTCTCGTAATTCGTCCTCATTCCTGGCAACAATATACTCTACATGACTTAAATCAAGCGTGTTATTATGAGTCTTATCATAGACATCACACATGTTCTCAAAGCTGTTACCTGTCATATTCCATATAGTCTGCTCCGTGACACTGTCTGAGCTTTCTGTGTTCAGCGTATCTATAACAAATGTATAGTTGTACGATTTGACTCCGCTGTCTGTCTCCTGCTCCAATATAATAACTGTTGCATAATCCACATCCTCTATCGATTTGTAGCTACATCCTGTAACACAAGTCAAAAACAAAACAGCCGACATTACCGCAAATGTTTTTTTTATACCAAAACGATGTTTTCCCATAAGTGCAGGAAGAATAACGGATAACGGGATATCCACTACTGCCATATACTTCATTACCAACTCATGAGCATTCTCCCCTGACAAAACACGCTTTACCAATATATAAATACAAATAAGTCCCAACGCCCAGACACATTTCCAAATTAAGCCCTTATTTCTATCTTTAACAAATCCATTAATAACATCCAATGAAACAACAAAATGAATTTGAATAGCAACTATCCCATATGCCATCAGCAAAAAACATGCCAGTATTCCCAGTCTTGCCATATTGCCGTTTGGAAACTCAAATGCACCCACCATATTTAGTATTGTCTTTGTTCCTGATGAAATGGAATGCCAGCCAAGCACAGATATCACAAAAACAGATGCAATAATAGATACTACAAGTGCGGCACCAACCGATGAGAGCAGCATAATCCGCTTACGATTTTTTATTCTAATATATAACAGCATCACAAATTCCATCATGGAAAATGCTATTAAAAGCACATATCCCCTTAAAAGCACTGACCTGACGGTTTCTGTTACGGTTCCTGACATATGAAATCTGACAAATTCCAGCATCTGAGTCAAATCAATGTTTTTTAAACAAAATATTGCCACAAATATTCCCACTATTATAGCGGGCCAGAATATTGCTTCTATAAAGCACACATACCCCTTAAGGCCTTTTCCTCCCAGATACAGCATAACGATAATCAGCGGAATAACGATTGCCAAATCATTATGCTTATTTACCATCATTGTCTTACATGCATTTGTAAAAGCAAAAATTAATATCGCAAGCCTTATCGCTATTCGAACCTCATAAATCGAATATAAAATAGATTTTTTGACCTTTTCTCCCGAATCGTCCAGTTTGTCAGTCCAGTCAAAATCTATTTTTGTAAACACAATATATAGTGCTACCACATAAATTAATGCGTATAATAGCATCAAAAAAAGTGATAAAATTAAGTTGTTTTTGTCCATTTTCCCTGTAATCATGGTAAATACATACATTCCTACAGCGGGAAACATCAATAACACAGCCTTAAAAAATTGTTTATACGTAAGCTGTCCCATTAAATTGTCATTCATACTTTTCACTTCCTTTTAAGTCTGCGTCTTTCCTCCGGCTGACTCCAACCGGGCCTGAATCTTAATTTACTGATAGGCTCCCTCAAAATGAAATCTCTGTTACCTTCCACCTCTTCATAACCGCAAGTGACTACAGGTGACATATACGGTATCCCAAAACTGTCAACACTTGCCAGAACATATACTAGAGCAAGCATAATAAGAGAAAACCCATAAAGTCCCCAAAAAGCCGCGGCAATTATCGTAAAGAACTTTAATAAACGGAATATCGAGCCGAAGGCTTCATTTGGAATGGCAAAGGATGCAATAGCTGTCAGCGCAACTACTATAACCACCATCGTACTGACGATTCCCGCCTCGACGGCAGACTGACCGACTATAAGGCCTCCGACGACACCTATCGTATTTCCCATCTGACTGGGCAGCCTTATTCCTGCCTCCCTTAGCAGTTCAAATAGTAACTCCATAATCAATACTTCGAGCACTATCGGAAACGACAACTGACTTCTGGCATCTGCTATGGCATATAAAAGTTTGTCCGGAATGATTTCCCTATGGTAGCATGTTAAAGCGATATAAAAACCAGGTAATCCTACAGCAATAAAAGCTGCAATATATCTGATGATTCTGGCAAAGGTAGCAACCGGCCACCTGTTATAATAATCATCCGAAGTCTGAAACAATGTATTAATAGTGGCAGGAGCAATCAGTACCTCAGGAGAATTATCAAATGCAATCACCACCCTGCCATCAACAATAGCTGCCGCCGCCTTGTCCGGTCTTGTTGTCGACTGAAATATGGGAAACGGTCTGTACCATTTCTTTTCCATCAGATGTTCTGCCATTCCGCTGTCAAATATGGCATCGATTTCATATTCATCGATTCTTCTCTTTACTTCATTTATCAGTTTTCTGCCTGCCAAGTCCTCTATATACATAATGGCATAGTCTGTTCGTGAACGCTCTCCGATTGTTCCCTGATTTATCTTCAGTTTAAGGTCTTTTATCCTTCTTCTTATTAGCGCTGTCGATGTTCTTATGCTTTCATTAAAGCTATCCCTGGGTCCTCTTAATCCACCCTCTATAGAACTTTCTTCTATCCCTCGCACAGGTAGTTTTTTTGATGACAAAACAAGTGCTTTATCCGAATCAGAAACAAATATGGCAGTATCTCCTTTAAGCACAGAAAACATCACTTTCTTAAAATCATTTTCCTCTACAATATCCGCAGACTGTCCTTCATAAGCAGTTATCGCATCCCATAAATTACAATTTACATCTTCTTTCCATTCCCAGGTTATAGGTTTTATAATGGTATTTTCAACCATTTCGTTATCACATAAACCATCTATATATACGACATAGATTGACTTTTCTTCTGAAAATTCCCCATTTTCATTTCTATTGAGCTTAAACTCATGTTCCACCAAATCTCCACAGCCCTCAAATATTGACTTCACTTTTGTGATATTTTCAGATATATTTTTACTTATGAAGGTATTTTCGTCCATTTTACTCCCCCTGTTTATCCGGCAAGTTTCTATATAGCAAAAAAAGGATACTGAATTTTCATTCAATATCCTTTATTTTACATTTTATTATTACCATATTTTTTTCAATCTATACACAAACTATGCCCAAAGATTAATCGTTTGTTCAAAATCAGAAAATACATTTTTCATGCTCGCAGGCTGTTGATAACGATTTGCTCCTGATCATATATGTGCATCCGCATGATTTCCTTTGCCTTCTCCGAATCTCCCATAAGAATTGCATTTGTTATCGCATCATGCTCTCTAACCAGCTTATCATGATAACCAAAATCCTTTACATATTCCACTCTGTATCGATATACCTGCTCCCAAAGATTCTGGGCAAGACTGATTAATCTCGGATTATTTGTCGCTTCAAAGATTACATCGTGAAATTTGACATCTGCCTCTACAATGGACGGAACAAGTTTGGAGCCTATCGCCTCCCGAAAGCTTATGCATGCCTGCTTCAGCTTCGTTTTACCTTCTGTATCAATTCTCTGACATGCAAGCGTAGTCGCAAGCTCTTCGATTGCCATTCTTATCTCAAGCGCATCCTTGAGATCCTTTTCCGTTATTCTGGCTACCTCCGCACCCTTTCTCGGAATCATAACAACCAGACCTTCCAGCTCCAGCATACGGATGGCTTCTCTTACAGGCGTTCTGCTCACCCCCAGTCTATTAGCCAGCGTGATCTCCATCAGCCTTTCACCCGGTTCAAATTCACCTTGAACGATAGCATTTCTAAGAGTTTGAAATACAACCTCACGGAGAGGCAGATATTCATCCATATTTAATTTAAGTTCCATAAAACTCCTCCTAAAAATCAATCTATCTGTTTTCAGTCTACATTAAATGGTAATACAACGAATGCCTGCTTTGCAAGCTTTTTGCTCCACAATTCCTTCATTATATTTCGCGCTTTTTCTTCGTCATCGTATATTCCAAATACGGTCGGACCACTGCCGCTCATCAGAGCGTTCATCGCCCCACCGGCAAGCATTGCTTTCTTTATCTCTTCTATCACCGGATACCTTGTAATGGTTACGGTTTCAAGAACATTTCCCATCCTATCCGTAATTCCCTGAAGACTTCCCACCCTAAGGGCTTCAATCATGCCATCTATATCTGGATGATAGGTAAGCCTGTCCGCATGGAGATTCTCATATACCATTTTCGTTGATACACTAATTGATGGTTTGGCTATAAGCATAAAGCATCTTGGCATCGGCGGCAGCTTTGTAAGTACTTCTCCTATTCCTTCGGAAAGCGCAGTTCCACGCATGATACAATACGGTACATCTGCTCCCAGCTTCACTCCATATTCCATCAATTTATTCTGTGATATTTTAAGAGCGAACATCTTGTTCATTCCTACAAGTGCGGCCGCCGCATCTGCACTTCCGCCCGCCATACCTGCTGCTACCGGAATATGCTTGTCCAAATGTATTCTTACACCGGTTCTGATACCATAATCATTTTTTATCATATCACAGGCTCTATATATTAAATTATCCTGATTCACCGGCAAAAAAGAGAGATTCGTGGATAGCTCTATTTTATCCTCCGGAATATCCGAAAATTTCATTCTGTCAAACACCTTAACAGTCTGCATAATCATCTTAACTTCATGATATCCGTCAGCTCTCTTCCTTAGTACATCAAGTCCAAGATTGACCTTTCCATATGCATTTAATTCAAATTCCATCTTATCCCCTTTTGCTATTTCTTCTTTACGGAATATCCAAATTTTCCAAGCTTTTCGCCCAATGCAAAATATTCGCCATGGGAATACGCTACCAGTCCTGTACTATTCAAATTAAACTTTCCTGTTTCGTCCATATATGAATGATCTACCAGTACACCTACTACCTCGGCAATAAACATATCATGGCTGCCAAGCGGAATTACTTCCTTAACCTTACACTCAAGGCTAAGCGGGCTTTCTGCAATATTCGGCACAGAAACATTTACACCATCAAGAGCATGAAGGTTCATCTCCTTGAATTTATCTATATCCTTACCCGACTTTACGCCACAATAATCTGTAGCATATGTAAGCTTATCCGTTACAAGATTGATTACAAACTCTCCTGTCTCTTTAATGATATTATAGGAATGTCTTTCCTTTCTTACTGAAATTGACACCATAACAGGGTCACTGCAAATCGTTCCTGCCCATGCGATTGTAATAATATTCGGCTTTTCATTCTCCCTTTTACAACTAACCATAACAACTGGTACAGGATATAACATATTTCCCGGTTTCCAAAGTTCCTTTGCCATCATCTTATTTCCTTTCTGAATCTGATATTTTAGACATAATCAGCTGTTCCTTTTCTTTCCTGTTCAGCTGCTTTATGTGCCATTCTCTGCTTTGTGCTTCTTTTGAAGTTTCATATTCCTCATAATATACCAGAGTAACAGGGCGCCTTCCCCTTGTATATTTGGCACCCCGTACCCCCGCATTATGCGCTTTAATTCTTTTATCCAAATCGGTAGTCCAGCCTGTATAATAACTGCCATCACTACATTTTACTATGTACACATAATTTTTGCCAGTCTTCACTTATTTTTCTCCTTAGGCTGCGGCGACCGGATATCCAAATCACCGATACGCCACAGCTGATATGAAAAGCATCCGAACGATAAGTATATTAATCATACAGGCTACTGCAATGCAACATCTCTTTATTTTATCCTATTATATCGGCTGCGTATTTATTACTATTATACTCTAATTCCGTCTTTTTGTGACACCTATATTTTTTACAATATAAATAGAGGTTATTACCCATAAAGTATTCCTAAACATAGGTTCGCTTAGTCGGCAATAGCCTCTATAATTCATTTCGTCCCATTCATTGGATTGTATTATTTATAATTTCCTGAGCCTTCTCTATATCATCATTTACACAAAATACAACATAATTCCCTTCTCTTGACATCACAAAATGTTCAAGCCTGTCCACCTCTGACGGCTTGTAATCTGAATATGATGTAACCTGCTTATTCTTTCTGTCCTGGCATGCCGCAAGTATAGCATCTGCATCATCTGCCGAATTTGCTTCAAATACTGCTATCTCTTCCGCTGTGGCACCGGTTGAAATGTATATGGCGCAGTCCTTAACGCTTGCCTCATCAATTCCATAATATTTAAGTGCTACTGCATTATCCAGCTTGGAAAGTGAATCTTCAAATGTAAGCTCTGTTGAAAGCTTTTCTGCCAAATCACCGACACTGATTTCTACATTGTCTGATTTTTCTTCTTTCTCTTTATTGTCGCCACAACCTGCTAAAATTCCTAACATACTGCATACTAACAACAAAAATATTATTTTCTTCATTTTATTATACTCCTGCTCAATTTTTCCTAATATATACGTTATTTCTGATATAATCCATCCACTTCTGACAATACTCGGCATTACAATGTCTTCCGTCTGTGCTGGCATCCGCCGGAAGCACACCGTCCACCTTAACACTGCTTGCCACATCAAGATAAATGATGTCCTCGTAAGTCTGACACATTTCCTTTGTCAGCTTGTTCAGCTTATCCACATTGGGATTATTATATATTTCGTCCTGTTCGGAAAGCGCTGCTGAAACAGGAAGTACATTTTCCACATAGATTGTCGCATCGGGCTGACACTGCTTTATGGTTGCTATCATCTCCTGATATTCTTCTATAAACACCTCATAATAATACCAACCCAGCTCATTTAACCCAAAGGATATATAAATATTGTCATATTGCTTTTCATTTAAAAACTCTTCTATAGTGCATGCCTCTCCGGCAGAATTCGTAGCAACATCCTCCTCCATTACATCATCTATAGTCAATCCCTTTGATGCAATAATATCAAGATTCGCCAGTCCACAGTACAATCCCAGACCTTCTGTTCTGGAGTCGCCAATTAAAAGAGCCGTATCAAAATACTTGTCGTCCTTTACATTGGCAGGCATAAAAATGTCTGAATTGTATAAATCATCACCCTTTAAAGACAAATCAGGATTATCATAATTCAAATACTTAATAAAGTCCGCATTGTCTATCGGTGCATTTGTATCTTCGGAGGTCTCTTCCTCCGATGTCGAACCCTCCTCTGAGTGATTCTCCGAATTGAAATTTGTACTGTTCTCATCCCCATTCGGATTATTTTTTGAATCCTTATCTCCTAAATTCGATGAGGACTGGACTGCATTCTTGTCAGATGTATTTCCAGTATCTTCTTTTCTAAGGTTTCCCTTTTTTATAGCCATTACAATGATAATTACAGCTATCAGTGCAGTTACACAGACCACCATGATTGTTCTGTTGCGCAGCTGTCTCTGTCTTGCTAAACGCTTGCTATTATTTGTCATAATGTACTCCTTGTTCATTTGCCCCCATCTGCAAAAACATTCTCAAATATGTACTATACAATTTCAAAATAATTAGTCATCCTTAATAAGTATATCACAGTAAATTACATAATCAAACAAATTTCGAATATTTAAGGAAATGTCCGTTGGGGAATCGTCTTTTGTAAACCGGTATGGATAAATGACTAAGCACTAATTATTCTTTCTTATTTTTGTTTTTTTTAATCTTTATTCTTAATTTATAGACACTTTTTAAGTATCGTGTTACTATTTTATTTGGGGAATTTATCTCAATATACAAAATCAGGAGGATGTTATGAATATACAAGCCAACAGAATTGACTACAAAGGAGAAACCTGTATAGAGCTTATAGCAGGAAACTACCGCGCTTTGATAGCTCCGTTTAACGGAAGTAATATTATGAAGATGGAAAACACAGCCATGGATATTGATATATTCAGAAATGACCCGGCTCTTTCACCGGAAGAGCTTAAGGCATCGGCTGAAGTATATGGTATGCCAACCTTATACCTTCCAAACAGATTATCTCATGGTAATCTCAAAACCTCTGATGCATTATATCATTTTCCATGTAATGACCCTTTGGGAAATCATATTCATGGATTTTTGCATAAGAGAAATCACAAGATTGATGAAGTTACGGTAACCAAGGATGCTGCTATTGCCAGAACCTCATATTTATATGATGAAAATGATGAATTTTTCGAAATCTACCCTGTAAGCTTTAGAGCCGAATTTACATTCACGCTGTCAGCCGAGGGCATGAATTACGAATTCACCCTCACCAATCTTTCACAGCATCAGATGCCATATGGTGTCTGTAATCACACCGCCTTTAAGGGGCCCTTTACATCGGATGGTCAAGGTGTAAATGTCCGTCTTCAGGTTCCTGTCGGTGACAAATGGGAGATCAACGAAAGCTGTATTCCTACTGAAAAAACGCTTCCGCTTACCAACTATGATATGATGTATAAAAACGGAACAATGGTTCCGGTTCTTCAGGATATTGACAACGACCTTTATACTGCCGGAATAAATGAACTAGATGGCAAACCATTTAATGGCGTAATTATTACCGACCTTGTATCAGGAAAGAAAATCTGTTACGAAGTAGATGATAATATTAAATACTGGATTATGTGGAACGATCATGGAAATAAAGGATTCTTTTGTCCGGAACCTATGACCTGGAATATTGATGCTCCAAATCTGTCAGGTACCCCTGATGTAACCGGATATGTGGAATTAGCACCGGGAGAGTCAAGAACTCTTCGTGAGAGAATATTTACCATATAACTACATATCTGTTGACCTTTATCTGTACAAGCCTACAGACTTGACAAAGACAGCTTTGAGATATGCATGCTGACAAAAAAGATGATGTTATATTGTTCAAAACAACATAACATCATCTTTTTTACTTAACTTTCGTTAATAAGTACGGCAATTTTTACTCCATATATCCACCGATATACCACTCGCCATCCTTCTTATAGCAAATTAAATCCATATCCTCATCCTGTGTCTCAGTCTCACCCATATATGACATTGTCATCGTACAATCCACTGAACATATATAAGCCATCTTTATATCCTTTGCCACACTTGTATCATTATAAAGTGAGCCACACATATTTTTAATTGTGCCTTCAGATGCCTTCTCGGTATTTGTAATATCGTAGTCTATCGTATACTCAATTCCAAGTGATGCCAACATTGAAAATGCTGCTGTAAGCTCTTCAACTTCACCACCCTCTACACAATCAGGATCAACGACACTTACTATTGCATCCGTATCGCCTGCAGCTATCGCTTCCATATACGTCTTTATAAGCTCTTCACTCTTCTTTGCACCGTCTTCTCTGAATACAAAAAACCAAACAAGGGCGGCTGCTATAACTACTACTGCCACAATAACACCTATAATAACACCGGCTGCTGATTTCTTCTTAGGCGCCTGCATATTATCGGCATTATACTGATATGGCTGATTATCAAAATCTGAATAATCATCCACAGGCTGTGCGTCTGGACCTGTCGCACCAGGTGCTGCCGCATTCATATTCATACCCGACAGCTTAAATCCACTGTCTGCTCCACCTTCCACCTGCATACCATTTGTTTCCGCAGCTCCAAGACTTGCTCCACATAATGGGCAAACAGAACCACTGGCTTCAGTTCCACAATTAGGACATCTCATTTTTTTAATCCCCTCTCTACTCTCTAAATTATTAATATTATTTATAGTTAAGAACTATAAATAAGACTATATTATATTTTTTAACTTATTTCAACATAAAAATCTACATAGAAATTTTGGTTAACATGTCTAATTACATATTTCCAAGCATGTAATCAGTCACAAAAATCCCGTTAAATATAGTACAAAAATCCCGTTAAATATAGTACAAGTTTGTTGTGTTTTGATACATTTTATTATATAATGAATTTATATGGCTGACTTTTTTACATATGATTGACAAGCCAATTTACTGTGTTTGAAGAGGCGAACGGCTGTTCCTCTACAACAGATTAAAAAATAAAAGCGGAAGGAAGGTATATGCTACATGAAGTTTGGTTATTTTGATGATGCCAACAAGGAGTATGTTATTACATCTCCTAGAACTCCTTATCCTTGGATTAACTACCTTGGAACACAGGATTTCTTTTCACTAATTTCTAATACTGCAGGAGGTTATTCATTCTACAAGGATGCCCGTCTTCGTAGAATTACAAGATATCGTTATAACAATGTACCTGTAGATATGGGCGGTCGTTATTTCTATATTAACGAGAATGGCACCGTTTGGAATCCGGGCTGGTCTCCTGTTAAGACTGAGCTTGATTCATATGAGTGCCGTCATGGCATGGGTTACACCATTATTACAGGTAAGAAAAATGATTTAAAAGCAGAGGTAACTTTTTTTGTTCCTCAGAACTATACAGGAGAGGTTCAGCAGGTTGTTCTTACAAATGAAGGCTCAGCTCCTAAGACATTTAAGCTGTTCTCATTCCTTGAATGGTGTCTATGGGACGCTCAGGATGACTGTACAAACTTCCAGAGAAACTTCAGCACAGGCCGTGTTGAGGTTGTCGGTTCCACTATCTATCACAAGACAGAGTACAGAGACAGACGTAACCACTATGCATTCTACACGGTAAATGATGATATAGACGGATATGATACAGACCGTGATTCTTTCATTGGTCTTTACAACGGCTTTGGTGATCCACAGGCAGTTACAGCCGGACAGGCAAACAATTCATTCGCAGACGGATGGTCACCTATTGCTTCACACTACAAGGAGATTACACTTGCTCCGGGTGAAACTAAGACATTGATTTATGTTCTTGGATATGTTGAGAATCCTGTTGACAAGAAGTTTGAGGCAGATGGCGTAACAATTAATAAAGAGCTAGCACTTGCCATGATTGATAAATATAACACACCTGAGAAGGTTGCCGCAGGTATGGAAGAGCTTAAGGCTACATGGGATAAGCTTCTTGGTATCCTTAATGTTGATACACCGGACGACAAGGTTAACCGTATGGTTAATATCTGGAATCAGTATCAGTGTATGGTAACCTTTAATCTCTCACGTTCCGCTTCATACTTTGAATCAGGTATCGGAAGAGGAATGGGCTTCAGAGATTCCAATCAGGATATTCTTGGTTTCGTTCATCAGATTCCGGAGCGCGCAAGAGAGAGACTTATCGACCTTGCTTCCACACAGCTTCCTGACGGTGGATGCTATCACCAGTACCAGCCACTTACAAAGAAGGGTAATTCAGATATCGGTGGCGATTTCTCTGATGACCCATTGTGGATGATTCTTTCTGTTTCTGCTTATATTAAGGAAACAGGCGACTGGACAATCCTTGATGAGATGGTGCCATATGACAACGATAATACAGCGGCAAAGCCTATGCTTGATCATCTTAAGGTATCCTTCTATCATATCGTAAACAATGTAGGTCCTCACGGACTTCCGCTTGCTATGCGTGCTGACTGGAATGACTGTATCAACCTTTCATGCTATTCAGACCAGCCGGGTGAAAGCTTCCAGACATATACAAATCCTAAGTTTGCTGCCGAGGGCGGCTACTCAAAGATTGCCGAGTCCGTTATGGTTGCTACACTCTTTACATATGTAGGTCCTAACTACGTTGAGATTCTTAAGCATTTAGGTCTGAATGATGAAGCTGCTGCTGCTCAGGCAGAGATTGATAAGATGAAGAAGAATGTTATGGACTCAGCATTTGACGGTGACTGGTTTATTAGAGCATATGATTCAAAGGGCGAAAAGATGGGTTCAAAGGAATGTGAAGAGGGTAAAATCTTCATTGAGCCACAGGGATTTGCCGTTATGTCAGAGATTGGTAAGGACGAGGGTGCTGATATTAAGACTCTCGACGCTATTGACAAATATTTGAATACAAAGTATGGTCTTGTGCTGAACAATCCTGCATTTACAAAATACTACATCCAGTATGGTGAGATTTCAACATATCCTGGCGGATATAAGGAAAATGCCGGTATCTTCACACACAATAATGCATGGATTATCTGTGCAGAGGCTTATGCCGGACGTGGTGACAAGGCATTTGAATACTACAGCAAGATTGCGCCTGCTTTCAATGAGGAAATTTCAGACCTGCATAAGACAGAGCCTTATGTATATGGTCAGATGATAGCAGGTAAGGATGCAAGCAGATTTGGTGAAGGTAAGAACTCATGGCTCACCGGTACGGCTGCATGGAACATGGTAGCTATTTCACAGTACATCTTAGGTGTACAGCCTGATTTTGACGGCCTTAAGATTGACCCTTCCATTCCGGCCCAGTGGGATGGACTTACAGCATCACGTCAATTCCGTGGCGCAACATATGACATTAAGGTTTCTAATCCTGACCACGTTAATAAGGGTGTTAAAAGCGTAACTGTTGACGGCAATGCCATTGAGGGTAATGTTCTTCCTGTATTTGGCGACGGTCAGATACATAAGGTTGAGGTTGTAATGGGTTAATCCACGTACAACTGATACGATAAAAAGATGGGGTGTTGATGATTCGGCACTCCATCTTTTTATCAATAATAGGAGGACATATGAGCGAAATAATTGCAAAGGCTGTTGATGTAGAAGTGCTCTACGGCAACCATGCCGCCCTCGATAAAATAAATATGCAGGTCAAAAAAGGGGATATTTATGCCCTCGTAGGTAAAAACGGTGCGGGCAAAACAACCCTGCTTCGCCTTTTTACCGGTCAGAATGCACCCGATTATGGTCATATTGAAATGTTTGGAAAGACAGGTAAGCAGGCGCTTAATAAGGTACGCCACAGAACCGGTGCAATTATAGAAACGCCCGCATTTTATCCTTTTTTTTCTGCTGTTCAAAACCTTGAATATTACAGAATTCAGCGTAATATAAAGGACAAATCTGTTGTTGAACGTACTTTGAAGGAAACAGGTCTTTATGAAGCAAGAAATAAAAAATTTAAAAATTATTCACTTGGTATGAAACAGCGTCTCGGTATTGCTTTGGCTCTAATGCACGACCCGGAATTTCTTGTACTTGATGAACCGATAAATGGTCTCGACCCTGCCGGCATTGTCGAAATGAGAAAGCTTATGCTAAAGCTCAATCGGGAAAAGGGACTGACGATTATTATATCCTCACATATCCTCTCCGAGCTTGCAAATATGGCAACCTGCTATGGCTTTATCGACCATGGTGTTATTTTAAAAGAGCTTACTGCCAAGGAGCTCGAGGATATCGAAAGGAGCTATATAAGGCTTTCTACAAACGATGACGAAGCTGTTGCCGCTGCGGTTGTGAAAAACTTAAACACCAGTGCCTATTACTCTGCGGATGATAAATGTATTATTATACCTGATATAGATTCATCACCGTCAGAGAAAATAAGCCGTTTCGTAATGGAATCCGGCTACGATTTATATTCTCTGGAGATTGTAAAAACCACTCTTGAGGATTATTTCATCCATCTGTTAGGAGGTGCTTCCATTGAGTAGTTATTTAAGAAGTGAGTTTTATAAAATAACCCATCGTGTATACCCATATGTATTACTCGTTTTATGTATTGTGGTAGCCGTCCTGATTAACCTTGCCGTATGGTATTCACAGAATGTCATGCATATTTCGTATTCCATAGAAGGCGCAGACCTTCTGATGGCAGGACTTTATATGATGTCAAGTATTATCTGGTATATGGTTATATTTACTACTGATATCGGTTTTTCCGGGGAATGGCGTAACAATACAATGAAAAATTGTGTATCATTTGGCATAAACCGAAACACAATATTTATCGGCAAATGTATTATCAATTTTCTACTTCTTTTTATAGGTATTATTGTCGTGTCTGGTGCATATATACTGACAAATTACATTTGCTTTAAGAACGACGGGAGCCTGACAGCAGAGCTGTATAAAGAATATTTCCTCAGATTTGCACTAATGCTGCCTCTCATTATTGCAGGACAAACAATGGCATCCTCACTGTGCATGTTTTTCTCCACCGACCTTTTGTGGTGCGGTATATACGCAGTTATGATTGCATTCCTCCCTAACGGGCTTATGCTTTTAAGCTCACTGTTTGATGATGTAAGGGCTCTATGGATTGCATATTTGTATATGCCTACGACATGTTTAAATCAACTCTCCTTCAGGGGAATTGAAGGAAATATCATAATGCGAAGTCTCTGTGTTGCAGCGGTAGTGTTTGTTATACCTTTTGTATTATCTATCGCTGTGTTCAACAAAAAGGAAATTAAATAGTTTTTTGGCTTTGAAACGGTTTCGATAATCCAGTCAAATATTGCCAACCTGATATATGACATTCATTCTATATATCCTAAATGATAATTCCAATATATGATAAATAGCCGGATATAATGTCAAACATAATACTCTTATGTTATGCATTATACCCGGCTATTATTAATGAATAATAAACTATTTACTATTATAATGACATGTAATCCTATACTTTTCCCGGCAGATATCTTAGTCTATAAGGAGCATTGGGTCAACCGGATTGTTATCCTTTGTGATTTTGAAATAGAGATTTGGACCTTCTTCAGTATAGTATCTGCTAGGTGCTGCTATTGTTCCGATGGAAGCTCCCATTTCGACGATTGCTCCAAGCGCAACATCTACATCCTGAAGCTGTCCATAAGTTACCATATATCCGTTCCCGAGATCAAGAACCAGATAATTTCCGATTTCTTCATTGCTGGATACTTCGGCAACCTTTCCTTTGTATACCGCCTTTACCTCGTCCCCCTCCTGTGCTTCAATCACCATGGCAGGACTGCATTTATATTCACTTAAGGTTTCAAAATAAACAGTTGTATCCATGCTATATGGAATAATAACATTTCCCGTTATCGGCCATGAGATGCTTTCATTTCCGTCATATGTCAGCTGGCTCTCTTCTGCATTAACTTCTGTAGTGTCTCCACTTTCTGTATCATCCTCTGTAGCTTCTTTCGTATTTTCTGTTTTTGTTTCCTCTGTCGTATTTTTATTCTTTCCACTTATCGTTTCCTGAATTTCATCAGCAGCCTGCTTATTTACATTCTGATTATCTCCCGCATTTGCTTCTTCGGTTGCTACTTCATTATTTTTATCCTTTGATTCCATCTTCATATTATAGAGAGTAACCATCGCAACTAACACCGCCATACCTGCAATAAGTGCGATGTAAAAAAGGTTTCTCTTTATAACACTAAAAAATTTCTTCATATTCATCACCTCATACATATTATGGACGGAAAAATATGTATGTATTCATTTTGGTGATATTTCTTTTTATTCTATTTGTAATTTGTAATTTCCACGCCTGTATAATAATATTTGATTATTTCATCATACGTCATGCCACTTTTTGCAAATGCAGCCGCCCCGTATAATGACAACCCAATGCTATTGCCCTTACCTATTACAATAACTCTATATCCACTATCAACTTTATCTATATGTACATTTGTTGACGAAAGATTAAGTACCTTAGAAAATGTTTTGCCATCTACCACCTGTCCAAATACATTTATTTCTTTGGCAAAACCTGATTTTGTTGCTTCTACTATTTTAAATTCATCCTCTGGATATTCCACTTCACTATCAGCCGCTTTTTCTTGTTCCGCTTCCGCATCACTTATTTCTTCATCCCATATTTCCAAAAAATCCTTCTCTTGAAATTCCTTCTTTATTCTGGTTGCACTATATAATACTGTCTCTGAAAAATCCTCTGCCTCTATATCTGCGCTGCTATCTACATTTTGAAGATACGGAATATCCACACCGTATAATTCATTTGCTGACACGGTATGCCCTATACTGATACTATGATAAACAGGCATAATTACCTCTCCCTGATATGTCACAGTCTGTCCATTTGTCAAAAGTACAGCATCATATATCCGCTCCATAAAACGATTGTAATCACCGCCCATTTTTTCCTTCAGCTCGGATTTACTGTATCTTTTTTCATACAAATCCTCTTCATTGATAATATTTCTTCCTCTATCTGAACCTGTTATAAGCTGATGCTCCATTTCATAATAGATGGAGGTTCTGAATATAACTGCCATCGTCTTGAGCATTTCATCACTCCATGTCATATCTGCTTTTCCTGCAAGAGCATATACGATATATTCCTCCACATCTATCAGCTCATATTCACTGCCATCCGAAATACATACATTCATACCGCTTTTTACAGATTTTATATTCTGCTGATTCTGATTATTTTTTCCCTGAACAATACAGGTAGTGACATATGGTATGGCAAACAATATAAATATTCCAATTATTACGGCTGCAAATCTATTACTCACCATGCTTCCTCCTATTATGTCTGTCAAAGCTTCCTATCTCCTATCATTATATGTTCCTCTGCACGAATTCATGTTCAATATCTTATTCACCGCTATTAATAAATATGTTTAAACTGTAATAACACATTATGTTTCCTTGACAAACAACCGCTTTCGTACTAATATTAATGAGTATTCAAGATTAACTATGTTTTTTGTTTTCAATAATATAAATGCTTTGTTTTCATTGGGTACAAAAATTTTTAAGGAGGTACCCAAATGAATAACGGTACAGTAAAATGGTTTAACTCAGAAAAAGGATATGGATTTATTTCAGATGACAATGGCGGAAATGATGTATTCGTTCATTTCTCATCTATCGTAGCTGATGGCTACAAGACTCTTGTTGAAGGTCAGAAGGTTACATTTGACACAGAGGCTGACCCTAAGGATGCAAATAAAGTAAGAGCAATCAATGTTTGTGTCGTTCAGTAAATATTGAAGTATTCTATTAGAATCATTTTCTAATTATGGAATTGCTTTCTATATGATGAAAAACTCCCGAATTTAGTTCGGGAGTTTTTTGATTAAAATCAATATAGAATTTTATGCTTTACTTCCCAGCTTCTTCTTTCTGGCTCTGTATTTTTTCCTGATATATTGACCTGCTGCCGATAAATCTGAGGTCTTCCACTTACTCGTTTTTGTAGTCGTTGACTTAAGTAATGAGGCCGACTCGTTTTTGTTGCTTAAGCTCCAGCAAAAATAGCTGATGTTGTATTTATCCAGCAGCTTAAACCATTTGTTTGCCTGCGTTTTATTGATGCCGCCGTCACCACTTGCAGCAGATAAACCAAATTCTGAAACAATAATCGGAAGCTTTTTCTTCCTTGCATATTTCACCTTTGCGGGCAGATACTGGCTGTGCGAAGCTTCATTTGCATAGAAATGAAGGGAATACATAATATTCTTCTGTCCCTTGATTGGATTGTCTGCAACCTCGTTACTGATGCCGTCTGAGCCAAGCTGAGACCATGTAGGCGTTCCTACAATAATAACTGCCTTCTTATCATTTTTACGGATTGTTTTTATGATTTGTGTGGCATATGACTTAATGGTTGACCAGCTACAGCCGTTTGGCTCGTTACAAATCTCATACAAAACATTTTTATTGTTTTTGTACTTCTTCGACATGGTATTGAAAAACTTCTTTGCTTCAGACATATTTGTCTTCGGATTTCCGTCATTTAATATGTGCCAGTCGATTATTACATACATGCCAAGCTCAGTGGCATACTGAACCCCTTTATCGATAAGCTTTCTTAGCTTTGTCTTGCTGCCGCCTGCACAATAACCGTTATAATCGGAGGTATACATGGCAAGACGTATCGCATTTACTCCCCAGTCATCACGAAGTGTTTTAAATGCCGCCTTATTTACATATGGCATTCCCACGTCCCAGTTTATTCCATGTGTACTGACACCTCTAAGCTGAAATTTGTTACCTTTGCTGTCCACAAGGTCCGCACCCTTTACTGACAGCCTGCCGTGGGTTGCAACAGGTGTCTTTGTGCCTGCCGCCGATACAGGCATAGCCGGTACAATTGAAACGATTGAAATAATCATGGCAAATGCCACTGCCATTGCCAGAAACCTGCTTAATAGCTTCTTCATATTCTCTCCCTCTCTTTCCGTCTCATTCATCCGTTCTATTACAATATATTTCATTATAGCATCACATGTTTTCTTTTGCCAGATATAATTCTATGGTGGATAAGCATTTGACGACGACACACACATACTATTTTCTGCCTGATATCAAAGGAATTAGAAACCGTTAATCTGCAGATGGAATTTTAATTTTATTTATTTACCGCAAAATATATAATAGTAAAAAAGTAGATTGTTAATTGAAAGACTTTACATAGAAATTTAGATAATGAAGCTTTGATAGCATATATCTGCTTTTAAAGGTATCTGGATTGCATTGGTAATCTTTGTCGTCACGCTGTCTGTAACGATTATTTGGTTCAGTGTTAAAGCATCCAACCAAATTGTTGATAAAAGAAATAGCAGCCTCTAACAATACACATATATATGATAGAGGCTGCCGCATAAAATAATTACATGTTTTATAATGTTACCTTAACCTTTTTAAGATTCCAGATTTCCTTAGCATACTCTTCGATTGTTCTGTCTGATGAGAACTTTCCTGCGTATGTTGTATTAATCATAGCCATCTTAGCCCACTTCTTCTCATCTCTGTAAGCGGCATCAACCCTAAGCTGTGCCTCTGCATATGAATCGAAGTCCTTAAGAATGAAGTATACATCCTCCTTTGTCAGTGAGTCATAGAGGTCTCTGAATCTGTCAGGGTCTTCGGGAGCGTAAGTTCCATCGATAAGCTGTGTCAGAACTCTACGAACAGCCTGATTGTTGTTGTAGATATCCATTGGCTCATATCCGCCTTCACGCTCATACTTCATAACCTCGTCAGCAGAAAGGCCAAAAATAAATGCGTTCTCTTCGCCAACCTCTTCAACGATTTCCACATTAGCTCCATCCATAGTACCAAGCGTAGGTGCACCGTTTAACATAAACTTCATGTTACCTGTACCTGAAGCCTCTCTTGAAGCTGTTGAAATCTGTTCAGATACGTCTGCTGCTGCAAATATAAGCTCGGCATTGGATACTCTGTAGTTCTCTATAAATACAACCTTAATCTTTCCATTAATAGTCTCGTCATTATTTACAACGTCTGCAACGGAATTAATTAACTTGATAATAAGCTTTGCTCTCTTATATCCTGCTGAAGCCTTTGCACCAAAGATAAATGTTCTTGGGAACATATCGAATTCAGGCTCTGTCTTAAGTCTGTTGTAAAGGTGCATTACATGTAAGATATTGAGAAGCTGTCTCTTATACTCGTGGAGTCTCTTAACCTGTACGTCAAATATGGAACGTGGGTCCACATCAATACCATTATGCTCCTTGATATAATTAGCAAGACGAATCTTGTTCTGGTACTTGATATTCATAAATTCCTGCTGACACTTCTCGTCATTTACATATACCTTAAGCTTCTTAAGATGTGTAAGCTTTGTAATCCATTCATCACCAATCTTGTCTGTAATCCAGTTTGCAAGAAGCGGATTACCGTGTAATAAGAAACGTCTCTGAGTGATACCGTTTGTCTTGTTGTTGAACTGCTCCGGTCTCATCTCATAGAAGTCTTTAAGCTCTCTCTTCTTCAATATCTCTGTGTGAAGAGCTGCAACACCGTTTACTGAATATGAACCGGCAATGGCAAGATGTGCCATCTTAACCTGTCCATCATAGAGAATAGCCATGCTCTTAACCTTATTCTGATTGCCCGGATACATCTCCTGAATCTTGATGACAAATCTTCTGTTTATCTCTTCTACAATTTGGTAAATACGTGGAAGCAGTCTTGAGAATAACTCAATAGGCCACTTCTCAAGTGCCTCTGCCATAATTGTATGGTTTGTATATGCACATGTTCTGCATGTTATATCCCATGCATCATCCCATTCAAGTCCTTCCTCATCCATAAGGATTCTCATCAGTTCTGCTACGGCAACCGTAGGATGTGTATCATTGAGCTGGAATGTAACCTTGTCAGGAAGATTGTGTATATCTTTATTAAGCTCCTTAAACTTAAGGATTGCTCTCTGTACGGATGCTGAAATGAAGAAATACTGCTGTCTGAGTCTCAGCTCCTTACCTGCATAATGATTATCATTTGGATAAAGCACCTCAACGATAGTCTTTGCAAGGTTTGCCTGCTCAACAGCCTTCTGATACTCACCCTTATCAAATGAGTCCAAACAGAATTCCTGTATAGCTTCTGCATCCCATATACGAAGTGTATTTACTACATTGTTGCCATATCCGATAACAGGAAGGTCATATGGTACCGCACGAATTGACTGATATCCATCCTGTATAAAATAATTCTTTCCGTCTCTGTTTTCTACTCTTACATATCCGCCAAATTTAACTTCAACGGCATACTCTGCACGCTTAACCTCAAATGGATTTCCATCCTTTAACCAGTCATCAGGCATCTCAAGCTGATAACCATCCTTGATACCCTGCTTGAACATACCATAACGATATCTGATACCACAACCATATGCAGGATAACCGAGTGTGGCAAGGGAGTCAAGAAAACAAGCTGCAAGACGGCCGAGACCGCCGTTACCAAGAGCTGCATCCGGCTCCTGATCTTCGATAAAGTTCAAATCAAAGCCTAACTCGTCAAGTGCTTCCTTTACTGCATCGTAATAGGTAAGATTAATCAGGTTGTTGCCTAATGCTCTACCCATTAAGAATTCCATTGAAAGATAGTATACAGTCTTTACATTTTTCTTCTCATATTCCTTATGAGTTGCTATCCATCTGTCAATAATATCATCCTTTACTGCATAACTTACAGCCTGAAAAACCTGCTGTGGTGTAGCCTCTTCGATAGATTTACGATACAATGTCTTAACATTGGTAATGACTTCCTTCTTGAAGCCTTCCTTATCGAAATCTGTTAACATTTTCATTTACTCTAGCCTCCTTGAAATTATTGCATCAATAATATAGGTAAATTGATACTTTATGCATTTTATTCTAATCCATATTATCAAAAAAATGCCCATTTCTCAATACATCACTTTATTTTTGGTAGAAACTACCCAAAAAATAGACAAAAGACGATAAAAATAGTACATCATATATGTATTTAATCTCCCACTTAGGTACCTGCGTCCTGGGAAAATTAGAATAAAATACTTATATAATGTACTAATAAATTCTTGGCATACAACAGTATAATGGATAACATCCGCCGCCACAGCAGGACATAAGCAGGCAAATATTACAGAAGGTATTGCAGCATCTGCTGCCCCCCTGCATATCCATACCATAGCCTGTTCCTCTGTCCATATACCATTGTCCACCGCTTTTTATCTGTTCATATGCCTGTCTGTACTCCTGATTATCCGGCTCAAGCTGCATGGCACGCTGTAACATCTCAAGCGCCCTGATTTGATTCCCAAGTCCTGCATTACATACACCGCTGTAATAATGCCATTTTCCATTATGGTTTTCTATCTGATTCAGGACATTTCTTGCTTCCTCATAACTGCCATTTCTGAGATAATTCCTTGCGGCCTGAAAATATCTGCTGTCCTTATCATTTGTATCATATTCTTCTCTTCTCTGATATCCACCGCTGCCAAATGGTCCAAAACCGCCAAAGCCCCCAAACGGATCTTCATAATCCGTTCCACGATCGGTTCCGTATCCACCGCTGCCATAAGAACCATATGAACCTTGTCCACCATATCCACCTGCACTGCCATTGCTGCCATATGACATCCTGTCAGCCTCACCACTCATAATGGACTTATACGCCTGCTGTATATCCTTGAATTTCTCCTCTGCTTTATCCTTGTTAGGATTATTTACATTTGCATCAGGATGATACTGCCTGCTCAATTTTCTATATGCTTTTTTTACTTCTTCTTCACTGGCACCTCTCGGAAGTCCCAGCACCTCATACGGGTCAGACATAAAGCTACTCCTTCTTGCATCTCTTATCTGTCACTTTATAATAGCTATTCCATATTCCGGAATAAATAATATTTCTAAGTATTTCTACATCTTGTATAATCGGAAGCATCTCAAATTCCTTTGCCATATTGGCAGCCATCAACATCAAAACCTCTTTTGTCCAGTCCGCCAAATGCTGCCAATCTTCCGTACGAATTGATTTTATATCATTAACAGGTCCTTTTGCAAGTCTTGAAATAAGCGGATTAAAGCACTTTTCCTTTATATCCTTTTCAATGTCATCATAGGCATCGAGAATATAAACATATTTGCCTAAGTAATAGCCAAATGTTCTAAGCGTCCTTTCCCATTCGTCATCCTTTACCGCACATATCTCAGCCATCACATCACCGAAATATCCCGACAATGCATCAAGATCATCACTTCCTGTTTTCTCCAGTTCATTAATCTGCTTCAGTCTTGCAGCTATGATTTCTGTTTTTTCCCGATATCTTGCACGCAAAGGACTTTTCTTGGAAATCAGCATATCCGCATACAGCTTTCTTGCCAGTTTTTTTTCGTCCTGCCAATCATCCATACACTTATAGTATGTAAGAATCACATTCATATCCGCTACATATTCGGAATAATCATTGATAATATATTCATGCTTTTTTATCGGATGAGGAATACATAAAGAGGTACCTGATATATTCTCCGGCTCGTATAATCCAGTCAGAAGAATAACGAGAAATGTCATGTCATAGCTAAGAGAAAGCTGCCCCTTGGCACCATGTCTTTTTTTTAATGCTCTGCATAACCCACAATAATATCTGTGATATTGTTCAAAATCTTTTATTTTCAACTCCTTCTGATTGGTTACAATATAGCCAAACATCTTAACCTCCTGATGCCGCTGTCATATTAGCCATATACTGCATAATTCTGAAGCTGACTGAATTTCCCATCAAATGCCAGCCTTCACTCACAGGCATCAAATCTGTTCAATTCCCTAGCTCTTTTTTATAAATTTATTTCCACATTTCGGGCATCTGATTTCTATCTTGCCCTTGCCTCTTGGCACACGTATCATCTGCTGGCACTTATTACAGACAAATACCTTATAGTCCTTGCCTGCCTCCTTCTGTTTCTTACGGCGCTTAAATACATTTCGTATACCTGCAGTGTGCTCCAAATACCATCTGTTCTGCGCAGCACGTTTATCGTATTGCTTTGAAAATATACGAATATATCCATATACAAATAATACAATTCCTATAAAATAAAAGATTCCTATCTTTAAAAAGCAATCCAGCAGCATAAATATCAAGCCTGACCATGTAAGCAGTGAAGATAACTGGTCGTTTCCGTATCTTGACCTCATAAATCTGTATAATTTTTCCTTCATATTAACCTCCATTCCTACGCATTTGTATAACAGTACATATAACCACACATTTTCTGCTTTCGTATATCAACATGAAATACTGCAAATTTTGTATCCTCTATATGATTATCTGCGCCTACTATATCAGCTCCAGCTTGCCTGCCGATTCCTGTAATTCTCTATATGCCTCTTTTATTTTACCTGCTTCTATCGCTGTTATATTATTGATATCAGCCCTGCATACAAGCTTCTTTAAAAACTCCACATCCTGTCTTATCCGTTTTGCTTCTTTTTTATCAAGCCTGCTGCCCTTTTCTGCAAGGAGATTCTCAACTTTATATATATATGCCTCCGCATCATTCCTAATATCCTGTATCTCTTTACTGTTTGCCGTATCATTTTCATATTTCATGGCATCTTCTCTGGCACGCTGGATTTCTTCCTCTGTCAGATTTGTACTTGAGGTAATAACAATCTGCTGCTCCACTCCTCTTCCTAAATCCTTTGCCGATACCTTCAGAATACCATTGGCATCCATATCAAATGTAACCTCTATCTGCGGTACCCCTGCCATGGCTCTTTTGATTCCGCTTAGCCGGAAGTTCCCAAGGAGCTTATTGTCTCTGGTGAATTTCCTTTCCCCTTGATATACTTTTATCTCTACATCACGCTGAAAATTTCCTGCGGTTGTAAATATCTTGGAGGCTCTTGTCGGAATGGCTGAATTACGGGGAATAAGAACATTTGCCACGCCACCTAAGGTTTCTATGGAAAGTGAAAGTGGGGTAACATCCATCAGCAAAATGTCATTTACCTTATTTGTAACCATCAGCTCGCCGCCCAACTTGCCGCCCTGAATAGCCGCACCCATGGCAACACACTCATCAGGATTCAGCTTCTTTGATACCTCTTTTCCGGTAAGCTGTTTTACCTTTTCAACAACTGCCGGTATTCTGGTTGAACCGCCTACAAGCAGCACCTTGTCCAGCTCTCTCGCTGATATTCCTGCATCCCTAAGCGCCTGATTTACAGGTTCTGCAGTTCTGGCTACCAAATCAGCGGTAAGCTCGTCAAACTTCTGTCTTGATATATTGATATCCAAATGCCTCGGTGTATTTTTTACAGTCGTTATAAACGGAAGATTTATATTTGCATTTGTAGAAAATGAAAGCTCTTTCTTTGCATTCTCACATGCCTCTTTCACCCTCTGAACCGCAGTTACATCTTTCTCCAGATTTACCTTTTCTTCCTTCTTGAACACCTTAAGTACATATTCCACAAGGCGGTTATCAAAATCATCACCGCCCAAATGGTTGTCTCCTGCCGTTGCCAGAACCTCTATCACATGATCTCCTATCTCTATAACAGACACATCAAAGGTTCCTCCACCCAAGTCATAAACAAGTATCTTTTGCGGCTGTCCATTGTCCAGACCATAGGCAAGTGCTGCCGATGTAGGCTCATTAATTATACGAAGCACGTTCAATCCTGCTATTCTTCCGGCATCCTTCGTAGCCTGTCTCTGACTGTCATCAAAATATGCCGGCACAGTAATAACGGCATCCGTAACCGGCTCACCCAAATATTCTTCTGCATCACTTTTCAGTTTTGATAGTATAATAGCCGATATTTCCTGTGGAGAATAATCCTTGTCGTCTATCCTTTTACGATAAGATGTACCCATCTCCCTTTTTATTGAGGAAATTGTCCTGTCCACATTTACCGTAAGCTGTCTTTTTGCAGCATCGCCCACCAGTCTGTCTCCACTTTTTGTTATAGCTACTACTGAAGGAGTAGTACGGTTGCCCTCTGAATTTGTAATGATAGTCGCCTGCTCACCCTCTAATACGGCAACGCAGCTATTTGTCGTTCCCAAATCAATTCCTATAACCTTGCTCATCTCTATCCTCTTTCTTTTTTATTCAGGTGTTGCCAATGCAATCATAATATGTGTATTGTTAAATACCTATATCAGTTATCGTTATGTGTTCACATTATACCACTACCTTACTTTTATTGCTATTCAATGATAAATTATATATTTGAACATATTTTTACCAAAACATAAAGAGAATATAAAGTGTTTCTTAAAAGAACAAAAAATATTTTTATCTACAGGAGCAATGCTGAAAGCATTCCTAGAATGCACGAAAAAAAACAGGTGCGATTTCTCGCACCTGCTAAAATTATTTTGCTCCATCTCACTGACCTGCTCTATAGGCATACCAACTTTTTCTGCAATCTCTTCCTTTTTCAGTCCCATATTAAAGTAAAAATCAAAAATACGAAGCCACTACTCTTAGCGCATTCGCAGGTAATTTATCGATTCTTATATAAAAAGGCCCTACGTTTATTGGATAAATGCAGCTATCTGATTGAAATAAAACCTGCATTTTTCTAATAATGAATTCGTAGGGTCTTTTTTATTTAGAATATTAAATTATAAAATTGCTTAAAAAGCATGCTACTGACATATCAATATCAAACTAATTTTTCTTAACACCAAGGGTTACCTTTTCACCGTTGATATTCCACTCCTTAGTGTAACCGTCAAGCGAGCCTGTCACAATATCATCCGCCATGACATCCGTCTTGATATCCTCAGCATTTGTTGTTAGAATGGCTGCTGCCTTATCATTTCCGTCTGCGTAAACGGTTATCTTGTCCATAACCTCAAAGCCTGCTTCTTTTCTCATGGTCTGAACCTTTGAAACAATTTCTCTGACAAAGCCCTCCTCAAGAAGTTCCTCTGAAAGATTGGTATCGATAACAACCGTAATACCATTATCTGCCTCTGACACAAAGCCTTCCATCTGCGCCATATCAATCAGCAAATCCTCTTCTGCAAGAGAAACGGAAACGCCGTCTACATCAAATGTCAATGCACCATTTGTCTTAAGCTCTGCCATTGCCGCATTTCCGTCAAGTGCTGACAAATAATTTCTGATACCGCCAAGCTGCTTGCCATACTTAGGGCCAACGGTTCTAAGCTGTGGCTTAAAGCTGTATGAGGTAAATGCTGACACATCATCTGTAAATTCTACATGCTTGATATTTAATTCATCCTCAAGGATTGCCTTCTCTTCTCCGACAAGCGCCTTATCTGCCTTTACATACATCGTACCAATCGGCTGTCTGTTCTTGATATTTGCAGTATTTCTGGCTGCACGTCCAAGAACAACAATCTTAAGGATTTCGTCCATAGCGGTCTCCAGCTCTGTATGAATATGCTCCTCCTCTGCTGTAGGGAACTCGCACAAATGAACGGAAAGCGGTGCATCCTTATCAATATTTCTGACAAGGTTCTGGTAAATATCCTCTGCCATAAACGGAATCATAGGTGCTGCTGTCTCGGCTATGGTTACAAGTGCGGTGTAAAGTGTCATATAAGCATTGATTTTATCCTGCTCCATACCCTTTGCCCAGTATCTCTCACGGCCACGACGAACATACCAGTTACTCATATCATCTACAAACTCCTCAAGAGCCCTTGTCGTCTCAGGAATCTTATATGCTGAAAGATTTGCGTCTACAGCCTTTACTGTGGAATTCAGCTTTGAAAGAAGCCATTTGTCCATCAGTGACAGCTTGCTGTAATCCAGCTCATAATCAAGCGGATTAAAGTTATCTATATTTGCATAAAGTACATAGAATGCATAGGTGTTCCAAAGTGTACCCATAAACTTTCTCTGACATTCTACAACGGCATCCTCATGGAAACGGTTTGGAAGCCATGGAGCGGAATTGCTGTAGAAATACCATCTGATTGCATCTGCACCATACTTATTTAATGCCTCCATCGGGTCCACTGCATTACCCTTAGACTTACTCATCTTCTGACCGTCCTTATCCTGAACGTGACCGAGAACGATTACATTCTTAAACGGAGCTTTATCAAAGAGCAAGGTTGAGATTGCCATCAGGGAGTAGAACCATCCTCTTGTCTGGTCGACCGCCTCGCTGATAAAATCAGCAGGGAAATGCTCATTAAAGATATCTTCATTTTCAAATGGATAATGCCACTGTGCAAATGGCATGGAACCGGAGTCAAACCAGCAGTCTATAACTTCCGATACTCTGTGCATTTCTTTGCCACAATCAGGACACCGAATCGTAACCGCATCGATAAACGGACGGTGAAGCTCGATTTCAGGAGGGCAGTTATCACTCATGGTGCGAAGCTCCTCCTTTGAACCAATCGAATGCTTGCAGCCACACGCACACTCCCAGATGTTCAGTGGTGTTCCCCAATATCTGTTCCGTGAGATACCCCAGTCCTGAACATTTTTCAGCCAGTCGCCAAAACGTCCCTTACCGATACTCTCAGGTATCCAGTTTACGGTATCATTATTCTTAACAAGCTTATCTCTGACTGCCGTCATCTTGATAAACCATGTATCTCTTGCATAGTAAATAAGCGGTGTATCACATCTCCAGCAGTGCGGATACTCATGCTCAAATTTCGGTGCATCAAACAACAAGCCTCTGTTATCGAGGTCGACAAGCACCTTCGGGTCTGCATCCTTTACAAAAAGTCCTGCAAATGGCGTCTCCTCTGTCAGATTGCCCTTACCGTCTACAAACTGTACAAACGGAAGGTCGTAATTTCTTCCTACATTTGCATCATCCTCACCAAATGCCGGTGCAATATGAACGATACCCGTACCATCTGTCATGGTTACATAGGAATCACATGTAATAAAATGGCCTTTCTTGTTCTGCTTCTCACATACAGGCTTTACACATGCAAATAATGGCTCATATTCCTTGTACTCAAGGTCTTTTCCTGTATAGGTTTCAAGAATCTCGTAGTCAGCAGCCTGCGCCGATGCATCGGACTCAGCATTTTCATGATTGGCAGCTCCTGCCACTTTATCAGCAAGACCACCAAGCACCTTATCCAGAAGTGCCTGTGCCATATAATAGGTGTAGCCGTCTGCTGCCTTCACCTTAACATAGGTCTCATCAGGATTGACACAAAGAGCCACATTGGAAGGAAGTGTCCAAGGTGTGGTTGTCCATGCAAGGAAGTAAGCATCCTCTCCAATAACCTTGAATCTGACAACTGCGGAACGCTCTTTTACTGTTTTATATCCCTGAGCAACCTCATGGCTGCTAAGGGGTGTACCACAACGTGGGCAGTACGGAACAATTTTAAAGCCCTTGTAAAGCAGTCCCTGGTCCCAAATCTTCTTTAAAGCCCACCACTCTGACTCGATAAAGTCATCATGATATGTGACATAGGGGTCATCCATATCAGCCCAGAAACCAACCTTGCCTGAGAACTCCTCCCACATGCCTTTATATTTCCAAACGGATTCTTTACATTTCTGAATAAACGGCTCAAGACCATATTCCTCGATTTGCTCCTTACCGTCTATACCAAGGAGCTTTTCTACCTCAAGCTCAACCGGAAGGCCATGCGTATCCCAGCCTGCCTTTCTTACCACGTTATGCCCTTTCATGGTCTGATATCTTGGAATCATATCCTTGATAACACGGGTAAGCACATGACCGATATGCGGCTTACCATTTGCTGTCGGAGGTCCGTCATAGAATGTATAAGTAGGCAAATCCTTTGTCTCTTCCACACTCTTTTCAAATACCTGATTTTCCTTCCAGAAGTCAAGCACCTTCTGTTCTCTCTCAACAAAATTGAGCTTCGTTGAAACCTTGTCGTACATTGTTTTATCGTCCTTTCTTAAAAAATTTCCTGCACTAATAAGAAATAAAAAAGTCCTCCGTCGTAATCAGGACGAAGGGCTGAAATTCGTTATACCACCTATTACTAACATACCATCATATGTGATTCCTGTAACGAAGGAAATACGTCAGAGCCTACTAATCTTTCTATATCAGATGTTTGGTCCGCAGCTTAAGAGTGATATTCCACAGATACTACTTACATCAGGCTTCCACCATCCCCGACTCGCTCATGGCTTTCATATTCCGTGTACTGTCTCTGTCACAGCCTTTCATTTATAAATCAAATTTTAGTATAACAAAGAAAAATGATTTGTCAACGGGTCGGCACAAAAGATTTTCAAAGATTTTTGATGGATTGCCTTAGCTGTCAGTGTTCTTGTCCCCTGCGCATTTTAAGTTCTCTGATGATGTCGCTTACGTTATCTGTATTTATTACATTCGGGTAAGTTCTTTCAAAATCAACCAGTGATTCCTTTGCCGCCAATTCGTTGCTACGATACTGTTCATACAATACTTCAAACTGTCCTTCCCGCATAATTTCTGTAATAAATTCCCTTGAATCCTGTGGCAGAGCATCCCAACTGTCATAAAGGTTACATACCGCCTTACGGATATTCTCAAGTGATAAAGGATTGCCTCGTTCTTTTTCTTCTCGGAGGATACCAATGATATCCGATATATCGTTTTTATATTGGCGACTGGACATCAATTTCATTGCCACAAGATATTCACCCTTAATGGTGCGAACTTCTAAAACCTGTCCAAACTTTTTGTAGTAACCACAATATTGTAAAAGCTTTGGCGAATACGATTTGGTCTTGGTAAAATCAGAATTCAGCCAACCATTTGGAAGTCCAAATTCATCACCAATTTTATTGATTGCTTCTTTCATAGAAGCATTAGAACGGATGATAGCATCTATATCATAAGTCATATCTCGAAAACCATAGTTAGCAAGAATGGCCGCCCCACCAATCAATATAATCTCAGCCGAAACCATTTTACCATTTTGCTTACGGAATTCTTTTGCAAGTTTACTTAAAAAGGTATCTAAATTTTCTTTTGTAAAAGCTATGTTATCAATAGACATCTCTTACCTCATTTTCTACTATATTATAATTTAAAAATTCAGGAATAGCATTTTTCATACATTCCCTGCAGTGCTTATCTGTTTTCATCACTATATCCGATAGCACGGCACTTGCAGGATATATTACCTTCTGTAAACGCTGGCAACGGATATCATTGTAGTTTGTACAGATAGACACCTGATTTTCACGAGACAGATAATCTACCATTGCAAGCAGATAAAATGCCTCGGGATACCATTTACGGTCATAAAGAGTCCGTACTTCATCGGCAGACAATGTATCAATAATAAAATCAATATCGCCCTTGTCTTTAACAAAATGACATACATTACTCTTAAAAACCTCAAAGGAGCTTCTCTTTTGCTGAGGAACATAACTTTCTATTTCCTGTTCAATCAGTCTTTCCATTGGAACATTCAATACCTTCGCAATTTTATATATGGTATCAGCAGAACATTTCTCTATCCGTGATTTTCCTGAACAGATATCCACAATGGTCGTTTGTGGTATGCCACTTTCCTTCGCAAGACGATATTTTGACATTTTCTTTTCTTGTAACAAATCGTTCAGATACATCAATCTTCCTCCTAGCAATTATTATATCGGTCAACCGAATCATCGTCAATGATATTTTCTAATTCTTCTATTTTATTTTTAAAAATTTATCATTAAAAAGACCGGCACTATTGGGATTCCGGAAAGCAGGCTGATACGCCAGCAGCGGTTTTGTACCATCTGGTTATTTAAATGTCCATCCATCGGCAGGCTTTGCTTCATCTTCAGGAAGGAGTCCTTGTGTTTTTTTCAGTTTCTTGATTAATATCTTACGATCTTTCTTTTTTCCCTTTATGGTAAAAGTAGCCTTCCCTATACCCGAGAAAGTTTGATTATTTACTTTTTTTATTTTTCCTGCTGTCATTGTAATGTTTTTCAGATTCGAGCAATAAAGAAATGCTCCTACCCCAAGCTTGGTAACCTTGGCAGGTATAACTATGCTCTTAAGCGAAATACAATTTGAAAAAGCATATTGGCCTATTTCTTTCAAATTTTTAGATAGTTTAATACTTTTTAAATTGCTGCAGCTTCCAAATGCTGACTTTTCTATTTTTGTCACACTGTTTGGCATTGTAACCTTCGAAACCGAACTACCTAAAAATGCGTATTTACCAATTTTTGTTACTCCCTTAGGAATTACGACCTTACCTGTTTTACCAACTGGGCAGCAAATCAGGGTCTTACCGTTTTTTGTATATAATATTCCGCGTATCGATTTGTAATATCGATTACTTGATGCAACAAAAATTTTCTTTAAATTGCTACATTGCATAAATGCAGTATCTCCTATGCTCGTTACTCCTTCCGGTATCTCTATGCTTGTTAAATCTTCGCGATAAGCAAATGCTTCATACCCTATTTTCGTTACCGTTTCCCCATCAATCTCACTTGGAATCACCACATCTCCACCATCGCCTGTATAACCTGTAATGGTGATTCCGGTACTATTTTCCCAATAATCAAAATCATCGCATGTATCCGCCTTTACCTGCAATTGGGAAAGGTAAGCGTTATGTTTTTTGCCCCTGTAGAAAAGTGGAGTTTTGATTTTTCCTTTCCGCTGATTACGAAGCTGCGTTGCAGGAACCCATTTACGGATAGTATTAAGATACGATTGTAATGCAGTGTCCGTCATCCCTTTATTCAGATGTCTGGTAAGTCGCTCTACGGAATTAACCTTTTTTGAATCTTCATGAAGCTGGTCGACAATATCGGTCAGCAGGCAGCTTCCGGAGGCAAGCATGCCATAGGTCATGTCGGCGGTAAACTTTCTGTCTGGTTTTGATTGCAGTTTGGAAATTTTATTGGAAAAAGTTAAAATTTCCCTTTTCAAAGTATAAGTATTTGATGTAAAATTAGTCATGAGGAATCCCCTTTCTTTTTGTTTAGTAAGTTTTTTGGTTTGATAGGTTAATTTTACATCAAAATGGAACAGGATTCCTTATATTTTGGTTATTTTTTGAAAGTTGTGCATAACAGGATGGTACAAATTACAACTAAAAGAAATTGATACGGGATTATTGAAGATCTATTAAGTTCATTAGAATAGAATTTTTGTTTAATGCATAAAGATTCAGTTGACTTTGTGATAATGATGAAATTAATATAGACCACTAAATATTCAATTGGGAGAAAAAAAAATGATTAAAATAGCGATTTGCGATGATTCAGATTATATGAGAGCGGAAACAAAGAAATATATTCTCAAATACTCATTTAAGAGGGAATTTGATTATTCTATAGATGAATATGAAACAGGTCAAAAATTGCTTGCATCTAGGGAAGCGTATGCTCTTATATTTATGGATTACCAATTTGAAGGAGCAGGATCGGATGGCATCACTATTGCAAAGGAACTTCGTATGCGTGGCATCGATGCAACAATTATCTTTTTATCCAGTTATCCTAGTGTAGTATTCCAGTCATTTGAAGTCGGTACTTTTCGATTTCTCGTTAAACCGATTGAGGAAGAAAAGTTCAATGCTGCACTTGATTCTTTTTTGCTCTCCACGAGTCAGGAAAAAGTATTGACTGTGCGCGTGAGTGGTATGAATCATTTTATCAAGGAAAGTACAATTTCATACATTGAAGGCTCTGGTAAACATTGTATAATTCATTTTGCAGACAAAAGTGAGGAATTTGAATGTCATGAAACATTGGCCTCTGTGGAGGGAAGACTGTCTTCAAAGTATTTTTATAGATGCTACAAATCTTTTATTGTTAATATGAAATATGTAGCCTCTTACAATCACACCGATGTGATACTTAATAATGGTGAGTGTATACTTATAAGCAGAACCAAATATAAGGAATTTACGGAAATTTATTCTGATTATCTGACAGGACAGAGGTGATAATATATATGACAGAGCTTAGTATTGCTTTAGCAATTTTTACCGTATGGGGAGTCGTTGACTATTTTAATATCCGGCTGGTTTTTGATGAATTTTTCGTAATGGAAAAACCGAAGGGAAAAAACTATAATTACATTTGGCTAGTTTATTATTTTCTAGTAACTTATTTGTTTTGTGTAAGCAAATATATGAATATTTCGGTATTAGTAATTATTTCTTATTGTTTGTATTATTTACGAGTAGTTCCTTTCTTGTGGTCTCAATACGGAATAAGGGTTAAAATACCTGTCGTAGTGCTATTTTATGAGGAAATAGAATCTATACTTTCATCAAATATAGCTGTTTTAATATGGAAAGTGTCAGGTAAATATAAAAATCAATTTTTAATTGAAGATTTTTGCACAGCCCTAGTAGCTGTATTTTTTCTTGTTTTATTTGCATTATTATTGTATTTTCGTAGGAACAGAGTTTTAAACATATGGTTTGCCAATTTAACAGTTAAAGAATATATACATTTTATAATTATAATATTCATTCTTGGAAATATAGAAACAGCAATATGTTTAAGTGCAGAGTATAGTATTTTAATGCGAATACTAGTAGTAATCTTGACATTTCTCATAATTATATTGATTGCACGAATAATCATAGTATATGAACACAACTATTCTATGGGCAATGTTATAGGTATCTTAGAAGAGCAAATAAAAAAAATGACGGGATATTATAATGAACTTAACAAAAAGGAAATGCAGCTTAAGCAGTTTCGACACGATGCGAAGAATCTGTTGATTGCACTTCATTCTATGATTACTGAAGGTAAAGTTGAGCAGGCTTTACAGTATATCGAGAAGATGCAGACGATGTATCAGCATACAACCAATTCTTATGATACAGGTAACTTCATAGCCGATGCTTTGATTAATTCTAAAGCCCAAGCAGCCGAGCAGATTAACACTAAAATAGAAATGAACGGCTTTATCCCAGCAGAAAAAATAGATGATGTGGATATGGTAATTCTTCTTTCTAATATGCTTGATAACGCACTGGAGGCATGTGAAAAAATAGAGGGTGAGAAAAGAATTATCATAGATTCTGCGTTAAACAAACAAATGTGGATTTTGACCGTTAAGAATCCTGTAAACAAGAATTTAAGTATTAAGAAGAACTATCTGCCTACCTCTAAAGGAAATAAAGAGATTCATGGATACGGTTTGCTAAATATGGAAAGGGTTGTAAAGCATCATGATGGCATGTTAAAACTACAATGCGAAAATAATGAATTTGTAGCAAGAGCAACGCTTATGATTAATCAATAAACTAGTGATAATAAAGAGTCTTTCTAGGTTCATTTACCTAAAAGACTTTTTTTTATGCTTTATTTATGAAGAAAAGCTGCACATAACAGACCTTCTGCACGCTATTAAGTAATGTTAATACATGTTGACCAACTGCTTTCTTTTAGAAAAAAGCTTATGTGAAAGCAAATAAATTTGCAGTTCACTCCTCAAAAAAAACAGTTGATTCCAAAAATAGTTATATGAAGATTGAATGTGATATCATACATCATACTTCCGGAGGATTTCTGGAATATTATGGGGTTGTAGGACCAACATATATACCAGGAATCACCCCTTGCTATTCCTGCTATAAAAATGAAGAAACACAACAGGAAAGAATATACGGAACGGGACCGACTATATCAATGCTAACAGAGTATGTAGCATCAAAGGTTGCCTTTGAAGTTGTAAATGTTTTAACCAAAAAAAAATGTTCATATTCAGGATGCATGGAAGTTTATGATTCCGTAAGAAATTCTCTGCGCCTTGAAACATTTGAACATAAGCATGTATGTTCTGTCTGCGGAAAGCATTGGAAAAAGGAACATAAGCAAAAGGATATCGTTACCTGGTCAGCGGTCTATTTATTGCTAATAGGTATTATGGGCTTCCTTGTATCTACTGAAGGTTGGACTGGTTATGGCACAATCGTTTCTCTTTTAACAGTATCACTATTTACACTTATATTTGAGAATGATTCCGACGCTTACAAAATATCTTTTATGGGGGGAACATTATATGGGGTAGTATCCTTGGCTTTGACAATAAGACTAAATGGAGGAATGTTCAGCATGGAAAATTATCTTGCAGCTCAAATTATCAGTATAGGACTTCAGATATTGCTGACCGTTTCAATTGCAATTGTTATCTTTGTTGGAATAACATATGCATATAGGGAAATATTTCGTTTTATAAAAAAGCATAGGATGGAGAGAAAAAAATATGTCAGAACCAGATAAGATTGTTATTAAAAATCTTACAAAAAAATATAAAGAACTTACAGCAGTGGATAATATTTGCTTTGAAGTTCTTAAGGGACATCCCATGGCAATACTGGGAAGAAATGGTGCCGGTAAGTCAACCATTATTAAGATGATTTTGGGACTGTTATGTCCGACCTCTGGTGAAATAAGCATTGCATCAGGAATCAAGGTTGGATATCTGCCAGAAGAAAGAGGGGTATATCAGGATGTAACTGTTGAAGACCATTTGGAACTATTTGCACGGCTTTCCGGAGTAAAAAATGTTTCGTTGGCAGTCAATAAATGCTTAAAGCGTTTTGAGATTTCGCAATATAGAAAGTTTCCACTTAAATCTTTATCAAAGGGAAATGCTCAGAGAGTACAGTTTGCAATAGCATTAATTAATAATCCTGATCTACTTATTCTGGATGAACCACTAAGTGGACTTGACCCTGTAAGTGCACAGATGTTTCAAAACATTATTTTGGAGGAAAGTAAAGATAAAATTCTTATTACAACAAGCCATAATATGAATTATGTAGAAAAGTTGTGTGAAAATGTTACTTTACTGGAAAAAGGACATCAGATAGTTTACGGAGAAATAAATGAAATTAAGAAAAAGTATGGCAAGCAAAAAATAGAATTACCTGTTAATAATAATCTTCTTGCAAAACTTAAAGACTATACCCCTATTTTAAAGGAAGACAGAATAGTCATTGAGAATATTCAGGGAATAGATGAATATCAAAAGATTATCAGGGAAATTAGCGATTTTAAAGACATAGATTTTATTAATTATGGTTATTCCAGTATGGAAGAAATATTTGTTAATTTGTTGGGGAAAAAAAATGAATAAATTTATGATATTATATATGTTTAATTTAAAAAGAATGAACAAATCGTATATGTTCTGGGTATTTGTTGTAATTGCATTGGTTGGAATTCCTTTTGGACTATATCAGTTTACAAAAGACTGGGACGCAGCATTGTATAATCAAATTGCAACGACATACAATAATGCAGAAGATGTATATAACATTGGATATTTTGTTCTGTTTATAACCTATTTTTTTACCGTCTTTTGCGGAGCGACTATTACAAACAGTATAGCCAATGAAAGAATATCCAAAGTATCTGATTTGCTTACTTATCATGTTTCGCCTGTAAAAATAGTATATTCAAAGATATTAGCTCTGATTACGCTAGTTCTTGAGGCCGCCATCCTTATTTTTGCAGAATGTGGGATTTTACAATTGATGGAAGTAATACATTTACAGAAAGTAGCTTTTTTCATCAAAATGATTAAAATTGAATCATCTGATATTACAATGATTTGTATAATGTCTATTGTAGCTATTTTTATTTATATGCTACTATATGCAATAGTGGGTGTTTGTATCTCAAACCAGCAGCAGATGCAGTTTGCACAGCTTCCGGTAACCATTATATTAATTGCAGGATTTGTAATGGCTTATGTGTGTCTTAATAACCCTGAGCTTGTTATTTCAAAAATAATGAATTATGTACCTTTTGTAGCACCATTTATCGTCGGAAGCGAAATATTAAATGGTACTATAACTTCAGTTCAGTTGATTATTTCTGGTCTGATTATTATACTATATATAGCAATTTGTAATTATTTTGTTGTTAAAGTTTTGATACCAAGAAAAATGATACGATAATATTAATGTAAAGGAGCGAATATATGAACGAACAGGAATTAATTATTAAAATGGAACAGATAAAAAAGAAGAGATTATTATCAAGAGTTATGATTTTGGCAGCTGTGGCAGTAGTAATTATTGTAAATTATATTACAAAAATCGACTTTAAGTATCTATGTGTGGGCTATATTATATTTTGCATATTGATTATTATTTTAATAGGATTTCCTACACAAAAGAAACTTAACGAATATGAAACACAATTAAAGAATTTGGAGGAACAGTTATGAAACACAATTCAATAGGAGATTTAGTAATTGCTATCGTTCTTATTATTGCAGCAACAATTGTAGCAGTCCTAAGATTTACAAAAGGTGAAACAACAGATGGAATACTTTGGGTAGTTGTTGCAGCAGCTACTTTATTCAGAGAAATTCGTAGGTATATAAAGAATCAGGATTAATAGAGAACAACTTGTATTTGGTAGAAAAATGATAAAAGTAAAATTATATGAGGAAATAATAGAAACGAAGCTATCTGTCGTAAGATGTAATAAATCAAATCTTAAAAGCAAACTGACATCAATCATAAATGATAGGGGCGATATAAACGATGATTTAATCGTGAAGATTACTAAGAGAGATTGTATCATATATTTAAAGAATAATTTAGGAATTGCCACAATCACGCTTGAACCTGCGGCCAGAGTTCGAATTGAAACAGACTTCAATAAATTAGAATCTGACTTTGTTCGAATTGATGATGCATTAATAAAACAAGGGATTAATAAATTCAAAGAGAAATACTGTTATATAAGAAAAATTAACCTTGATGAAGACTTTATAATTATGGATGTTTATGTTGCAATGAACGAATGAAAAATATATATGAAATTGGGATTTATGTCCCATCCAAACCGATATAAGGTAACTATATAGAGGTATCCTCAATAAATGCCGCTCAAACAGACGGTAGATGGTGTGAACCCGGTATCAAAGAAAAGTAGCCAGAATAAACAGACAAAAGATATATAATATAAAATAAACTCTTGACACATTAAAGTTACAGGTATTAGAATACCTTTAAAATAGTATCGGCTGTGACGGGAACAGTAGGATAGCGTGACATATCCAGAGAGGCTTTCATTTGGTGGAAGAAGGCTATATAGATGTTATTCGAACACCATCCCTGAGCTGTTTATTGGAAATGAAGCTTGTTTAAACTTGATAAACGAAAAATATACAAAAGTCGTTTTACAGAAATTAAGCTATATATAAGCTTCAAATTATAATAAACCGTTGATTACGTTATCATCTTATGAGTGTCTTTTCAAAAATAATCTGATATGCCTGTCGGCATATTCCGATTTGACGAAAAGGAAAAAGGGTGGAACCGCGAATTGATGAATCGTCCCTGATATGGCAGATGCTGTATCAGGGATTTTTTAATTGGCAGACAACTATTACGAATCACTTTGATACAAACAAATGCTTATACAATGCGGTTTCTATCGCATTACCACACATTTCAAGCTTTATTATATTTTAAATGAAAGGAAAACGTATTATGAAAATCACATTAAAAGACGGCTCTGTAAAAGAATATGCAGAGAAAATGGCAGTTATCGACATTGCAAAGGACATCAGCGAAGGTCTTGCAAGAGCTGCCTGCGTGGCAGAGGTAAACGGAGAGGTTGTTGACCTTAGAACAGTAATTGAGGATGACTGTACACTCAACATTCTGACATTTGACAGTGAAGAAGGAAAGCATGCTTTCAGACATACCGCATCACATGTTCTTGCCCAGGCGGTAAAGCATCTCTATCCTGATGCCAAGTGTACGATCGGACCTTCTATTGAAAACGGCTTTTACTACGATTTTGATATGCCATCTCTTTCCAGAGAGGATTTGGACAAAATCGAAGCAGAAATGAAGAAAATCGTTAAGAAGGGGGACCCCATCACAAGATTTACATTGCCTCGTGCCGAAGCAATCAAATTTATGGAGGAAAAGGGTGAGCCTTATAAGGTTGAGCTTATCAATGACCTTCCTGAGGATGCAGAAATCAGCTTCTATGAAATGGGCGATTTCACGGACCTTTGTGCCGGTCCACACTTAATGAATTCCAAGTATGTAAAATTCTTCAAGCTGACCTCTTCATCAGGTGCTTATTGGAGAGGAAATGAAAAGAATAAAATGCTGACCCGTATCTATGGTACAGCATACACAAAGAAAGAAGATTTACAGGAAAGACTGGAGTATCTTGAGAACATCAAGCTTCGTGACCACAACAGACTTGGTCGTGAAATGGAGCTGTTTACGACGGTTGATGTCATCGGACAGGGACTTCCGCTTTTCATGCCAAAGGGTACCAAGATGATTCAGAAGCTCCAACGATGGATTGAGGATTTGGAGGACTACGAATGGGGATATGTCAGAACAAGAACCCCACTTATGGCAAAATCAGACCTGTACAAGATTTCAGACCACTGGGGTCACTACAAGGAAGGCATGTTTTTGCTCGGCGAGGATGATGAGGACGAGAACGGTGTAAGTGCATCAGGCAAAGAAATCATGGCGCTCCGCCCTATGACATGTCCGTTCCAGTATTATGTATATAAGGCAACACAGCATTCCTATAAAGACCTGCCATACAGAATGGGTGAAACATCGACATTGTTTAGAAATGAGGACTCCGGAGAAATGCACGGTCTGACAAGAGTTCGTCAGTTTACGATATCAGAGGGTCATCTTATCTGTACCCCGGAGCAGATAAAGGAAGAGTTTAAGAACTGTGCCGCTCTTGCAAAATACTGTCTTGAAACCTTAGGTGTTGAAGAGGACGTTACCTACCGTATGTCCAAGTGGGACCCTGAAAATCCTGAGAAATATCTTGGTACAGCGAAGGAATGGGATACCGTTCAGGATGCTATGCGTGAGATTCTTGATGAGATTGGTCTTACCTACACAGAAGAAGCAGGCGAGGCTGCTTTCTACGGACCAAAGCTTGATATTCAGGCAAAGAATGTATATGGAAAAGAAGATACAATGATTACAATTCAGCTCGACATGTTCCTGGCTGAACGATTTGATATGTACTATATTGATGCAAACGGCGAGAAGAAGAGACCTTATATCATCCACAGAACATCTATGGGCTGCTACGAAAGAACACTTGCATGGCTTACTGAAAAATATGCAGGCGCATTTCCTACATGGCTCTGTGCCGAGCAGGTTCGTATCCTTCCGATCTCAGACAAGTTCATTGATTATGCAGAGGAAGTAAAGTCAACATTGTTTCAGGCAGGCATCCGGGATGTTACTGTTGATACACGTTCTGAAAAGATTGGATACAAGATACGTGAGGCCCGTCTTGACAAGCTTCCATATATGCTGGTTGTCGGTGCAAATGAAGCAGAATCAGGTACCGTATCAGCCCGCAAGCGTGGCAACGATGGTGACATGGGTTCTATGTCCCTTGATGACTTTATCGCAATCATCAAGAAGGATATTGATACAAAGCAGTTACAGCCGTAAGAATTTATTAAGTTTTTCTCAAAATTCTTAACAACCTTTGTATTGATTGAGAATATCGTACCCAAATGATATACTTGAAATGTTGCCACCCCTATAATCGGCACGGAAAGGGGGGTTGACATACGGAATTACTCTTAACATTTATCATCTCTGTCGTGGCAGGTGTAGTTGCCTACTACATCTGCAAATGGTTGGATAAAGATGATTAATTATGGCAACCAGCCTAGGGTTTAAGCCACCCTGCCAAAAAGGAATAGAAAACCCCACGAGTTCGCTCCTCGTGGGGTTTTTGTTGCCCATACGGACTACTCTTAACTTTTGCCTAGGCATACTATATCATATGCTTCAGCTAAAATCAAGTATTACCGTTCCTGACAAAAGTATACGTTTCAGTCAACCATTCGTTGGCAAATTTTTTACCATACATTTAATACCCTGCCATTGTATTAAGTTTTACCTTGTCTCCGCGAGTATTCATTTCAAGACCAACCAGATGTCCCATCACTGGATACTGATATCCCTTTCCGTCTTTTTTAGGGGTTTTGGCAGACAGCAGTATATTTTCCCATATCTCTTCAACAGTTTCTTCCTCAAATAACGGTTTCTGCAGTCGCTCCGTTACTTCGTTCAACCTTCCACTACATTTCTTTGCCAGTATCTTTGCCAGATGATTTCCGCCCCGCTTACTCCAGCTTGTGTGGTTATGTTTCATCCTCCTTGCTATTACACTCCATACATGGTTTTCCATGGTCCCCATGTTAAGGTATTCCAACCCTTCCGGACTTTCCGGTAACTTCCCTATCTGTTTCTGATACGGCCTCAAACCGCTCCGATTGCTCTCGAAATATTCCAATAGTTGCTCTGCCTTTTCTATTTCCTTATCATCACCTAAACTGTCCCGGTAAATAGTAATGTATTCAAACATTTCCTCCAACTGTTCGGTATCTATTAATTCACGGATTTCCTTCTGGGCTTCTTTATCACTTATATTTCCCTTGATTGCCTGATATTTATGAAACGGATCCAGTTGAAAAATCGTACTTTTATCTTTTACCTTTTTCAGCCATGGTGCACCGTCTGCGTTCAGAATCCTTATTTCCGTTTCATCCAGATTAAACACGCTGGCTATCGCTGCTTCCCGGTTCGCATGAAAATCTTTGGCTCTTTCTATGCCTGCCGTTACTATCTTTTCATCCAGCCTGTACCTGTCCTTTCCTTCCTTTATCCAGCCATCGTAGGCTATGGATACTTTTATTTCCGCTTTCTTCTGATGGCTTTCCCGGCGGTCTTTTCCCTGAAGGTTTATAAATACTCCGTCTGCTTCTTCAAACAGCACAGGAACTTCCTTTTCTCCCCGTACATGACCTTCTTTGTGGGCATGGGTAATCTCTTTTTCTTCGATGGCGATCTGTTCGCCAAGTGCCTGGATTACCTTCCACACACCCATTGCACTGATGCTCTGACCTGTCATCTCCGATACCTTAGCTGCACACTGGCGGTAGGAAAGCTCCGTGACTCCTTCTACCAGTTTTTCTGCAAGATTTGTTGATATCAGGCCAACCTGCTTTAATTCCAGGGTTTCATCCAAAAGATATACAAAGCATTTGCTTCCGTCATCATTAGTCTTTTCATAGACTGCCCGTTTATAGCTGACTTCACCATACACTGTCTTTATTGTGGTCTCCTTCAGCCCCTTATGGCGGTATACTTTTTTATCCCTTTCCTGCATCAGTTTTTTGTCATACCCTTCCAACAGTTCACGGGTACAGTTCTGTCCAGCCTCACAAATGGCTTTGAAAATATTTCTTTCTAACTCCTTGAATGTTATCCCTGTTTCCTTTATCATAGTAGTCATCATACAGTCTCCTTACGTTTTGTCTTAGCAACTTAATCATAAGGTATTACTGTATGATGTGGAAGAGGTTTCGGCCTCTTCCCTTTATTTTATTTATTTTGCCAACGATAATTATACTCTAAGAAAGTATACTATTATCTCAGATTTAGATATCTTTCATTGAATCATACAATGCTTATCATAATTGTGCCAACCCTCATTTATATGAATGCTCTTTTATCTTCTTTATTTTGAAAGTATATAACTGCATCTTCTTATATTTTTCTTCTATATCATTAATTTTATTATCGGTCTTTCCATCATTATATACATTCTTTGAATTCTCATAAATCTCTATAGCTTCCAAATATTTATATTCACTTATGTACTGTTCAGCCTTCTCATCGACAGCTTTTATATAATTTTCTTGTGCCATCTTTAGTTCCTTTTTCGCTTCATTATAATTATTGTCATTTTTGGATACCTTCCCATATAACATCATAGCCATTTCATAATTACCGGAATCAAATGCTTTCTTAGCCTGTGTGTAATTTTCTTTCGATTCCATCAGTGCCGCTAAAACCGACATTTGCTGCTCTATATAAGATGCATCTTTACTCTTACTGCCATATTTTATCAAATCACTATATGCCTCCGCATAAGTTATCTGCTCTTTATTATATTGATTGATTACTTCATCGGCATTTTTATTGATTTCTTCTTGAGATGAACAGCCACAAAAGCATAACACAATCAATAGGATTGCCAATAGTATTGCTCCTGTTTTTTTCATAAACATAGCCTTCCTTTCACTTTAACCAATATCAGAATATAGCAAAAGATATATTTCCTATCTTGTTGCCAAACTTCCATCCTACATATTTTTCTTGTCTTTTTATGTAAATATATCTCGATATTTTGGATTGTAACATATATCTTTAGTTTTATCAATAATAACAACATAAATGCCTAGACGAATAAGCAAAAACAATAATTATCATATTAAATAAAGTAAACGATTTTAACTGCATATATGAGGTGATGGAATGGACAGCAATTTTATTAAAGAACGCATAACAGAATTAAGATTACAGAAAGGAATTTCTGAATATCAGATGAGCTATGACTTAGGACACAGCAGAGGGTATATTTACAATATCTCTTCAGGAAAATGCCTGCCGCCAATGAACGAATTTTTGGCAATTTGTGATTATTTTGGTATTACCCCTTCCGAGTTTTTTAACGAGAACCTGAAAAATCCCGGATTAATACAAAAAGCTATAGATGGCATGGAAAAATTGTCAGATGAGGATTTGCTTTTGATTTTAAATCTGATAAACAGATTACTGAAAATGAATTCCCATGACGAATAAGAACCCCATCTTTTTTACACTGTATTTCGTCCAGACAATATATGCATCATTTCCCTGCTCAGAAACAAATTGAATCTATGCCCGTTAAGCTGTATAATAGACAAATAGAGAAACGGTTTTCAATGTATAGATGGAGAAAATATGAAAAAAGTAAACTTAATCATCCCCTGCTATAACGAGGCGGAAGCCCTGCCGTTATTTGCAGAAGAACTGAATAAAACAATGAATTCCTTAACGGACTACGAGTTTGAAATTCTGATGGTAAATGACGGCTCAAAAGACGCTACTCTCTCTGTCATGAAAACTCTTTGTAACAAGGACAGCAGATACAAATATCTGTCTTTTTCCAGGAATTTTGGAAAGGAAGCTGCCATGTATGCAGGATTTTGTAACGCTGACGGAGACTATGTGGCTGTCATGGACGCCGATATGCAGGACCCACCTTCCATGCTCCCCCAAATGCTGTCCATTCTATCCGATGGCGAATATGACAGTGTAGCAACAAGACGCGTAACACGTAAGGGTGAGCCTGCCATTCGTTCATGGTTTGCAAGACAGTTTTATAAGCTGATCAATAGAATTTCCGATGCCGACGTCGTTGATGGTGCCAGAGATTTTCGTCTTATGAAAAAGGAAATGGTGGATGCCATCGTTTCCATGTGTGAATCCAACCGTTTTTCAAAGGGTATCTTCGGCTGGATTGGCTTTCAAACAAAGTGGTTGGAGTATGAAAATGTAAACCGTATCGCAGGAGAAACAAAATGGAATTTTTGGGGCCTGTTTAAATATGCCATAAACGGAATTGTAAACTTCTCAGAATCACCCATGTCCATTGCGTCAGGCTTTGGTATATTCTGCACGTTTCTTTCATTTATCATGGTCGTATTTTTCTTTGTAAGAAAATTGATATTCGGCGACCCTGTTGCCGGCTGGCCATCTCTTGTATGTATTATCCTTTTTGTAGCAGGATTACAATTCCTCTGCATGGGAATGATGGGAAAATATATCGCCAAAACCTACATAGAAGTGAAAAACAGACCTCATTATATTATTTCTGAAACGGATAAAGAAAATGTCAAAAAAATAAATTAACTGCGAAATGCCCTTAAGATATTTGTACTACTTCGACTCACAGCATAAAAGGGGCTTAATATACTTTATATCAAATTGAATATAAGCAGAATACGCCAGTTGATTAGACAGATTATTATAATAATGAAAGAACTCCAATATAAGTGTGTGCTAAAGTCTTTTATAACGGCAAAAATATCAGGTCGTAGAACATGAAAAGATATATAGGCTTTTACCACATGAAGAAAAATGATAGTATCATACCTTACAAGTATTAATGCCTTCGAAAAGGGATTGTTTTACAGTCCCTATCTTTTTGTGTTGCTTAATCCGTCTAAATATGCCTTTAACAAATCCTTCTTAGCCTTGGACAACGCTTCATATGCATTTATAATTTCCTGCTGCTCATTTGTTATCTCTGTATTTCGTAATGGATTGTTATAAAAGTCAAAAAATTCATTAAGGCTGATTTTAAATCCTGCGCATATTTTTTCTAAAGTAGGAATTGTAGGACAGGTATTTCTGTTAAATAAATTATTAAGGCTGGAATAGGGGATTCCGCTTTCTTTTGATAGTTTATATAGACTCCAATGATTATATTGTAATAAGGATTCGATTCTACTCAAAACATCGGTTTCAATCATGATATATTACTCACTTTCGTTATTATGTAATGATTGTATCCAAACTGAAATATGTTTAACAGATGTTAAAATGAGATATATATTGAAAATATAACTCATATGAGGTATAATATTCAAAAATAACGGAGGTGACATACAAATGAAAAACGCTAATGTAAAACAATTATTTATTGATTCAACTGAAAAACAGTGCGCTGTACTTGGAGGAGATTATTTGATGAATTATCTCTCCTACGGCATATTAAGTAAAGGCTTTTGTGTTGTATCAGATAAAAGAGTTTATTTTAAGGGAAAATGCTATTATAAAAATCAGAATAAGTATAATAGCGCAACCGAACAAAGAATAGTGGATTTAAAGGATATAACAGGAACGGGATTTTTCATCGTAAATCCTATTTGGGAATTGATTGCTGCTATTGTTTTTTTGATAACAATGTTTTGTGGATTTTCAGCAGGTAATGAAGAAGGCTACGGTCTAGGAATATTTAGCATTTTAATGTCAATAACTCTTTTCTTGATATATTCCTTTTCAAAACAAAAAATGTTTGAGATTAGTTTTGCCGGCGGCTGTATTGCATTTAAAGCTTCAAATTATTCGGAAGAGGAAATTGACAAATTTCAAAAGAATTTAAGAATGGTAAAGGACAGCTTTGTAAATCAGATGCATGAAGGCTTTGTAAATTCCGGCAGTGCTGCTGACGAACTTACAAAGTATAAAATGCTTCTTGATAGTGGCGCTATATCCTATGAAGAATATGAAAAAGCAAAAAACCAAATACTAAATTAGCGAGAAAGCATGCCACAGATGCCCTTTCTCACATACTTTGCATTAATAAAAGGGACTGTTTTTTACAGCCCCTTTTTGAAAATATTGTCTCTTTATATCTTTTTCATTACTTCTCTAAAATTTCATAGATGAGTTCCATTACCTTATCACCGAAATCTGCTGACATCTGCTGTGCCTCATCAAAGCTTGCGCCCTTAATTCCATAGTAGAACTTAATCTTCGGCTCTGTACCTGATGGTCTAACAGCCAGCCATGCATCATTTTCCAGCTCATAATAAAGCACATTCTGGTTCGGGAAGCCTGTAGGCTTTACATCGCCTGTTTCAAGATTTCTGATATACTCAAGACGGTAATCACGAACCACCTTTGTCTTATAGCCTGCTACCTCCAGAGGTACATTTGCTCTTAAAACATTCATGATATGTCCTATCTTCTTGGAGCCTTCAACACCCTTCAGTGTAACGGTCTTGATATCATCTACATAATAACCGTATTTTTCATACATATCCATCATGGCATCCCATAATGTCTTGCCCTGTGATTTATAATAAGCTGCGGCCTCGCAGAGTGCCATCGTTGCAACAATCGCATCCTTATCTCTTGCATGCGTTCCTATCAGACAACCATAGCTTTCCTCAAATCCGAAAAGATATGTTCCCTTTCCGGTCTGCTCAAATCTGAGAATTTCACGTCCGATATTTTTAAATCCTGTAAAGCACTCAATAAGCTCTGTACCATATGCCTTTGCGATTGCATCAACCATATTTGTTGTAACAATCGTCTTAATGATTGCACCATCATCAGGGAGCTTTCCATCTCTTGCCTGCATCTGGCTTACCTCATATTCACACAGTAAGCTTCCTGACATATTTCCTGTAAATACCTTATACTCGCCTGTTGCCGTATCCTTTGCATAGCAGCCAAGTCTGTCCGCATCAGGGTCTGTTGCAAGGACAAGGTCTGCATCAATTTTCTCTGCCAGCTTAAGGGCAAGTGCAAATGCTTCCTTTGCTTCAGGATTCGGATAATCCACTGTAGGGAATTCTCCATCCGGAAGCTCCTGCTCAGGAACTACATATACATTTTCAAATCCGATTTCCTTTAAAATTCTTCTTGCCGGAATATTTCCTGTACCATGAAGAGGGGAATATACAATTTTCAAATCCTTGCCATATTTGTCGATTGCATCCTGATTGATAACAAGCTTCTTAAGCTCTGCTATATAGGCATCATCAACCTCTGCACCTATCGTAACGAGAAGTCCTTTCTCAATGGCCTCCTCCATATCCATCGTCTTTGTATCGGCAAAATCCGTAATTGCTTTAACCTCTGCCATAATACCCTGATCGTGTGGCGGTGTTATCTGTGCGCCATCCTCCCAGTATACCTTATATCCGTTATACTCAGGCGGATTGTGGCTTGCTGTTACGTTAATTCCTGCTACACATCCCAGATACCTTACTGCAAATGACAGCTCCGGTGTAGGTCGGAGTGACTCAAATCTGTATGCCTTAATACCGTTTGCAGCAAGACAAAGAGCCGCTTCCATAGAAAACTCAGGGGACATTCTTCTTGAATCATACGCAATCGCAACACCCTGATTCTGCTTACCCGCCTTAATAATATAATTGGCAAGTCCCTGTGTAGCCTTACGAACGACATATATATTCATTCTATTGGTTCCTGCTCCAATGATACCACGGAGTCCTGCAGTACCAAATACCAAATCACAATAGAATCTTTCTTCAATCTCTTTCTCATCATCTTTAATCGCCAAAAGCTCGTCTTTTGTTTCCTGACCGAACAAAGGATTATTCACCCACTGCTCATATACTGTCTTGTAATTACTTTCGTTCATCACGTTGCCTCCTAATTATTTGTGAATCCATCCGCTACCGATTTTCACATAGTAAAATTTATCTTTTCTATACATTCACAAAAATATCCAATAATCCACGTTCCACATTATACCCTTAAAACATCATCTTGTGAACCCCGTAATGTTGAGAAAAATTCTTCAAAATTTTAAGCTTTTCTTGTTCATCTTTTATAACTTTTTCCAATTTTTCCATATTTACCGGTGATATCCAGCTTTTTTTGGAATTCATATAGCGATTGCTAATCTTCCAAAACTTCTCAGGATAGCAATACATCATATAGATAAATTCGTAACCTTCCTTTCCCAGCGGAATAATTTTTTCATATTCTGAAATGATTTTTACCGCCAGATTAAAGTTATAATTATTTTTCTCCATTACCTTACGGATATACTGATACAAGTCCATCAACTGATAGCCGACATGGAATCTGTCAAAATTTATTGTTGCCATATAATCATCACAAAATATTACACTATGATAATTATACGCTCCATGACAATATCCTATTCTAAGGGGCACCTTTAATGTATCAATTTTCTCCATTGCCTGCTGGCATTTTACTGCCTGCTCATAAAAATAATCATATGCCTTAATATACAAATGTTCAAATTCGTTCTTAACGGAACGCTTTGAAATAAAACTTCTTATTTTCTTTATTTCCTGTGTTTTCCCTTTAAAATTTCCCGGACTTTTGAGGCTTCTTACATTTTGCTCTTCCTGATATATCTTTTCCCCACTTCGATGAAGCTCTGCCAGATTATAAGCAACTCGCTCCAAATCATGTATGCTTCCGGAGCTGCACTCTCTTCCTTCAAAATATTCTCTTACAACAAATGGATTTCCATACCTGTCATATGTCACAAGCTCTCCATCCTTTGCCGCCACTACCCTGTCTATGTAGGTAAATCCTGCCTCATACATCCGTTCCTTAAATATTTTCTCCTCCTCAAGTCGCTTCTCATTTCCTATAAGCGGGGACACCTGCCTGATTCCTTTATCTGTCTTAAGTATAATAGCGCCTCGTCCTCTTCCATAGCCCATAACCTCCATATCGTATGCATCGTATACCTCACACATTTTTTCAGGCAAAAAAATCCCCTCCTACAATCATTATCATAATCCCGATAAATAATTGTATGAAGGGAACTTAAAAATAATTCTTAAACCTCTGATTTTGTTTCAGATATTCATTTACCATATTCAGCAAAATATTCTTTTCATTAAGCTCCGGCTTCTCCAGAACCCTGTCAAGCAGATACTTTAGCACCTGCCCCATTTCCTCACCCGGCTTCATACCAATACCGATAAGGTCACTACCGTTTACAGCCAAATCCTTAATCGTAAGGCAGTCTCCTTTATTTACAATCTCATCATACATATTCTCAAGCCCGATAAGTATCTGTTGTCGCTCTTCCATTCTATAGTCACTCTGAGCTGCCATATCCGCCTTCTTTATCTTAAGAAACATTGGGAAGAAATCAGAACCCATTTCGCTCAAGGCCTTTCGAAAGCTCCTCTTAGACGGAATACCACTCAGCCCATAATCATGCCATCTTATCATCTTACATACGGTTTTAATTGTTTCATTATCAAAACGCAGACGCTTCAGGATATCAGTTGCAATCCGCTCTCCCATATCAGCATGTCCGTAGAAATGGTCTATACCATCCTCCCCTACACTATGGGTATCAGGCTTTCCAACATCATGAAGCAATGCGGCAATCCTGCATATCTCCGTAGGCTCAATCGCCTTTACCGCCTCTATGGAATGAACCCCTACATTATACAGATGATATGGATTGTTCTGAGGTCTTTCCATCATCTTGTCAAATTCAGGAAGAATATAGGATGTAATACCCATTACATATGCATCTATCAGCTTCTCAGGATGGGCAGATATGAGCAGCTTCACCAGCTCCACACGAATTCTCTCCGCACTGATATCCGTAAGGTGCTCCGCCTGAACAATCATGGCTGCCCTGGTATCTCTTTCAATTTCAAATCCCAACTGGCCTGCAAATCTTATGGCACGAAGTATCCTAAGGGCATCCTCATCAAATCGGTCTGCGGCTACACCTACTGCCCTGATTATTTTGTTATTAAGGTCTTCAGTGCCGCCAAATATATCGATTATTCCATCCTTATGGCTATATGCCATGGCATTGATTGTAAAATCCCTTCTCTTCAAATCCTCTTCAAGATTTGAAGTAAACTGAACCGCATCAGGTCTTCTATGGTCAGTATATTCACCGTCTATCCGGTAAGTTGTTACCTCGTAGCCCTCTTTTCCGAACATTACCGTTACGGTCCCATGCTTGATGCCTGTATCTAATGTCCGTTTAAATAATGCCTTCACCTGCTCAGGCCTTGCAGAGGTTGTAATATCCCAATCGCCTGGAATACGCCCTAACATGGCATCCCTGACACAGCCGCCGACGATATATGCCTCATAGCCTGCTGCCTCAAGCGTTGTAATTATTCTGTTTGCATTTTCAGGCATCTCCATTCTCATTACACTACTCCTAAAAAGCCATTTCTATGTAACTATTATTTTCAAAATTTCACGCAACAGGTACAAAACCTCATAAAAATTATAACCACAAATACCGCTGTTAAACTTATCCAGACTGTATAATAATGCGGCTATATTGTATATATTGTTGACAGGATATAAGCGAAAGCGGTCCCAAAAACAATATATACAATATAGCCGCATCCATCACGGTATTGATTAGTACGCCTTGCCGAAGTATATCATCTTCGCAGCAGGCTTGCCACAGTGAACACATACATCACCAAGCTTCTCCTGCTCAAATGGCATACATCTTGTTGTTGCACCTGTCTCATCCTTAATGGCAGTTTCACACGCTGTATCACCACACCACATCGCCTTGATAAAGCCCTGCTTCTTCTCTAAGATATCTGTAAACTCTTCCCAGTTATTTGCAACGTGTGTATTCGCATAAAGGTGCGCCTTTGCTCTCTCAAACATTTCCTTCTGTATCGTCTCGAGAAGCTCGCCTATCTTAACGTCTATTTCGTCAAGAGAAACAATTATCTTCTCTCTTGTATCACGACGTACAAGCACAGCCTGATTTGCCTCTATATCCTTTGGTCCTATCTCTACACGGATTGGAATCCCACGCATCTCCTGCTCAGAGAATTTCCATCCCGGACTCTTGTCGCTATCGTCTACCTTAACACGGAATGCACCGAGCTTTTCTTTCAGCTCTGCTGCCTTCTCAAGTACGCCTTCCTTTTTCTGCATAATCGGAACAATCATAACCTGGGTAGGTGCAACCCTTGGCGGAAGTACAAGTCCTGAATTATCACCATGAACCATGATAATAGCTCCAATAAGACGTGTTGTCATACCCCATGAAGTCTGATGAACATATTTCAGTTTATTGTCCTTATCCGTAAACTGAATTCCAAATGCCTTGGCAAAGCCATCACCAAAGTTATGGCTTGTACCTGACTGAAGTGCCTTGCCATCATGCATCAGCGCTTCTATTGTATACGTAGCTTCTGCGCCTGCAAACTTCTCCTTATCTGTTTTTCTTCCCTTTACAACAGGAATAGCAAGAACATTCTCACAGAAATCAGCATACACATCCAGCATCTGGATTGTTCTCTCCTCTGCTTCCTCTGCTGTGGCATGCGCTGTATGTCCTTCCTGCCATAAGAACTCTCTTGAACGAAGGAACGGTCTTGTCTCCTTCTCCCAGCGAACGACAGAGCACCATTGATTATATACCTTTGGCAAATCACGATAAGACTGAACCTCATCCTTGTAAAAATCACAGAACAATGTCTCTGATGTAGGTCTTACACACATACGCTCATTCAGCTCATTCAGTCCTCCATGAGTAACCCATGCAACCTCCGGAGCAAAGCCCTCTACATGGTCTTTCTCCTTCTGTAAGAGACTCTCAGGAATAAACATTGGCATATATACATTCTCTACACCAGTCTCCTTAAACTTTGCATCAAGCTGCTGCTGGATTAATTCCCATATGGCATAGCCAGCAGGCTTAATTGCCATACATCCCTTAACATTTGTATATGATATAAGCCCTGCCTTAATTACAACATCCGTATACCACTGGGCAAAATCCTCATCCATAGAAGTAATCGCTTCTACAAGCTTCTTATCGTTTGCCATTTTCTTTCTCCTTTAAAATATATATTGCTTTTATTAAATACAAAGTATACCATTCACCCAAAAATAATTCAATACAGCATCCGGCATTTCTTGCTACTGCTGTAACAGTTCAGCCTTTATGTTATGAATACGAATGTTGCCGCCTTACATATAGCATCCAAGCTTCTTTGCTTCTTCTATGATATCTATGGCTTCTCCGCTTACCGCATCTAAAATAACAATCTGAACAGGAACGCTTGCTCCGTCTTGGTCTTTAACCTCTTCATATTGTGAGAATATCCACACCGGAATATATTTATATTTGCCATTCTCATCTGAAACAAGATAATACGAAAGCTTCACATCATTAAATGTAATCGTCTTATAATTCGTAGGATACTTTTCATAATACGCTGCAAATTCTGTATTTGCCTTTTTTATAATGTCGCTATAGGAAAGGAGCTCCGCATCTTCTCTTTCACTATCTGTCATATTAAATACATTTTCAAAATTTGCACCGATAACCTTGTCATCATATACCATTACTGTATATGTTTCTAATGGTATATCAATCCAAGCATTATCAAGGTTTAAATTGTCCACTTCATATAAATTTTCACTATATGCTGCAACTCCATCTATTGCTTTTGTATATGTAATTACATATCCATCACATTCCGTTGCCAGCGTCTCATAGTTTTCATCTTCATATCTCCAATGAAGACCCTCTGCTGATACGAATGTCACATCCGTTATATCTAAACCTGCCAGAAACCACTCTGCCATGTCTTTCGCGTCATCCTCTGTCATATTACTCATATTTGCAGCGGATATATCAGCACCATCTTCTGTCACATCAAATTCTACTCTTACTGCTCCTTCATATGGTCTTATCGCCCCCATATCCGTAGGTTCAAAATGTACAAATGAACCGACTTTTCCAAAATAATTCAGTTCACTGGCATCATCTATACTGATAAGATATTCGATATTATCCCTTTCCCCGATAAATACACTTCCAGAATAATCTCCTGCCGCTGCATATGTTTCAGGTGCATCTAACAACATTTCGTTAAGCTCTTCTATCCGGCTGTTCGTCTCGGATAACCATACATCATCTCCACCAATGTATGGATTTTCAATTTCCCTTTCCAGTTCATCTAACTCTTTTTGGATATCATCTCTGGTCATATGATTATAATCATATAAATATATATTTTTATCAAATATCTTCTCAACTAATTTCTTTTTTTCTTCATTTGAATACTTAGCGGATGTAACAGATACAATATCCATCTTATCCGTATCAGGTACTTCTATCTCTTCAACCTCTATCATTATATTTTCTAATGTTGATGAGCCTGTATCAATACTTGCAGTACAGCCTTCAGGTACTACTAATTTACCGCCTATTCCTGTTCTATTAGATTCAAAATCAATTTCATAATCTGCTACATCTTTCTTCTTATTACAACCTGTAAATGCAAGCTGTAGCATCATAATGGCTGCCAAAATAGCCATTGCATTCTTTTTGAAGTTATATTTTTTCATTTCTACTCCAAACATTTTAAAACTCATCCAGCTCTATTACCTCAAATGCCTTGCCCTCCGGCTCATTCTTGAATACCATATGCTCGCCTGTCACCGGATGGGTAAATTCCAGTCTGGATGCATAAAGTCCTATCTGCTGATACTGCTTCTTTACCTTCTGGAACTTCGGGTTATATTTCGTATCGCCCCAGATACCGCATTTTCTGCTTGCCATCTGAACACGTATCTGATGATGACGGCCTGTCACAAGCGTAATCAAAACATAACTCAAAATCCCCTGGTCCGTTTCCATTACATCAAGCACTTCATACTCAAGCTCAGCATATTTTGCTTCGGGCGTATCCTTGTCCACAACCTCTGTGATGTTGTTCATCTTATCATGCAACAGATAATCCTTTAAGACTCCCTCTTCATTTGGAAGCTCACCTGTAAGAATTGCCTGATAGAATTTCAGCATTTCTCCATTTTCACTCTGCTTCGACAGATTTGACGCAGCCTCCTTTGTCTTTGCAAATACCATAATACCGCCTACCGGTCTGTCCAACCTGTGAATCGCTGCAAGATACGGCTCTTCGTTCCGATTTTCCCTCTCAAAAACATGAAGCTTCAGCATACTTATCATATCCTCAGAATTTGTTTTATCTGACTGTGACGGCACTCCATACGGCTTCACGCATACAAGAATACTGTCATCCTCATGCAAAATATTCAGTCTCATCTGTTACCTCCTGCAAATGCTATATAATACTATTCTATTAAAAACTCTATTTCTAATTGATATTACACAACCCAAAACAAAACGCAATATTATTTACTCATGAAATCTGATTCCCTCAATCAAAGATTCCTTCTTTACTGATTTGCCAAGCATCAAAAATATTGGCGAAAGCAAACAAAAAAAGAGAATTTATACGGTACTTATTGTATTCGTTTTCTGTTCTTTTTTAGGCGTTTGTGCACTGCTTCATCTAAAGACGGATTATCAAAAGATTGCAAGCACAATAGGAATTTTTACCTACATTCTGAATCGATAGCCAACACCCCATACCGTTTCTATGTACTGTGGCTTTGAGGTGTCAAATTCTATCTTCTCTCTTATTTTCTTGATATGAACAGTTACGGTAGCGATATCACCTACGCTCTCCATATTCCAAATCTTATTAAACAGCTCATCCTTGGAAAATACCTTATTGGGGTTACTTGCAAGAAAGACAAGCAAATCAAATTCCTTATTTGTAAATACCTTCTCCTCGTTATCAACATAAACTCTTCTGTCTGTTCTGTCTATCTTAAGCCCTCTTATCTCTATAATATTATTTTGAAGTGCCGTTGAACCAACAAGCCTTTCATATCTTGAAATATGTGCCTTTACTCTTGCTACCAGCTCAGACGGGCTAAATGGCTTTGTCACATAATCATCAACACCCAAACCAAGTCCACGTATCTTATCTATATCATTTTTCTTGGCAGTTACCATAATAATCGGTATATCCTTTTCCTCCCTGATAGCCTTACATATCTCAAAGCCGTCCATATCAGGCAGCATAAGGTCAAGAATAATCAGACTATAATCCTCCGATTGCGCCTTTTCAAGTCCTGCAGCACCGTTTGTCTCAATCTCTACCTGAAAATTATTCAGCTCCAGATAATCCCTCTCCAATTCGGCAATACTAAGCTCGTCCTCTATTATAAGAATTTTACTCATTTGTAACTTCCTCCTTAATATATTTCTTCAATGTGAATTGAATTGTTGTTCCTCTATCCTTCTGGCTTTTCGCCCATATCCGTCCGCCATGCTCCTCAATAATTTTCTTACATATGGCAAGACCAAGACCGCTTCCGCCTCTTGACTGTCTTGCACTATCAGCTCTATATGTCCTGTCAAATATATGCGGCAGACTCTCTTCGTCTATCCCCTTGCCATTGTCAATTATGGATACCTTAATCATATCTTCCGCATCATGGATATATATTTCTATCTGACCTTTATTATTCCCTCTATATTTTATGGAATTTGTTACTATGTTATTTACAACTCTCTTTAACTGGTCAGGGTCAACCACCACTCTCACATCATCTGCACAATAATTATTATATATAAGAGTCATATCATGGGATTCCAGCGTCGCCTGTATTTCCTCCATACAATCAGAGAAATAGTCCTTTACAGACACTCTGTGGAACTCATACGGAATTGCATTATTATTTATGTTCGTGTAAAGTGACAGTTCATTTATTAATGCATCCAGCTCATTTGCTTTATTATATATCATCTTCAGATACCGGTCCCTTTTCTCCGGCGTATCTGCCACACCATCCATAATACCCTCTACATATCCCTTTATAGTAGTGATAGGTGTCTTCAAATCATGTGATATATTACTTATAAGCTCCCTATTTTCCTCCTCATAACGTATCTTTTCACTTACTGAATCACTCAGCTTAGTCTTCATATCATCAAATGTCCTGCACAACTCCCCTATCTCATCCTGCCTATGCGTATCGTATTCCAGCTTTACATTAAGATTTCCCGTACCAATCTCCTCTGCCGCTTTCTTCAGTTTGACAAGAGGATTTACAAACTGCCTGTATACAAGAAGTGCCAACACGCCGCTTAAAAACAACATAAGTAAAACAAGAAGTATTGAATACCTTGTTATTGTCCTTCTAAACTGCTGCAAATAATTTCCATAGTAGGTAAGTATATAAAATGAAACCTTTTTATCATTTTTTATATAAGTTATCTGATTACATAAATAAAGCTTCGGAGAAGTAATGATAAATTCCTTTATATAAAAATCACTTTCATTACTTATGCCTTCCTCTTCTCCGTCACGAAATTTGTCGTACATTGTATCCTGATAATCGTCATTAAATGCCTTGATAAGCTGCTCCTTCAAACTCTTATCAAACTCTCCAATTCCAACAAACTTAAATCCACCGTTTTCAATAACAATAACAGAGGAATTCATTTCTTCTGCTAAACGGTTTGCACTCTTTAAATAAGTTTCATCCGTAATAAGCGCAGCATTTTTTTCAAAATCTTCTATCACCTTAAGCTTATAATCCGATACCTCCCCATATATCTCCATTATTGGATCCTTAATGGAATATAATGTCGTTATAGAGGAGTCATCTCCATATACGCCGGTCATATAGCATTGGCTTATATAAATCGTTCCGATTAACATTGTTATGATAGCAAATATCCATACTATTGCTAATGCAAGCTTTACCTTCTTTGTTATCTTCATATGTATAATATTCCTTTCACAACAGGCACAAAACTCACAAGGGCAGAACCCTTGCGAATAGTATAACATATATACCCTGCGTAAATATATGAAGTTTTTATAAATTGTTTGACAACAAATACTTATTTATTTTTTCTAAATAATCTCTTTTTTCCTGATTTCATTTCGGCAGCCGCAATTTCCCTTCTTGCCTGCTGCATTTCTCTCATAGTAGCATCAAGCCTTTTAAACCGTTCCTCCTCTTTTTCTTCCTTTTCTTTCATAATGACATCCATCTGCTTTGTTACACTCTCTACGACATTTGCAGAAACGGCCTGACTGATAGGCTTGATATTTTCTTTAATGGAATTGCCGACAACCTTATTCATAAGGGTTTGGAACTGCGCCATTTTAAAATCGACTACCCGTTCTCCATTGTCATTCACTTTACTTATCTCTGTAGCTTCCTTTACCAGCTCCTCCGTAAAATCATAATCCTTAAGAGGGTCTTTCCCCTTATTCATGGCTTCATACACCTGTTCCTTATTTTCCAGAATCTCATACATCTTCTGAACCAGATTGTTAATTGCCTTCAGCTGAATACCCTTATCCTTAAGAAGCTTTACTTTCTGAAGAATCTTTATATCCTGCTCCTCATACTCCCTGTGCCCCATATCATTTCTTTTTATCTTTATATCAAGCTCCTCTTCCCAATATCTGAGTACATGGGACTCCACTCCCGTCAATTTAGCCGCTTCCCCTATTGAATATGTTTTCATTATGTATGCCTCCTTATATTTTGACAGAAGGGTTGTCCCATCTGCCCATATGTTTATGAAAATATCTATTCCATAAAAATTCTACCGAATTACCCAGCCTTCTACAATTCATATCGTCCTCTATTTTTCTACAGAAAATAAGAAAAAATTATCAGACCAATATCTCATTAATTATTAATCAAAAATCCGCCATATTATGTGCGAGCCTGGCATAGATGCGTAGAAGATGTTGCAAACAAAAGGGTATTCCAAGTTTAAACCCAGCTTGGAACACCCTAATTTAATTGCTTAATTATTTCTGATAAAATTACCTGCTAATTATTTATTTTTACTATTTTGAAGGTTCCTTCCTCCATTTGTTTAAAGTGGACATTTTTATAATTCGTTCCTATTATATATTCCGTGCCATCCTCCGACATTCTGAGGTCATTAATGGAATCCTCTGACAATGCCGTAAGCAGTATATCCGTAAACAATTCATCTTCCGGAAGCTCCATCAGCTCCTCTTTGTTTGCAACTGACTGCCCTCCGCCTAACTGCTGCGGATAATATATCATTTCCGCAAGAGCATCCCGTTTCTTATTTTGAAATACCATTATAATCTGTCTGGCATAATCTTCGCTGTCGTTTGCCGTTTGCTGTGCTACATCCGCTCTCTCATCATAATGATTTTCAAATGTCAGACATTCTACGATTTCCTTCACTACATCATCTGTGGCTGTTACATATGTATATAAAGAATAATTAACATGCTCATCATTCCAGAAAACAATTCTGCCTGGAACTAATGTATAGTAAGTGGCTCCATAACCACCTACACTTGTAGACAGTATATCACCTGTACTTGTATTCTTTACCTTTGCCAAATCATAGTCCTTATATATACATGACCCCCGAAACTCACAATCAAGACCATTATATACAAATGATATAACTGCAATCTCACTATCTTCAATACTATATTTTATATCTGTAACCTTTGAAGATTTGACATCTATATATAGGCCAAGCTTTTTAAACTCCTCAGGAGACGCAACCTCTCCATCTTCAATCTTTTCTACGCCATTTGTATTATCTGCATCATCACCACACGCTGCAAAAGAAAACAACATAAAGAAAACCATACATAAAATATATATTCTATTTAGAATATTACATCTTTTTCTCATATTCTTACCTCTTTATATGTATCTTCCAAGACATATAATATGTCTTATAATCTTGCAAGTATAAACATCACAAACAAACACTGCAATATCAATAGCGTTGGAACACCTAGGTAAAATTTTTTCTTTGTAGTCTTGTGATGGTATACTCTCATTCCTATATATGAGCCTGCCGCACCGCCTACAGCCGCTACACCAAGCAGCATCCTTTCCGATATTCTTTTTTTTGCCGAATGTCCGCTTTTGGCAGACCTGCCTGCCTTTGCTTTTCTTTTATCTAAACCAAACATATAAAATGCCACAATATTAATTAAAATCAAATATATGGCAAATATACCACAAAGTATAATAGCTATATTTTTCATAATCACCTAAATTCAGTGGTTACATCCTGTCTGCTTGCACTTATATTCCATATTTGGGTCTGTTGGGTCCCATGTATGCCAATATTCCAGCTTTGCCGCCGATGGCTTTGGAAATGGGCCTTCATCACTACTATAAAAAATATTTACCTGCGTGCGTAATGAGCAGTTGTCATATATCCACTTTGCATCTCCCGCTGTTAATCTGATACATCCATGTGAGCATGTTGTACCTAATTTATTATAAGCACTTACACTTAATGTATTATTATTATTTTCGGTACCATAATATACAGAATGGAATAATATATCTCCATATACCTGCGTACACCACTGACCCCAGCATGGTCCCATCAGCGTAAGCCATCTGTATTTATATGGTGTATAAAAGGTTCCTGTCGGTGTTGCCTCACCTGTAGAGCATATAAATGCCTTTACAGGGATAATATATCCGTTTCCTCCATCCTTTGCATATACCGTTACTACATTCTTTGTCTTATTGACCTTAATAAGATATGAATCCTGCTTACCAATTATACTGTCTACATCTGTAAGCCTTCTGCCGTTTCCTCCAAAATAGAATTTATAACCGTTTACATATGCCCATTTCTTCTGATACATAACTCCGTTTTTAGAGAAATAGTAATATTCATCATTAATCTTTGTATATCCTGTTGCCAGTGTACCGTTTTCCTGTACATAATATCTTTTTCCGTTTACAGTCTTAAAACCGGATTTCTTGTAACGTATACCAGTTTTACTGAACAAATACAATTTCCCGTTTACAACATAAGATCGGTTCTTTACCAAAGTACCGTTTGCCTTGTAATAATACATATTACCCGCTTTACTTGTATACCATCCGGTATAAGGCTTACCGTCACTGCCAAATCTGTATTTGACACCTTTAATCGTCCTGATTCCGCCTTTTAAATAACCTGCTTTGCCAAAATTATAATAGTATTTTGAGCCCTCTACCTTCCTGGCACCTACATATGCTCTTCCGTTATTGCCAAAATAGTAGCGTTTTCCTGAGATGGTTACCCATTTACTCTTTACCATTTTCGCATTTGCTCTAAAATAATAGTAATGGTTATTTATTTTTCTAAGACCTGTAAGCGCCTTGCCTTTGCTCCCTACATAATATATATCACCCGATGATGTTACAAACTTATTTTTCTGCATAACACCATATTTATTAAAATAAAATGTATATCCGCTTATCTTTTTCAGTCCTGTTACAGCTCTTCCTTTTGCTCCTATATAATAACGCTTTCCTGATATCGTTATCCATTTATTTTTTACAAGAACACCCTTTGAATTACTGAAAAACCGATATCCACTATATGTAAAAAAGCCTATTGCCGCCTTTCCATCTGCTTTAAAATAATATGTTTTATTTCCTATGGTTTTCATTGTGCTTTTGAACATAACACCATTTAACCCAAAACCATAGTAACAGACAAGCTTCTCATTACCTGCCGTTTCGGTAATTGCAAGCACGCGGTTTACAACAGGAGCTCCATTTTCGTAATAATACATATTTCCTGTCTCATCCTTATACCAGCCTGTCCTCACTTCAGGCTGCGGTTCCTCTGTAGTTCCCTGCTCCTCTGTAGCTTCTGCCATCTCCGCAGTCCTGCCAGCAGCTTTAACATCTGATATCGTACAACCAAATATAAATATCATTCCAAATAATAGTATGAATCTCTCTGCAAGTTTTCTCATTTCTGCTCCTTAATTAATTCTGGAATATTTTTTCCCTGCCTGCTGCCTTCTGATTCCTATAACAAGTCCCACTTCTATCAAAGTAAACAGCATGGCTGAACCACCATAACTGATAAATGGAAGCGATACACCCGTATTTGGAAACAGATTTACAGCCACACATACATTTACAATAATCTGATATGCAATATGAAGCATTACCCCCATAACGACCAGACTGCCATATAGATTTCTTGACTCTCTTACAACTACAAACATTTGATACAAAAGGTACCCAAACATCAGGAACATCAATACTGCACCAACAAGTCCCAGCTCCTCGCATATAATGGCAAATATCATATCATTCTGCGCCTCAGGGATATTCATCAGCTTCTGGGTTCCATTTCCCAAGCCCTTACCAAGCAAACCACCACTACCTATTGCATATAGGGATTGAAGAACCTGATAGCCTATAGTACCTGAATATTTATTAGGGTCAAGCCATGCAAAAAAACGTCTCAGCTGATATGGATAGTTGTCAAGCTCCGATTCAAGAGGAAGATTATTTTTAATAGTAATGATAAATACTATAATTGCAACGGCCGCTATTCCAAGCATGGCAAAATGCAACTTATTATTTCCGCTTACAATAAATGTAATGGTAAAGCACATAAGAAGCAGAATAATCGCACTGCTTAGATTGGAGGATATTACCAATATAAGTGCCGCCTGAAAACCAACCAATCCCCAAAGTGTACATATGGTCTTCCAATGATGTATCCGCTTCCAATGGCTGTTGATAAATGAAGCCATAAAAATAATCATACAAATCTTGACTATATCCGCAACCTGTATCTGAAAGCCTGCTATAACAAGCCACCTTGTTGCACCGTTTACCTCTTTTCCAAGAGGTGTCTTAAGCAAAAATACAGATACCGCTGCTACTACATAAAAAAACCATCCCAGCTTCTTAAACAGCTTATAATCAATCAGGTTTGTAATGAAAAGGATAACCATTCCACCTAACATAATGTAAAGCTGCTTTTTAAAATAATATGTAGAATCATAATTCGCGTCAATGCTCATCGATGCTGAATAGCTGGAAGCGCTAAATATCATTATCAAACCAAATCCTATCAAAAATAAAACAGCCGTTAATATCTTATGCTCTACACCCGGTGTATATTCAATTTTTTGCTGCCCGCCTTGAGCCTCATTTGCAGAGTAATTTCTGTTTAACTCTCCATCCGACCTGTCTGATTTCATTTATAAATACCCTTATCCTATCACTATTTTGAGAAAATATCCGAGAAAAACGAGTATGCCGACAAGACATCTGCATCAAGAAAATTCAACAGGTTCTTATACTCCGGTTTATTGATTTCCTTTACCTCAGTGCCAATATAAGCCATACCCTCCTCTAACTCAAACGCAATATATTTTCCTTTTTTACAATCGGTTATCTTTGCTGAAAGCACCTTCTTTTTTTCCTTGCCTTCATAAGAAAGATAGAAATTATCATTCTCAAATGCATATGATAAAGTCATTTCCTGTGCTGATGATGTCCTGTCCTTTTTATAAGAACAGTTATACACAATCTCCAGTCTATCACCTTCAGAAACATCATCCTTTGAAATTATCAGTTCCTTTCCGTTATCGTCAGAATATTTAAATTCTACCTCATCACACAGATAATCTCCTCCATAAAAATTGATTTCCATGTTGATATTATCCTTAGAAACATTTTCACAGTAAATGCTTACCAATTGCTTCTTTCTGTTTACTGCAAAATAAACATCCAAATCCTCCATAGAAGCGGTCTTTTCATCAATGGCAATAAAAAGCTCCTCCATCGTATAGCCTGTCAGTTCCTCAAGAATCTCATCTACCTTCTCACCTGTTGAAACTGATATATTATAGCAATCCTGAACATAATCCGCCACATCCTTTGCATCAAATATAATATGATATATTTGACATTTTACGTCCTTGCCATTTACAGTAAAGGTGTCCTTATTATATTTTTCTGCCTCAAGATTTAAGAAAAATTCCTTTGTCCTTATATATATGCCATCAAATGTATTTGTCTTTCCACCAGTCCCAATCAGGGCTTCCATAAAGTCTACATATACTTTGGCTATCGTATGCATTGTCTCCTTATCTATACCTGTCAGAGATAACAGAGAATTATTCAGCTTTTCTTCCATGTTATCGACATAATCTACCTGTACAGCAAACTCCCTCTCACCTTTATCGGAATATCCAATTATGGAAGTCTCCTTATCGACATAGAGAGCCGCCATATCTATCAGGCTTTTACCATTCTCCACATTTGCATGTTCCATGTATGCCTGAAATTTATTTTCTGCCTTATTTCTCCTAATACACTCGGTAAGATATCCGCCATCCTCCAAATTATATGTAAACTCTACATCGTAATTCCCCTTCAACATGGAAAAAGCCATATCATAGCCGCCATACTTTTTATTTATGCCCGATTCCGAAGCGGTAGACATGGTATTGATAAATGCTTCAACGACCTGAATCTGTGGCGTAAACAAAAATCGTACAAGGATGATTACAACTATAGCAACAGCAAGAATAGACGCTATTATAACTCCTGTAACAACCTTTCTTTTTTTACTCCATTTCTTTCTTTCCGTTTTTCCGGCAGTTTCCGCAGCAGCTATCTGTTCAGCCTCTGTGTCCTGTACAGATACATCGCTCTCTGTTTCTGCCTGCATGCCACAATTGGGGCAGTAACCTGCCCCATCTTCTACCTCTAATCCGCAATTTTTACATATCATATCATTTGTCCTCCTTATTCGCATGAATAAGCACCCTGTCATGATTTTCATTTATCCATTCGATAGCCCTACACAAGCCTTCTTCTGAAAAAGGAAAATCCTGAAAATGCTTAAGCTCCTCATGCGTTACCTCAAAACAAAAGGGTTCCGGCCATATATACGCTCTAAGCATCTCCTTTTCCTCTCCGTCCTCCTCTGATGAGTTTATCTTTTCCTTCTTCACCATATATCTTATACCGGTATCGCTCCCCTTAAATGGTCTTGACTTGTAAAAATTCAGCGCAAGAAGTTCTTCTCTCTCAATCATATATTTCTGCCTATAATATTATTCAATAACAAAAGGATAAACCTCTACAATATTACCTGACGTCTTATCTGTAATATATAGATATGTAAGTCCTGTCTTTGCATCACTTGCATTTACACTTACCCAAGTTACATATTCATTCTCTATAGTACCAAAGTCTATAACATTTGTCTTTGTTCCATCAGAATAAACCAGATATCCTTCAATATCCATTTTCTTCTCATCGGAATTGGTAAACAAAGAATGAATATATATGTTTGACTTCGTGTCTATTGTATTACCCTTTGTCTCATAATCCTCCTGTTCATGATTTACATATGACTCTATATTCCAGCCAACAAGCTCCTTATATATCTCTGCCGCATCACTGTTTCCTGCATAACGAAGGTCACCAAGATACTGCATTGTAAGAGCATCCTTTGCATCCTTATTCTCTTTTATGTAGGAAAGCTTTGCATTTCGTACCTTCTTGGTTACATCCGCTTTCTCCGTCTTCTCATAATATTCAACAGCTGTTTTATAGTCCTTATCCTTTGATGCCTTTTCAGCAAGTGCTATATAACAATTATCTATAGCTTCCGTGCAATCCTTATATGATTCTTCAACCTTACCATAATTCTCTATGGCCTCGTCATACTTACCCTCATCATAACAGGATTTCGCATACATATAGATACATTCATTTGCCTGATTATTATAATCTTCATATTCAGACTTAATAAAGTTATCATAGGCTCCCATATAGTCACCTGATGATACCTGAAGCTCTGCCTTATGATAATAACATTCACCTATTTTTGTTTCTGAATCACCATATGAACCTAGTGCCTCAAAACATGATATGGCACTATCATAGTCACCCTCACTCATATAAGAAACAGCCTTTTCATATCGGCACTCATTTGCGGCATCTGCTGCACCGTTATAATCCCCTGCCTTTTCATAGGCCTCTACTGCCTCATCATACTTACCCTCTGACTTATATGTATTACCGACATTATAATAACATTCTTTTGCCTTGTCGGAAGAATCCTTAAAATCCAATTCAGCTGCTTTTTCAAAATACTCGGCAGCTACCGTATAATTCCCTTCTGCCATCATATCAGAAGCATACTCATAATACGCTCCGCCATTTGCCATGGTTTCTGCATCTTTAAATGAACCAAGATCAGCAAATATTTCAACAGCTTCTTCTACCTTGCCATCATCAAGCTTATCCGCTGCATCATTATAATTCTTAAACTTAGGAACGAAAATCACTGCAAGCACAGCTGCAGCAATAACAATAACAACAGGAATGGCAATAAGTGTTATCTTACAACCCTTGCTCATTTTTTTCTTCTGTTTATTTTCCTTTTTGCCCTGTGGTGGATTAGCAGCACCATTTGCTCCCATCGGCGGCATTGACATACCGTTTGGTCCTCCTACTGGCGGCATTGGTGTACCGTTTGGTCCTCCCATCGGCGGCATTGACATACCGTTTGGTCCTCCTACTGGCGGCATTGACATACCGTTCGGTCCTCCCATCGGCGGCATTGGCATACCGTTTGGTCCTCCTACCGGCGGCATTGGCATACCGTTTGGTCCTCCTACCGGCGGCATCGGCATACCGTTTGGTCCTCCTACTGGCGGCATTGGTGTACCATTTGAAACATTCATGGATACCGGGCCTGGATTTGTAAGCACCGTTGTACCTTCATCATCTTCTTCGCTCTGGACAAATGATTCAATTACAGAAGCATTTGTCTGCTGTTCTTCTTTTTTCTCCAGTTTATCCTCGGAAACAGTTTCTTCCTGTTCTTTCTGCTTATCCTCGGAGGCACTTTCTTCCTGTTCTTTCTGCTTATCCTCAGAAGCACTTTCTTCCTGTTCTTCCTCCGTATTAATCACCATGGTAGGAATTTCCTCTGCCTCCACATCAGCCGCCACAAGATTATCTGTAGGATTTATCGGCTTATCAGAAACACAATCCGTGTTTTTCTCTACAGGATTTTCTACTGCATTATCTTCCTGTTTTTCCGGCTGACTTATCTTTATATCCATCTCTATCAGCTTTCCGCATATAGGGCAGACTGTTGCGCCTGCTCCCAATTCACAACCACAATTATCACAATACATATTTTACTCCTCCAATTAATTTTAATATTTTTACTCTATTTTAAAGACAAATTCCTCATTTGATAATCTTATTAAGCTATTATTTGGTATTACAATATCCATATTACTGTATACCTGCTGCCCATTCAAATAAGTATGGTTTGTCGAGTTATTATCTCTAAGATAATTTACTCCGTTTATGCTTGTTATATATGCGTGTCTTCTGCTTATCGACTTATTTCCGGTAATTTTATAGTCAACACCCTGATCCGCTTTGCCTATGCAGAATACCTGCTTATTAATCTCTATCGTTTCTCCTGTACTTTTTCTTATAATAACAGGAACATCATGCCCCGATAAGGCTCTGTTTGTAAGCACAGTTGTTGCGGAATCCGAGTCCGGAGAATATGAATTTTGACCATATCCTACAGACCTATAAGCATTTCCTTCGTAAGCCGTATCTGCAACCTCAACCGTTTGTCTGCCATTTTCTCTATAAATTTTATCTCTGCTTTCGGTTAATCTGTTTACCTCTTCAGTTCTTCTTCGAGCCTCCTCTGCCTGACGTTTTGCTTCTTCGCTATTGCGTCTCGCTTCATATTCCGCATGTACTCTTGCCTCTTCGGCTTTCATTTCCGCTTCCCTTGCGCGTCTTACTTCATCTGCATACATAGAAGATGCCTTTTCTGCATTACGTCTTTCCTCTTCTGCTGCCCTCAAAGCCGCTTCGGCTCTCATTTTGGCGGCTTCCGCCTGGCGTCTTGCCTCTGTCTCCTGATACTTTTCTGTTTCTTCCGCACAGAGTATGGCAGTCTGTGATTGCTGTCTTATCTCCTCATCAGCCTTCTGTCTTGCAACCTCTGCTTCTATTCTTGCCGCCTCAGCTCTCATTCTGGCGGCTTCCGCCTGCCTTGCAATTTCAGCCTGATGTCTTGCTTCCTCTTCCTGCCTTTTCGCCTCGCTCTCAGCCAGAATTCTTGCTTTCTCGGCATCTCTTGCTGCCGCCTCAGCCGCATATCTTGCGGACTCTGATTCCGAATATGTATTTTCAGGACGCATTGTAGTTCTCTTGATTTCCTCCTGAATAATAAGAAGCTGACTGCTGGCTCTAAGCTCTTTTATAAAATTATTAAACTGATACACATCAAATTCTCTATGGTCATCAAAATAATCTACTATCTGATTAGCACATTCAATTGCCGGTGTATGAGCATATACAAGTTTTGAAAGTAGTCCCTTCATAAATTCACCAACATTCTGCTCAGGGAAAATAGTGTCAAGAGGCAAATAAACAAGCTGAACAGTAAAATCACTTAATTTGACGTATATAAATTTTAAATCCAATACTACTTTATTCAATTTTAGACCATTCTGTAATATTGATACAAGCTGTTTGCTAAAACTAAACAAATACTCAACAAGTTCATCACGAAATATAGGTTTACTGATAAGCTGTTCTAGTGTCATGTCTCCTACAATATTATATTCCAGCACTCTGTCCCCTTTTACATATGTTTCTCTACACGAACTGACATTGCCTGCAAATGGCACATTGTATGCCTTCAATTCATACTGTATAACCGGTGTTTCCTGATCTAATTTATAATGAATCCTCTGTTCTCTGATTCTCTGTGTCATATTTGCTCCTCCGTTAATCTCAAAAGGCACTACTACGCATATATTATATCAAATATTGTAGTAATAGTCTAGCAACTGTTACTTTCCGTACTATAATGTAATACAGGTGAATATACCAATACACAAATGAACATTATTATTCATACATACCTTCAAGACTTTCAGTATATTCAGACCTATTCCACAGATGGTCATTTTCTGATAAAAATTCATCAGAGCAATTAAAATATGTGTAATCTGGAATCCATCTGCTCTGTCCATTATCATTTTCTGATATTTTATCATCTACCGGATCATCCCATGTCACATCCACATTATACCAGGTAGCACCCAGCTTAACTTTATTCCATGCATGGTCATCCGTATAGTCGTAAACCATTCCCTCTACCACTATACAGTCTATACCAAGGCAATCCATAAGCAGCTTAAAGGTGGAAGCATATCCCGTACATATACCAAATCCATTTATCAGCATACCGTAAGGATTATCCGAATCCTCCATAGCTGTATTGACTGCACTCAGCTCCTGTCTGTCATAATCCATATGTTTACACATATAATCATGAATTGCTTTTTCCATCTCAATATCTGTCATATCCTCTGTAATACATTCATCTATTATTTCCGCAACCCTGTTTAAAATAGCAATATCTTTCTCATCCTCTAATAGCTCCGGTTTATCCTCCAAATATGCAGTAACAATATTCATATTATAATATATCGTATCATCTACATCGTGAAGCTGGTCTTCGCTTGTAATATTTTCTACATGCTTTGATATATTGTCTTCATCTGTAGAATTTTCTTTTTGTTCTGACATATTGTCTGTCACTGTATTACCCGATTCGCCTTTAACAATCCGATTTCCACTATATAATACATTCTTCCGATTCGCTTCAAGTATCATCTCCATTTCGGCATAGCGTTCCATCTGTGACCTAAGCTCTTTTTTATCCAATAAATACATTTCGTTAAAAGATGCTTTTGCTGTATTAGGATTATGGCTTATATTAAGCACTACATATTCGCCTACAGTAAATATTTGGCTATTTTGAAGAATATCCACACCCTCAGGATAATAACCCAAATATGCCGCTATCCGCTCTTCCACATACTTTCCAAACGCATCCTCAATTTCCCTTGTATTAATATAATCGTTATATTCTTTTGCACGAAGAACTGCATATTCTGTCGGGTCCTCATTCATTGAATACAGAATACAGCCATCATCTGGAACAGTTAAGCCATACATTAACTCAAGCATTGCTTCATATTCTTCATTATTTGCATTACATACAACAAGATTATCCCTATTTTCATCTGTATATGCCATAGCAAGGGCAAGCTCATAACATGATGCTGCTGTAGCCTTCTCTGTTTCCTTTTTTCCGCAGCCTGATACGGTTACTAATAAACTTAAAGTAATTACTATTGCAGCTATTTTATTCCTCATACATCTTTATCCTTTCATTCCTTATCCGCTTCAAAAAGCAAACATCTTTAAATAATTATTTTCCTTCATGTTACCAAATTTTCTATATAGTAAAAAAAGACTAATTAATATAATTAGTCTTTTTAATAAGAGAGGCGCGAGCCGGATTTGAACCGGCGATGACGGTGTTGCAGACCGGGGCCTTACCACTTGGCTATCGCGCCTAGTTATGAGCACTTAGATGGCAACAAGCCTTGCGTCGCTGGCATCTAAAGCTCCCCGAGTAGGGCTCGAACCTACAACCCCTCGGTTAACAGCCGAGTGCTCTAC
>CAZATW010000002.1:0-80302 GCA_964488185.1 uncultured Coprococcus sp. | reverse complement strand
TAGTTGAGATTACTTTGCCCAAAGATGCTAATATTTATGCATCAGAGTATAAATTGTATTTGCCGGATAAAAAATTATTGCAACAAAAATTGAAAGAGTGGATTGCGGAGGAAGAGGAGTAATACTGCATGTAATGATGTGTGCAGATGGATTTAAGTCTTGCCAGAACAAGGGTTATATTGAATTCAATGGATGATGTTGAAACTATGGGTGGTAGCGGTAACAGTAGCTAAGATAATGCAATAGAAGAAAGAGGTGTATTTACAAATGTGGAAAGATAGCGAAACAGAAATTGATTATTTAGATTTCTCATATATTGTTGAAATTATGAAGGATACAATAAATGACGAAAAGCTATTGCCTTCATGTATTGGTTTATATGGAGATTGGGGAAGCGGTAAATCTAGTCTTATGCATATGTGTAAACGCCAATTGGAGCAGCAAAATGATGGAACAGTGTGTTTGCTTTTTAATGGTTGGTTATATGAGAGCTATGATGATGCAAAAACTGCTATTTTAGCATCTATTTTGGATGGCATAAAAGGCGGTCGAGAATTGCCTGAAACGGCAATAATGATATTAAAAGCATTGTATGATAGTGTTGATAAATTTAAAATCATAAAAGGTGGAATAAAATTTGGTATAGATATGGCAGTTGCAGGTGGTCTTGGTGCTATTACTAATCTGACAATAAAAGAAGTTGCAAAGAAAGCTAAAAAAGTTGCTGAAGGTGTTGATGAAGAATCTACGATGCAAGCAATAAAAGATAAATTGGATTATAAAGAAGTTCGTGAGGATATACGGGAGTTTAGAGAAAAGTTTGCGCAATTAATAAAAGAAGCCGGTATTAAAAAATTGGTTATATTTGTTGATGAATTGGATAGATGCAATCCGGCAACTATATTAGATACCTTGGAAGCGATGAGACTATTCTTGTTTAATGGAAATGTGTCTTTTGTTATAGGTGCGGATGAGAGACATGTTACATACGCAATCAGATCAAAGTTTGACGATATTGAAGGTATTAATATGGATATTGGAAAAGAGTACCAAGAAAAGCTTATCCAGTATCCTATAAGAATACCATGTATGAACAAGGACGAAACAGAATTTTATATAATGTGCTTGTTATCAGAAAATGAATTGACCACAACAGAATTTGATGGATTTTTGAAGTTTCTACAAGAAAAAAGAAAGCAAAATCCGTTAGAGTTTTCCATAACAATGGAAATTCTTAAGGAGTATAATGAACCAATTGCCACAAGATTAAATGAAAGCTTAGTCTTATCGAAGCAGTTATCGGGGATATTGACTCAGGGGCTGAACGGAAATCCTCGGCAATGTAAACGTTTTCTAAATACACTTGATATGCGACAAAAAATGGCGAACTATAAGAATGTTACGTTGAAGAGTAATGTCTTGGCGAAGATAATGGAAGTCGAGTATTTTCAAACACCTTTATTTAGAAAAATGGTTAACTTACTGGGTGACAATATGCTAAAAACAGAATTAGAAGGCTGTCCTACGGTTTATGAATCAACTGTAGGACAAGCACATAATACTTAACTTGGATTAAACCAATTCATCGCATCCACATAATCCTGCAAGCCAGTTTCTTTCAGTGCAAGTTTGGCATAAGTAAGTGGCGCTTCCTCTGCCAACCGGTACAGATACACAATATCACTCGGTTCAGTGAAGATGACGGAAGAATTACATTCCTTACAACGGATAACGAGAAAGGAGTTTTCACCTGTGTTGACAATGACGGAATCTGTAACAGGTTCATACATACCGAACTGGAAATTAAGATTGTTGTTCATGGTGTGCTCCTTCCCACAGATATTTTGCACCATCTAAGAGGTCAATAATAGCTGAAAGCATATTGGTGTATTCTGTCTGTAATTCGTTAATGTCATTGGAAGATGGAAGTGTATCAAGGTTTCGATTGGATGAGGTAAATGCCTTCTGCATTTTAAGTAATTGCAGGTACAGTGCATTGACGGTCTGTACCAGAGGATATATGGTTTCTTTCTTGCCGACAACACAGATGCGATTGTAGATGCAGGAACGGATGAAGTAATCTTTCTTCATCATTCCGCTGGCAAGAATCCGGGCTTCGATTTGTTTGCGTTCAGCATTGGTTATTCTGAAGCTGACGGTTGGATTTTTATGTTTGTTACTCATGGCAATGCTCCCTTCATTTTGGGTGTGGCAGCAGGCGTTATATGACAACCTGACAGCCACAGGAAATTATTCGTTTCGAGTAATTTAAAAAGTAGATTATATCAAGCCAATGGGTTATTGTAGGTTGCAATTACTGCTACTAATTTGCTACTAAAAGTTTTTGAAAGGATGCGAAAAGAGCAACATTTTACGAAGTGGATGTGCCCGAAATGTAGGAAATATCAGCATTTGTGAGTCGCCGATAAAAACTTCAGGAAGGAGTTCGTATAGAAAAAATATCTTAATATAATATAAAAATTTGTATATTTAGTTGATAGTTTTTCAACACAGGAGTATAATAGTGTCTATTAAAGAGAGCTCTCTTTAAAATAAAATATAAATGATAGGCTAGATTTTATACTACCTGCATTTGAGATGGAGGCTAAAACATGACATTTGATATTGTATTTGGACAGATTAAAAAAGGCATTGATGGAGTAGACCCAAGCGTAATTAATGGGAAGCTTGCAATTCAGGTTAATTTGACCGGACTTGGTGGTGGTACATTTTATATTGAGGTCTTAAATGGAAAGTTATCTGTTGAACCTTATGATTACCATGACCGTGATGCTGCATTGACTATCAGTGTAGGCGACTTTAAGAAACTGGCAGAGGGAAAGCTTGACCCTGTAGACGCTTTTAATTCAGGAAAGCTTAAGATTGATGGCAGTATTGAGAAATCTCTTGAATTAGTTAAACTTTTGGAAACAAAAAAGAAATGATTTTAAGGATTTCATTAAAAATATCCCAAATATCAGAAGTCTATCTGGTATTTGGGATATTTTGCTTATTTTAGATTATGTATTCAAAGGAATCTGGCAATAACGGTTTTGTGAATTGAAGCTGAGAGAAAAAATTTATCCCAGATAAAAGATGATGGGAGTTTTTTTCCCTATGCTATAGTGCATAATATAATTATCCTAGGAAAACAAAAAAATATCGTACAAATGTTCGAAAAAGTATTGACACAAGAACGAATGTTCGGTATAATAAAACAAACAAATGTTCAGGAGGTTATACTATGAAAGATTTAATGAGATTTATTAGTTCAAAGAAGATTATAATAATTGCAGCTATCATTGTTTTATCTGTTATATATATTGGAATTACACATAAGGAAACGCCGGGGACAAGCGCATCACGTGCCAGTGAAAAATATTTTACATGCATTACTGTTGAACCGGGGGATACATTATGGGATATAGCAGAAGAGTACAAAACAGAAGAATATGCCAGTACACAGGATTATATCGATGAGGTATTAGCCATCAATAATTTGAATACGGCAAATATTGTTTCCGGAACAAGCTTACTGATACCATATTATGAAGTAAAAACTTATGAATAGATGTATCGTTTATGTTCTTTCTTAAATAGAAAGAGTAAGGCGTATATAGGAATGTATGCGCCTTAAGTGTTCTTTATTGTATTTAATTTTTGGGATTCATACGAGGATGTTCAATTTTATCAGGCCATCCGGGGATGTTGCCGCGCTCAATAGCCGCAAATATTCTGTTTTTGCAATTTGGAGTTTCCTGCTCCAGCTTTGCAAGTGTTTGATTTGCATATTCACGTTTGGTATTGCCGTCAGCAGGGCAAGTGCTTTTAATGACAGGTAGCTGCATTTCGTTTTTAAATGAAACGACTTCGCCTTCAGTAACATACATAAGTGGACGTATAACCATCAATTTGCTACGGTCTAAATATGTTTTTGGAGAGAAGGTATGTATCCTTCCTTCATATAATAGAGACATAAGAAAAGTGTCTATGAAATCGTCCTTATGATGCGCATATGCTATTTTATTACATCCTAGTTCAGATATAGCATCGTTTAAAGCACCTTTACGCATTTTAGCGCATAATGAACAGGGATTTTTTTCCTTCCGTATATTGAAGACAATATTGAATATTTCGGTTTTTACAACATGGTATTCAACATTCAGTTTATCGCAAAGTGCCTGTACTTTTGAAGTATCAAAGCCTTCAAAACCAAGGTCTATTGTTATGGCTATAAGCTGAAATTTCTTGGGATAGAAGCGCCTTAATTCCGCTAATGCATAAAGAAGTGCAAGACTGTCTTTACCACCAGATATTCCAACTGCAATTTTATCACCTTCGTCAATCATACTATAGCAGTCTATAGCACGACGTGTATAGCTTAATAATTTTTGTAATTTCATTTTAGTGTCCTTTATTAAAATATTATTTGTATGAAAAAATAAAGTTTGGCAATATTGGATAAACAAACTTATTCTATATCAGCTTTGTTTTAAAGTCAAACATAAACATAGAATTATATGGGTTGTTACATCTAAGGTCAAATATTGATATAAATCATTGATTAAACAGGTTTGATATGTATCATATATTAAATTGATGTAAAATGCGTAAGAGTAGCAGATATTTTTCTACCCATAACTATGCGCAAAACTCAGGTTTTACGAAAAAATAGTGCAAAAAACTGGGAAGAGTGCTATAATATAAATATGTAATATCAATCATTATGTTAATTGAATTATAAACTACGGAGGTATTTATGGCTAACACATACAGCAAACAGGTAGATAATAATAATATAATTTTATTAAGAAATATTTTGGCTGAACTTCCTTCATATGTCAAGGTTGTTTTTCGCGGTATTGAAAATACTACTTCATCAAGAACACGTCTTGGCTATGCCAGGGATATTAAACTTTTCTATCATTATTTATGCGAACAAAATCCCTATTTTAAGAATAAAACGCCTATGGATGTTACACTTGAGGATTTATCCAGGCTTGAGGCTGAGGACATCGAGGAATATCTTGAATATTTGAAATTATATAAGAAAAATGGTCGTACTTATACCAATGGTGAACGTGCCATTAAGCGTAAATTGTCTGCATTGAGGATTTTCTATGGTTATTTGTATAGAAACGACCGTGTGACTTCAAATCCTGCTGAAAAGGTTGATATGCCCAAAATTCATGGCAAAACAATTGTTCGAATGGATGCTAATGAGGTGGTGGATTTTCTTGATTCGGTTGAGTATGGAAATAACCTTACAAGTAAACAACAAAGCTGGCATGGTAAGCTTAAAATAAGAGATTTGGCTCTTTTGACACTGATGCTTGGAACAGGTATTCGAGTGTCTGAATGTATCGGAATTGATTTAAAGGATGTTGATTTTAATAATTCAAGGATAAAGGTGATACGAAAAGGCGGCTATGAGTCGTTTGTTTATTTTGGTGATGAAGTTATGGAGGCTCTTTTACCCTATATGGAGGAAAGAAAAAAAATGAATCCTGCAGAGGGCCATGAAAATGCTTTGTTTTTATCCAGTCAGATGAAACGAATATCTGTGCGCTCTGTACAGAATCTGGTTCAGAAATACTCCTCCGGTTCTGTTCCGCTAAAGCATATTACGCCGCACAAACTTCGTAGTACGTATGGTACACAGTTATATAAAGAAACCGGTGATATATATTTGGTTGCTGATGTTTTGGGGCACAGCGATGTAAATACTACAAAAAAACATTATGCTGATATGGATGAGGAACGTCGCCGATATGCCAGAAATAAGGTTCAGTTAAGGGAGAAAAAATAAACCAGATACAAGAAAAAATAAACCGGATACAATAAAATAAGCCAGTGATATTGCTTGTAATTACAAAATACCGCCGGCTTATTTTTTATTTATAGATAAGAATTAAATTATATTTTTGATAGATTATCATTAGTTACTCTTTAATATTTCATAATAATATTATACAGCATATCAATCGTTTCTTCGATACTATATACGCTGGTATTAATACAGATATCATAGCCTTTCATTTCGCCCCAACGCTTTGAGGTATAATAATTATAGTATGATGCTCTTGATTTATCTTCTTTTTTAATCATATCTTTGGCATTGTTTTCTGATATACCGTATTTTTCAGATACGCGTTTTATCCTATCATTTATATCTGCATAAATAAATACATTTAAGACACCATCCATATCTTTAAGAGCATAATCGGCACATCTGCCTACAAATACACATGAACCGTCATTTCCGGCAAGGTTTTTAATTGTATCAAATGCTGCAAGAAATACTCTGTGATTAAGTGGCAATTCAGATGAAGTACCAAATCCAAGTGAATATGGATCCATAACAAGTGAATAAAGAAAACTGTTAGTTGGTTTTTCATCAAAACTGTCAAATATCTCTTCACATATTCCACTATCCTTTGCTGCGTGCTTTAAAAGCTCTTTATCATAGAAAGGCACCTGCATTTTTTTGGCAAGCTCCTCTCCTATTTGTTTACCACCACTTCCAAATTGACGACCTATTGTAATAATCTTCTTTCTGCCCATAATAAAAGCCCCCTTTGTTTTACGTCACCAATTCAAAAATGATGACATATATCTGCGTTTTGGTATATACATTTATCTGTATATCAGTATATGAAATAAAATTATGTAAGATTAATAAAAAAGTTTTGTGCCGTTTGAAACACTTCCATTTTTTATTCAATAATATATAATATTTACAATAAAAATTATAACATTTTACCAATATAAAGTAAATACAGAAATGTATAAAAATTATAATTGTCTTAACTTTTCAAGTAATATTTTGAAATATTCTGGCAAATCTGCTGTAAATTCTATATATTCATTTGTAGTAGGATGTATAAATCCAAGAACTCCTGCGTGAAGTGTCTGCCCCTGAAGGTGAAATTCATTTTTACGGCGGCAATATAACGCATCTCCAAGTATAGGATGATTAATAGATGCCATATGAACTCTTATCTGGTGGGTTCTTCCTGTTTCAAGCTGACATTCTATAAGCGTATATTTATTATTGATGCGTTCAAGTACTTTATAGTGTGTAACTGCGCTTCTTCCATTTTTGTAGTTTATAGCCATTTTTTTTCTGTCGTTGGGATTTCTGCCTATAGGAGCATCGATAGTTCCCTCGTCTTCCATTATATTGTCATAGCAAATTGCATAATATTTTCTGGTAATTGAGTGAACACTTAATTGATTGGATATGCTTTGGTGTGCATTGTCATTTTTGCATATTACCAGAAGCCCTGTAGTGTCCATATCTATTCTATGCACAATACCGGGTCTGAATTCACCATTTATTTTCGAAAGACTATTTTGAAAATGATACATCAGGGCATTTACAAGAGTTCCCGTATAATGACCCGGTGACGGATGAACAACCATTCCCTTTGGTTTATTGATTATAATAATATCTTCATCCTCATAGACGATATCAAGAGAGATATTCTCCGGAAGAATTTCTACCGGTACAGGCTCCGGAATGGATATGTCGATTACATCGGATGAAGATACCTTATAGCTGGGCTTTACAGATATACCATTTACATTTACAAGCTGTTTCTCGAACAGATTCTTTAAAAATGAACGTGAATAATCGTCAAAATAATCTGTAAGAGCTTTATCTATTCTTTTATTTTCCCAGTTTTTATCAGCTTCGATATTAAAATACTCCAATTCTATTGTCCGCCTTATTTTTGTTTTTGGTGCTAATTTAGTTTGATTTGTTCTCAGATGGGTTATGGCTATCTGCTCTATTATGAAACAGTCTGTCAAAATCTTCGTCCTTATATTTGAAAATAACAAGTATAAGGATAACAAATACACTGCATGTAACATAGATATCCGCTACATTAAAAACAGGAAAGTTTATTAAATTAAAATCAAACATATCTATTACAAAGCCGTGTATGACTCTGTCAATTATATTTCCAATTGCACCTGATATTAAAAATACAGCGCAAATGCGCAGGGGTTTGAAGTCATCTTGTCTTACCATTTTAATATACATAATGACTACGCCGATTAAAATTGCTATCGTCAATATTAGAAGAAATAATCTTTTTCCTGAAAAACTACCCCATGCAGCACCTTTATTTTGCACATAAGTTATGGAAAATACACCTTTAATCAGTTGCAGTGACTCTCCTGCTGACATTTTGGCATGAATCAGATATTTTACAAACTGGTCAGCAAATGTAAGAAGACAAATGCTGATAAAAGCCATAATATAGTTTTTCTTCATAATGCATCCTTTCCTGTTTATGATTCATATGTATACAGGTATTATAATAATATCCTGTATAAGGCATTATTCTTATATAATAATCGATAGATGTAAATGGCACATACATTATAATGCGTCTGCAATGGAAAATGCCTCTGTCATATCGTTATCTGTTATATTCATATCAATATAGGCATTGCCTATTTCTTTAAGCAGAATAAATTTAATTCTGTCACCTATCATCTTTTTGTCATTTTTTGTATACTGAATTACTGTAGCAGCATCTATATCATAATCGGACAAATCAGGAAAATTAAATTCTTTAAAGGTATCATATATCAAATCTAAATCAGACTTATTTATCAGACCTTTTGAATATGAGATGGAGGAAGCCAGAATACAGCCAAGTCCCACACATGCACCATGACTAAGTGACAGCTTTAAATATTTTTCAATAGCGTGACCCAAGGTGTGACCAAAGTTTAATAATGCTCTTTCTCCCTTTTCCGTCGGGTCGTTCTCGACTACCAAGCGCTTGATATTACAACTGATTTTTATCATATGTGTAAGCGCAGCTCTGTCCTTTGCCAAAATGTTTTCTTTATTGTCCATTAACCACCTGAAATAGGCAGCATCTTTTATAAGACCGTGTTTAATGATTTCTCCCATGCCTGAAGTAAACTGTTCATCTGATAGGGTATCTAAGGTTGAAACATTAATATATACGAGCTTAGGCATATGAAATGCACCCACCATGTTTTTGTAGGAATCAAAGTCTACTCCGGTCTTGCCGCCTATACTGCTGTCTACCTGTGCAAGCAGACTTGTCGGTATCTGAACAAAGTCGATTCCCCTTAAATATGTTGCTGCGGCATAGCCTGTTATATCGCCTGTTACACCGCCGCCTAAGGCAATGAGCAAATCTTTTCTGTCGAACTTTGCCAGGATTAACTTCTCATATATCATCTTGACCGTATCAAGATTCTTATTTTCCTCTCCTGCATCAAATACAATGGATATTAATTCCTTGCAGTTGCCTTTTATTGTGTCTGCCACCTCATCAAGGTAAAGAGGAGCTACATTGGATTCTGTAATAATACAAACCCTTCTATCAGCAATTCCCTGCCTGGCAAGAAGCTGAGGCAGGGAATTAAAGTCTTCTGCAAAGAAAATATCGTAAATAGGTTTATTATCCATATGGACTGTAAGTGAATTGCTCATTACAATATCTCCTTTTTCTATACGTTTTGGTCTCAATATATTATAGTATTTTCCGAATTTATTTGTTCATTATTGTTTATACGAATCAGGTCTGACTAATTTGTCTTAAACGGATCTACAAATGACCTGCCACCAAGATTTTTTGTATATACTGATGAATCACTTGTAACGCTGCCGCTTGCCCCGCCGAGCGTAGAATCTCCAAATGCAGAACCGCCTGCCCCACCAAGTGTGGATTCATCACGCATCTGCGGATCACCACTAAATGCGGAAAATTTATCTTCATTTGATGTTTTTCTGCCCTGTGGTTTATATGAATCATTTGAAGAGGCTGCGCCTTCAGCAATAAAATCCTCAAATTTTAATCCCAGCTCTTCATTTATAGGATTGCTAGCAAGAAACTCCAAATGCGAGTTCATTAAGTCTCTGAAGGCTATGGCATAATCCATATATTGCTGTTTGATACCGTCTATGTTGTCTTCTATTTTTTCAAGCTCTTCTCTTGCAGCATGAACAATATTGTTTGCCTTGATTTTAGCATCATTTTCAATAAGCTTTGCCTTATCATTGGCATTTTTGGTTGATTCCTCTGCGTTTTTCTCAGCCAGCATAAGAGACTTCTGAAGCTTTGATTCTGTAGTCCTATAATGAACAAGGCTGTCTGTCAGTGTTTTTACCTGACTTGTCAGTTCCGCATTTGACTTGTATAGTTCCGTATAGCTCAATACAACTATATCAAAGAATGTATCAACATCCTTTTTGGAATATCCCATTCCTACCTGAAATTTTTTTTGCTGTAAATCAACAGGTGTAAGCATATGTACTCCTCCTCATACTCAGATACGTTTAAGGCTTATTAATATCTGTCAAATTGTGATGCAAGTGATGAATCGCCAAGTATTTCTTCTCTTAAATCTCCTGATACATATATATCATTTGGAGCTGCAATAAATATATTGCCTGAGATAGCCTGAAGCGAACCGTCTACCGCATAACATGCACCCGCAATAAAATCAATGATTCTCTGTGCTGTCGAAAGCTCAATTCCTTCCATATTGATAACAATAGCCTGTCCACTTCTTAAATGATCTATAATCATCTGGGCATCGTCAAATTCATCCGGCTTAATAACATATACATGCTGTGATGAGTACTGCGACCTTGAACTGTTTATAGATACAAGCTTATTATTGTTTGACGAAGCCGTACTTCTTGTCTGCTTAGCTGTCTTCTGTTTTTTCTGAGCAGGCTGTGCAGTAGCTGCACTGTATGAGGACTTCTGTGACTGATATGATGAAGTCTTGGCAGGCTGGGCAGCCTTTGGCTCATAATCATCATAGTCATCATCATCGGCGTCATCTTCATCAAATAAGTCATCATCAAAGTCGTCGCCAGAATCGTTTAATTTGAAATAGTCTAAGAAACTCTTTTTTGTACTATTCTTTGCCATGGTGGTTCTCCTTTAAGATATATTATAATTTCTTGCACCAAAAATTCCGGTACCAACTCTAACCATAGTAGCACCTTCTTCAATGGCAACTTCATAATCGTTTGTCATGCCCATTGAAAGCACATTCATATCAATATTATCAATGTTTTTAGATTTTATGTCAAGGGATAAATTCTTTAAATTACGGAAATGTACCCTGTTTTCCTCCGGATTATCTACAAATGGTGCTATTGTCATAAGTCCTTTTACCTGAATATGGGAAAAATCTTTGATTTCGTCAATCAAATCAAGTACTTCCCATGTCTTTACACCAAATTTTGATTCCTCTTCTGCTACATTTACCTCAATAAGAATAGGGCATATTACATTCTTCTTCGCCGCTTCTTTTTCAATTACTTTGGCAAGATTAAGAGAATCGACAGAATGAATCATACATGCTTTATCTACAATATATTTGACTTTATTGGTCTGTAAATGCCCTATCATGTGCCAGTTTACAGGTTTTGAAACCTTCTCATATTTGTCTGTCAGCTCTTGAACCTTATTCTCTCCGTAATGAACGCAGTTAGTGAGACTGATAAGCTCTTCAATATCCGATAAAGGCTTGGTTTTACTTACAGCAATCAGTGTAACCTCATCACGGCTTCTACCACTTCTTTTACAGGCTTCAATAATTTTTGCCTCTACCTTATCATAGTTTTCTTTTAACATTCATTATCAACTCCTAACTCAATATATTACCTGATTTTCTTTCACATCTGTAGCATTCAGAACGATTCTGTCGTAGGTCGATATTCCATATGAAATACCCGGTTCCACTATGGAATAGTCATCACCTTCAACCATAATATTAATTCTCTTAAACTGGGCTGTTCCCTGTGTAACGCAGAATACTCCCTTTAGCTTATGGGTTGCTGCTGTAGTAAGCGAAAATGTATCATTTGTATCATTTGCAATAAATACGGCATCACTGTCTATACCTGCCGGGTCTACATAGCAGAAACGCTCATCGGTAAAGTATATAACCGGTGATATTTGCTGTACAGATACATCGCCTGTTTCAGTAAGTACCCTTTGATTGAAGAACTGCTCACTTGTGGAACCGCTTCCGCCCGTTAAAAATTCTATCGGTACAATATATACATCTTTTTCCGTTATTGAGGAATTTGGTATTTTAAGTCCCGTTGTTTCCGAGAAAATAAAATTTATGTCCAAATAGCGCTCGTTAACATATTGTGCCATATATTTATCCATATTAATGACAATGTAGTATTTATCATCCTGTTCGATGGTATCATATTTCGTAGTAAGCTTCCTTCCTGAATCGTTTATTGTAAATTTTACATATTCAGAGGCCGATATCTTTTTATATTCCTCTTCTGTAAGCTGGACAGCTATACTCCATGTTTCATTGTCTATTATCTTATAAACCGGACTTCCCGAGGAAATGATATCCCCGGTCTTAAGAGTCTGTTTATTGTATTTGGTTTTATCAAAGATATCTGCATTTATTTTTGATACATCTAAATCTTCAAAACCGTCCTGATAGTATGTCACTATACCGCTGGATGCTGATTTGTATGATTTGAAGGTACTGTCAAAGGATGGATTTGATGTAAGCTGTTCAAGTGCAAGCTCCTCATAAAGCTCCAATACTTTGTTATAGATGCTGTATTTAAAGTCATATATATCTGAAAATGATGAAGCGGAAAAACCTGCCTTAAAAAGCTGTATTTGGCCGCTTATATCATCAAACTCTTTATCGCTCATCAAATCCTTATTATTGTTCTGTACATCATAGAGGGCATCATACATGGAGCCTGTTTCGTCTATAGAATAGACGTTTGAATTTTTTGATACCTTTTCGCCGTCACGTATATAGTAGCACACATAGCCGGAAGTACCTGAATATTCAAGGCTTTCGTTTCGTATAGCGATTCCTGTTGCGGTGAAATCGGTATCATAGCTGCTTTCTTCGACCTGAAAGATACTTAAATCATGGTCGCTTGCGGATATAGCGATACGAATAATCATATATATGAAAATGATAGAAAATAATATAAAACCAAAGCTGATTTTGATAGGTGCAGGCTTTGGTTTTTTCCTCTTAATGGTTGCCATCAAAAATCTCCCTTTAAGATAAAACGATGAGAAACACCTAAACCAGTCTCCAAAAACGAACAATGTAAATGTTTCTCATAATAATCATTTATAATTTATAGTGCGGCTATAATATTGGCCTTATATTCTGCCGGAACGTCGTTACTGTCAGTTGCAAAACAGATGACAATATCAATATTAAACTTCTCTGAAATCTCATTTATCATGTCAAGAGCAGACTTAACATCATCTTCTGCTCTTTCTGTAAATGTGATTGTCTTGAAGTTGTCTATGTATATTTTTTCTATATCATGATCCTGAGATATTATTCCAAGAATAAATCCTATAAACATTTCAAGTTTACTTAAGCCATAGTTTGTACAGTTAATCATACGAACGCGGTTACTGAGCTCATACATATGCTTATTGTTATTGTCGAGAAAAACAATGGAACCGTGTGCCACTTTAACGTCATTGTTTACTTTATCAATAAGTACCTTTGTTTTTCCCTTACCCTTATCTCCTGTAATAATCTGAATCATTTTTATGCCTCCTTGGAATATATTATATATTAGAATAATATTATTCTGCTGAATGAATAAGATTTGTCATATCGCTGTAGAGAGCATCGCTTCCGTCAGCACCTGCCACAACAGCGATATACTTATCTCCTGTGGAATCCTTTACGAACTCTATCATCAGACAATTTCCTGCCTGATCCGTTGTTCCGGTTTTCCATGAACCAAGGGAGTAGCCGTCAGGAAGATTGTATTCTTCTGCGAGGAATCCGTTTGTCGGCTCTATCTCTTTTGTCTGTGTTACGCCATTCTCATCAATATATGTAAATTCATAAAGCGGAATGGAATCTATGATATAAGCAAGGTCATGCTTTATAAACTCAGAAAATATAATATACAAATCATAAGCTGTTGTATAATGATTGTCCGAATGAAGTCCGTGAGGGTTTTCAAAATGCGTATTGACGGCACCCAGCTCTAAGGCTTTTTCGTTCATCATATCAACAAACGCCGACTCGCTTCCTGCTACCTGTTCGGCAAGAAGTATGGCACAATCATTATATGAACGGATAAGCAGGCTGTATAGCAAATCTTTTACCGTAACCTGACAACCACCTGTAAGGTCACTTGCCATAACATTCCATTCGTCAAATGTAACCGTGTGGTCAAGCGTAACGACCTTATCCATGGACAGCTTCCCCTGTTCTATGCTTTCTATTACAAGAAGTCCTGTCATAATCTTGGTCATACTGGCAGGATATATTTTTGTGTGTACATTATAGGCAGTTTCAACCTCTTTTGTTGAATCATTTACAAGGAGGGTTGATGCTGTATTCCTGTAGGCTTTTTCATTTATATTTTCACCGTCAGCGATAACAGCGAAGTCCATTGACATACCATAGCTGCCGTATACAGGCATATCTTCTATCAGTCCAAGCTCTAATTGGTTTTTTGTATCATATTTTTTTGAACCGCATCCGCATAGGGCAAATGCAGTTAATATCATGAATGAAATAATAAAAATACATTTATTCTTCATAATAACCTCTATTATTTGTAGAATTCACGCCAATCAAGGTCTCCTCTGTCCAGTGCTTTAATCAGGAGCTCCGCTGTGGCAAGATTGGTTGCCAACGGGATATTGTGTGTATCACATAAAGTAAATATATTATTGATATCCGGCTCATGAACCTTTGGGTGAAGCGGATCACGGAGAAAGATAACCATATCAAGATCGTTATTTTCAATCTGCGAGCCAAGCTGCTGTTCTCCACCCAGATGACCTGATATATATTTATGAACTGTCAGATTGGTAACTTCCTCAATCAATCTTCCGGTAGTTCCTGTAGCAAAGAGCTGGTGTTTACCTAATATTCCTCTATATGCAATACAAAAATTCTGCATTAATTTTTTTTTCGCATCATGTGCTATAAGCCCAATGTTCATGAATCTCCTCCTAATATTTTTTCTTTTGCAAGTTGACATTTAGTACAAGCCCCATTCCGGCACAGACACTGACAAGCGAACTAAGACCGTAACTGATAAATGGAAGCGGTATTCCCGTATTAGGTAGTATGGCTGTTGCTACACCGATATTGATAAATGTCTGAAAACAGATTAGTGCAGCCATACCCGATGCAATATACATTCCTTTCTTGTCACTGGCATGCCTGGCAACCCTTATACATTGTAACACTATCAGTGCTAAAATTGCAATAATAATAACGCTTCCGATAAAACCTAATTCCTCTCCTACTGCGGAAAAAATAAAATCTGTTTGCTGCTCTGATATCAGATTGGTGTCCTTTACCGTTGCAATGGTAGAATTGTTGATTCCTTTGCCTGAAAGCTGTCCTGAGCCAATCGCCATGACAGAATTGTCCTGTTGGTCTCTGGAGCTTCCGTATTCGCTGCCATATATGAAACCGAGAATACGGTTAATCTGATATTCCTGCATGAATTGAGGCAGGTTATCCTGCTGGATATACCAGAAAAAGCCTCCGATACAAGGAATAAGTACCAAAATGGCGATTCCTATCAGCTTCAGACTAAGGCCTGCAATAAATATAACCGTAAAAAGCGTAAAAAATATACAAAGTGAAGTTGACAAATCCGGTTCAGCAATGATCAGTCCTACCGGTATGGCAAGAAATAGGGCAAGCTGTGCAATCGTCTTTACAGTATTCAGTGTTTCTGAATGTTTTTCAAGAAATACCGCCGTACAAATAATGAGTATTATCTTTGAAAATTCGGATGGCTGTATTGTTAATGAATCGGATATTTCAAACCATCTGCTGGCACCATGTGTTTCAGAACCTATTCCCATTACGAGAACAAGCAGCAAAAGCACTATGTTGATAGCATAAAGTATCATATAGTATTTGCAAATAAAATGATAATCAATGAGTGACACGATGATCATGCCAATAACACAGGCACATACACCCATCATCTGTTTGTTCAGCTTACCCGGTTCAACGCTAATGATGATTACACTTCCGATAATCATGGCAGTGATTACAAGGATAATCAGTTTGAAATTGTAATTAATCAGTCTGTACTTCTTCTCTTCCATTTCCATCTGAGTCACACTTTTCTTTATCTCTTTTTATGTATACATTTGAAATCGGTACTGCTGCAAGCAGGACCCTCTCATTTATCTGTATGTCTATTCCTGAAGGCTCTATATCCAGATAGCTGTTTAAGGTTTTTGCTATAGAGTTCTTCAGTTCGTTTATGATTTCAGGTGTACAGCCTATTCTGTCGGATATCAGTATATTCATTAGCCTGTTTTTGGCGTAATCACCTGTACTGTTCATACATATGGTATTCATATTGATTTGACCTCCTTTATTTGAATCATCAATCTGAATGGACAAATTGACTGTTTAGGTTATGCGTGCTTTCTGCGGAACAGATTTGCAAATGGGCGGTGTTTGACACTTTCCATATAATCGCGAACGGGAAGCTCCTCTCCGAGGATACGTTTGCATATATTCAGATATGCTGTTCCCGAGTTTGTAGCACCACCGGCAAGCGGTTCACCCTTGTTGCTGGCTATGACAATTTGTTCGTCGTCAGGAATGACACCCAGCAGATTGATGGCAAGGATATCGACCACATCATCTACCGACATCATATCTCCGCGCTTTACCATATCAAATCTTACTTTGTTTACAATCATATCAATTTTATGAATACCATGGGCTTCAAGCAGCCCGATAACCCTGTCGGCATCCCGTATAGCAGATACCTCAGGCGTCGTAACAATAATCGCTCTGTCTGCGGCAGCAATGGCATTTTTAAAGCCCTGTTCGATTCCTGCCGGACAGTCAATTATGATATAGTCAAATTCTGATTTCAGCTCCTCTACAAGCTTGATAATCTGTTCCGGGCTTACACTTGTTTTATCTCTTGTCTGCGCACACGGCATAAGATAAAGCTCGCTGTTATTTCTGTCCCGAATCAGAGCCTGTTTATATCGGCAGTTGCCCTCGATGACATCTACAAGATTATAAACGATACGGTTTTCCAGTCCCATAACAACATCCAGATTGCGGAGTCCTATATCTGTATCAATCATTACAACCCTTTTCTTGAGTGCTGCAAGACCTGTGCCAATATTTGCTGATGTAGTGGTCTTACCTACACCGCCTTTTCCTGATGTAACAACGATGACCTCGCTCATAATAGATACCTCCAGAAAATATGTATTTGGCTATCTTCTGTATTTTTAAAATAGTTTGCTTATGGCTGTTTCCTGTGATACATGCTCTATCAGTATTGTGTTTCCGCTTTTATAAGCAATCACAGCTTCATCAGTTGCATTTTTCTTATTGTTTTGTTTTGAAAATGTATGGCTGATATTTCCAATCTGTATATATTCCGGTTTCATGTAAAGAGCCAGTATAAATCTGCTTGGACTGTTGTTTTTTCCAGCAATGGCTCGTCCCATAAGGCTTCCCAGAACGATAATGTTTCCACCAGATATCACGGAAGCATCCTTTTCCACATCACCCATTATTATGACACTGTTTTTTATAGAGAGCTCTTCTCCTGATTTCAGCGTACCTTTAAATATATAATTACCGGATATTTCCGGCGCAGCAGACCGGCATATTGCTTTTTCTGCTGTTTTTAACTTGTCCGAGGAAGAGGTGAATACAGGCTTTTTATTACCGGATACAACTATTGCTTCTTTCTTTCTCTCGGTAAAATGCGTATTTATACCATCTATATGGTTTAGTTGCTCTAAAAGCCTTTGGTATTCTTCTTCCGTCAATGATGGTCCTTTTATTGTAACAGGCATATTGCAGCTGTCACTAAAAATATTTTTGCACTGTTTAAATTTACTCTTCACAGCAGAAACCATATTGTCATAGGAAAGTGAACGATCTGTTACAACAACAATCCCATGGCTGTTTGCTTTTATAGTTACATCAGATCCCATATCATTTACTCCCTTTCTACAATCGTTTGTATGATTCTGTCGTATATTACGCCAACTTTAAGAATAAAGTGATATATCTTCCGGTATATTCTATAATTAATCTGATACTTCGTTATTTCCTGTTATTTCTGTCGTATTAAGTGCTTCAGGGTCATACATATATGCGTACACCATGGCGGCAAGCTCCTCGGCATTTCCTGAGGAATAGCCATACGGTATGACACATGTGACACTGACCTCCGGTGATTCATATGGTGCAAAGGATATAAACAGACCATGGTCGGGTCTTGTCTCGTCCTCCTGTGCAGTACCTGTTTTTCCTGCCACATCTACATTGATCTGGTTAATTAATGCGGTAGATGCCGTATGGTTGGAAACAACCTGACGCATTCCCTGTTTAATTACATTCCATTCGCTGTCGCTTAGTTCAATGGTACTGTGAACCTTGTTTTCTCCGTTCATTATAACATTTCCGTCAACATCCTTAATCTGGTCAATGATACTTAAATCGTAGCATGTTCCCTCATTTGCAATGGCTGTTACATATTTTGACAACTGAACAGGTGTGTAGCTGTTTCTACCCTGACCGATTGCCGAACGTACGGCATCGTTGTCGGATATCTGAGGTGAAAGCTCAGGAAGTTCTATACCCGAGGTTGAATCAAGACCGAACATTGCGGCATATTTTGCCAGCTTGTCTATCCCCAGTTTATCGTTATATGTTCCGTTTTCATCCGTTGCCAGTCTATAGCCTACCTCAAAAAAGAAGTAATTGCAGGAATTTTCAATAGCCGATGCGATTCCGATTGTTCCGTGAGTACCATTTGGGTATATCCAGCAATGAGGCGATGGTGTTATTTTATCAAAAAGCCCGGTCGTTTTTATAACAGTATCAAGCGATATGACGTTCTCGCTAAGACCTGCAACCGTTGCAAGTGGCTTAAAGGTAGACCCCGGTGCCGTTCGCTGCATGGTTGCACGGTTATACATCGGTGTGGTTTTATCTTCAGTAACCTTTTGATAATATTCCTCATCAATTTCATTGGTAAGCTTGTTATTATCATATCCCGGATAAACAACAAGAGCCTTTACATTTCCTGTTGCAGGATCTGTTACAACGATGGAGCCTGAGCATGGGTCAAGCGCCAGCATGGCAGGTGTAATCTCCAGCTTTTTAATCTTTCTGTACATGAATTCATAATTGCTTATGACGCCGGCTGAAAAATCCTCATAATCCTCGTCTGTTGCAATATTAAGTACGCCCTGGTCGAATAAAAGGTTAATTACCTGAGCTCCTGTAATTTCACCTGATAATAACATATATTTAAAGATATGTTTGTCGAAGCTTGTATCTTTTTCAAATTCTTCCAAAATATATGCTGTAACAACATCATATATTTCGTCGGTATCGTAATAATCGCTTTCTGCCGATATACTGTCTATATTAATGGCGCCCTGGCTGATTGAATGTTTCAAAAAGTCACAGAGGGATATTTCGTTTTCAATATAAGATTTGTATACACTATCATTTTCCTTGTCAAGTGCACTTGAATCATATACGCCCATACTGCTTAAGGTTTCGCAGATAAATTCCATATAATCCTGATATTGTTCTGACAACTGGTAAAGTGGTGTATGTGCTTCGTTCAGTATACTGTCAAGCTGTGCCAAGGTTGTTTTCTTTGAATTTACAAATGTGGCATACACCTGTCTTTCGTTTTCGGTCGCACTATCATCATTTAACTCTTCGATACTGAGGATATTGTTGTCAAATAGTGCATTATAGATATCGATGATGGTGATATCCTCGTAGTCTGAGGAAGTGGTCATATTTACCATATGGGACAATATGATGTTTGACAGCTCCTTTTCCAGGGCATCATAACAGAATTTCTCCAAATCACTGTCTATACTTAAATATATGTCGTTTCCTGCTTTGGAGTCTGTGGATTCAATAACCTCAATAACCTTACCCATATTATCCACATACATTTTCTGGGAGCCGTCCGTACCTCTCAGATATGATTCATATTCCTTTTCCAGTCCCATTTTTCCGACCATATCATTCGAGCTGTATTTGGCATCGGCTGACAGATTATTATTATATTCCTCAAGCTCTTCTGTAGAGATATTGCCGATATATCCGATGATATGTGAAAAATATTCAGCATCGTTATAAACTCTTAAGGATTCTACATTTACAGTCATACCAAGCAGCTCATCAGAACTCTCCAGTATGGCGGCGTAGGATTCCTGACTGACATCAGCGGCAATAACGACCGACATATACTGTTGAAACCGGTTCAGCCATATTTCATATCTTACCGATAAAATCTTTAAAGCATACTCATCGGAGTATATTTCAGATATATTAAATAAATCAGGTCCCCGCATATAATCAAAGACTTCTCTTGCCGTGGCATTTCTCTCTTCGTCTGTGAGTAAATCAACGGAGCTTACGCCATATACATTAATGAGAAATGTATTTAATGTGGAGCCGCTTACCTTATATTCCATTTCTCCCTGCTTATTCATTTTTATAGGAAGCTCGGTAGAAAGGCTGTCTCCGTTTTGCTCTAAAATCAATATGGTTTTATATACGATTTCGTTTCGCAGCTCATTTGTGGTAATGCCTTTCTCCTCGGCCGCACTTTCCATGCTTGTACTATTTGTATAGCTCACATTATATGAGGTCTTATTGTACGCCAGCAGTTTTCCGTTACAATCATATATGTTGCCACGGGTAGCTTCTACGGATACGGTTTTTAATGATTTATATGTGAAATTTTCCTGATACTTTGCGCCGTTTACAATTTGTAAATCAAACAGTCTGTATATCAGAATACCAAACAGCACAAGAAAGAACAGGGTTACATAGAATAATCTGTTCTTAAGCTGTTCCATGATTGCTTCTTTAATCATAGTGAGTATTTCTTTTATCATTAAGTCTCACTTCCTTTTTCGATTCTTTTAAGCGTCTTATTTACAAAAACAAAAAATTTAAAGACTATCATTGTTAAAAGTGCCGTATATATCATGTCAGGAACAATAATTTCCTTCAGGTAATTGCCGAAATCCAGCCTGTTTCTCATAACAAAAAATATAACATAAGTTGCAAAATTAAATACAAAGTCATCCACAAGGATAATCAGTATCGGTAAAAGAACATCCTCTACCAGATACAGGCGGTGAAAAAATCCGTTGCAATATCCGATAAACATATATATAAGCATGTATGGACCGATTGCATAGCCAAAAAATAAATCGTATAAAAATCCGCAAAAAAAGCCTACCAGCATCCCTTCCTTACGTCCTCTCATAAGACCGAAGGATACCGTAAGAATCAGCATCAGATTTGGGCTGACACCCGTTACCTCAATAAACGGAAAAAGTGCCGACTGCAATATAAAACATAATATTATTAATATTCCTAATGTTATAATTCGCTTCAATTTAGTTACCTTCAATTATTCTTTTACTGTTTTCTTTGTATCAAGAATTACAAGAACCTCCTGAATTCTTGAAAAATCTGCCGCCGGTGTAATATAGGCTGTTTTTGTCAGATTGTTGGAATCATATTTTATTTCCGTAACATAGCCTATCGTTATGCCTGCCAGATATTTATTGGATACATATGATGTAACAATTTGGTCGCCCTCTGAAACAGATGCATCCTTGTCAATATTTTCTGCAATAAGATATCCGTCATTGTAATTGGTAATACTTCCCGATACATTACAGATCGCCTCAGAAGGAAGCACCATTGCATTGACATTTGAGGTATCATCAATAATAGCACGAACTACGGCGTAATCATCTCCCGCTTCGGTTACAATTCCACACAGACCGTTGCCATAAAGTACATTACAGCCTACATTGATACCATCCGCTGTACCCTTATCAATATAGAAAACGTCGAACCAGTTGCCGGTATCCTTTGCTATGACTCTTGCTGCCGTTTTGTTGTAGTCCAGATATTGTGCGTCCAGCTGATAGAGCTTTTGTAATCTTTCCAGTTCATAGGATTCCTGTTGATATTTTGCAAGCTCTGACTGGCAGTTAAGCAGTTCTTCCATAAGTCTTTCATTTTCCTCCTGGAGTGAGTCATAATTTCTCAGTGCGTCTGATTTGCTTTCGACCCATTTCCCTACGGAGTTTACACCCTTTTGCATTGGCTGTATAAAGGTACTTGCAAAATTTCTGATCGGTCTGAATATTCCGTCAAAAAATAATGATAAAACCATCAGTAATACACATAATATGGTAAGTGCCAGCAAAATATATTTGGGTGTTATTTCTATTCTTTTATGATTTCTGTTTCGGCTTCTTTTCATTTAATAATCCTCGTTCTGCCATGCTTACATAGCAACAGTTTCCAAGTACGATATGATCTGACAGCCCGATTCCGATAAGCTGTCCTGCTTCATATATACGTTTTGTCAATATAATATCCTCCTTGCTGGGAGTAGGGTCTCCAGAGGGATGATTATGTATCAGTATGATAAAAACAGCGTTATATTTCAGGGCTTCTACAAATATTTCCCTGGGAGAAACCAGAGACTGGTTTACAGTTCCCTGGGTAAGCTGTATATCCTTCAGCATATGGTGCTTTGAATCAAATAAAAGCACATATACACATTCCTTCTCCATATAACGGGTATTTTCCATAAAGTAATTAGCGATACTTGCCGGAGAAGAAAAGGATAAAAACGGCTTATATAATGCCTTGCTCATTCTTCTGGAGAATTCTGACAGACATAAAAGCTGTAAGGCTTTAACCTGACCGACTCCGTCTATCTCCATGAGATCACTTTCCTTTAGAAAGTTTAGTCCTACGATACCCTTATGTACCTCATGTGCATCGAGTACCTTGTAGGCCACATCAAGAGCATTGTTATTCTTACTGCCCGACCGGATTATGACAGCTAGAAGCTCTGCATCCGATAAGGCTGATATGCCATACATCATTCCCTTTTCATAAGGTCTTTCTGTTTCTGACAATTCCTTCATGGTTATTCTTTTCACGGTATTCCTCCTTTATGCCTCTCCAAGCACATCATGAGAAATATCTTTAAATCAATAAACTAATCTACCATATTATCAGGTTCTTTTCCACCATTTTTTGAAGTGACATGATAATACCGTATTTGGCATGCTGATAGGTCAGGCCACCTTGAAAATAAACGGCATATGGCTCTCGCATGGGAGCATCAGCAGAAAGCTCTATGGATGAGCCTGATACAAATGCTCCGGCAGCCATAATTACTGGGGCGTCATAGCCCGGCATGTCCCAAGGAACCGGGGTAACATAGCTGTCCACGGGAGCGGCCGCCTGTATGCCTTCACAGAAGGCTACAACCCTTTCAGGTGTTCCAAGTTCTACAGCCTGTATAATGTCATATCGGTTTTCCGTCATGTTCGGAACTGCTTGAAAGCCAAGGCGTTCATATACATTTGCAGCAAATATGGCTCCTTTCAGGGCTGATGCCGTAACCGTAGGTGCCATAAATAAGCCTTGGGTAAAAGCCTTTGTGTTATTAAGAGATGCACCTACCTCTTTTCCAAGTCCCGGTGTTGTAAGCCGGAAGGAAGCATTTTCAACATATTCCTTCTTGCCGCATATATATCCGCCTATCGGAGCAAGTCCGCCTCCGGGATTCTTTATCAGTGAACCTACTACAAGGTCTGCACCGTAGTCAGATGGCTCTTTATCCTGTACAAATTCGCCATAGCAGTTGTCCACAAGACAGATAATATCCTCTCTGATTGATTTTACATAGCTGATGGCTTCACCTATTTGTTCTACAGAAAGAGTCGGTCTGACGGCATAGCCCTTTGAACGCTGTATTTCTATCAGTCTTGTTCTGTCATTGATGGCCTTTTTGATGCCTTCAAAATCAAAGCTTCCGTCAGGAAGTAAGTCCACCTGGGCATAGGTGACGCCGTATTCTGAAAGAGAACCTCTGGACTTTCTGATACCGATGATTTCATCCAGCGTGTCGTATGGCTTGCCTGCTATTGCAAGTATTTCATCTCCCGGTCTTAGGTTCCCGAACATGGCTACACAAAGAGCGTGGGTGCCGCAGGTGATTTGTGACCTGACAAGAGCATCCTCCGTATGGAATACATCAGCATATATCTTCTCTAATGTATCTCTTCCCTCGTCAGTATAGCCATAGCCTGATGAACCTGCAAAATGTGCTTCTGACAGGCGGTTTTTCTGCATGGCAAGCAGCACCTTCATTTGATTGATTTCACATATTTTATCAATCGTTGAAAATCTGTCTTTCAGCTCCTCTTCTATCTTGCTGCAATAGTCGAAAACACTTTCATCAATTCCCAATGATTGATAATAATCTTTTAATAGGTCACTCATATTATATCCTTCTCTTTCAGCCTTTTAATCATATCGTCTATGATTTGCTGATTATTTTCATATTCATATTTATTTATCATGGTTATATTCCGTTCCCTTTTAAACCAGGTAAGCTGTCTTTTGGCAAAATGACGCGTATCCCGTTTTAAGATATAGACGGCATCATTCAGGCTTGTATTTCCTTCCAGATAATCAAGTATCTCTTTATAACCAAGTCCCTGCATGGATACGAGTTTTTTACTGTATCCCTCTTTGTACAGCTTTTCGACTTCGGCTACAAGTCCTTCCTCAAGCATCATATCTATTCGTCTGTCAATTCTATCATATAATTTGTCTCTGTAGTCGTTTAACACAAAATATTCATAATTATATGGTGAAGGTCTTTTACTTTCTTCTGCATTGTGTTCCGAAATAGGCCTGCCTGTCTTTTTATAGAACTCAAGAGCTCTGATTACCCTTTTCATATTGTTTGGATGTATCTTCTCGGCAGATTCTCTATCTACTTCTGCCAGCATGGCATGAACAAATTTATTTCCTTTTTCTTCTGCCAGCTTTGCCAGATATGCACGATATTCCATATCGTCGTCATTTTCTTCAAATTGTATATCATAAAGCAATGCCTGAATATAAAAGCCTGTACCGCCGACGATAATAGGTATGTGACCATTATCGTATATTTTCTCCATAGAGGATAAAGCCATTTGCTTAAAGATAACCACATTAAAGTCCTCGGAGGGGTCAAGCACATCAATAAGGTAATGAGGTACTCCGCACATTTCCTCCGGCTTGATTTTAGCTGTACCGATATTCATTTTTCTGTATACCTGCATGGAGTCGGCAGAGATAATCTCTCCCCCAATGCCTTTTGCAAGGGCGATGGACAAATCCGTCTTCCCCACAGCTGTCGGACCCGTCAAAACAACAAGCGGCTTTTTATTCATGTTGATACCTCGTTCTTTTTGATAACCAGTCTTTGGCAAGCGGCTGGATACAACAATTATTTTTACACAATTCGTTTAAATTTCTTTTCTATATCACTTTCCGTCATGGATATAATAGTCGGTCTTCCGTGCGGGCAGGTATATGGATTTTCCAATGTCATAAGCTGTGTTATAAGTGCATCTGCTTCCTGAAAGCTTATGGTGGTGTTTCCTTTAATGGCTGCTTTGCATGCCATAGTGGAAAGCTTGCTGATAAAGACATCAATGGTTGTTTTCTTTGCATCCTCGGCAAGTTCTCCTATAAAGTCAATAAACAGCTCTCTTCCGTCAAGACCAAAGAGATTTGCAGGAACAGCGTTCAGTTTATATTCATTATCCCCAAAAGCTTCCAGTTGATAACCAAGAGCTTCAAACAGCTCCATGTTTGTTTTCAGAAAATCTATTTCCGCTGCATTTAAGGTTACAACAGCAGGCGGCATCAGATATTGTGAAATGATGTTCTTGGCATTGTAATTTGCCATCAGCTCTTCAAATTTCACCTTTTCATGTGCTGCGTGCTGGTCCATAATAAACAGCTTGTTTTCATATTCAATAAGCCAGTATGTCTCAAATAACTGACCGATTATCCTGTGCTTGACACGTGCTCTTTCCGTCAGAAATTGCTCTGTAAAAAGCGTTTGCTGGGTATATGTCTCTTGAACCTCCGGTTCTTCCAGGGTGTTTTTTTTCGGCATGCTCTGAATAGCTGATTTCGGTTTTTCGATGTCCGATGTATTCGTAGCAGCCGGGTCTGGTTTGGTGGTTTCAGATACATTAAAAACAGTTTGTGCAGATGAAAATGGCTTTTCATAGGTTTTAATTTCCTGTGGTTTTGGTTCCGGCTTATACCCTCCGATAGGTTCCCGGAACATCATTGAAGCTTTATCCGCAAATCCCGTATTCTCCACAGGTGTTGTATTTTCCGTAGGATTTTCATTCTTATGCTCCTGCACACTTACAGCCTGCGTCTGTGTTTTGGCCGTCTGTTCCATTGCTCTTCTGTTTATCTCAAATGGCTCCGGATTCTTTCCTATATTTCGCTTGGCAGGTGGTGTTATTGGTCTATCCTTATCCGGCGTTGTATCGGGAATCAGCTCTCTAAATAAAAGGGATTCCCGAATTATATTGTAGGTAAAATCATAAATATCCTGCTCATTTTCAAATTTCAGCTCCATCTTGGCGGGATGGATATTGATATCTATAAGCTCCGGTTTTATGTCAAAGTTTAAGACCGTAAACGGAAATTTATGTATCATAACAAAGGTTCTGAAAGCGTCTTCTATCGCCTTTGTTATGGTTTTACTTTTAATGTATCGGCTGTTTACATAGTAATCCTCAAAGCTTCTGTTGCCTCTCGATATACAAGGCCTTGCTACATATCCATGTATACGCAGGATATCATTTGCATTATCAACCTCAAGTAAATTGGAGGTAATATCCTTACCGTATATATGATAGATGATATCCTTGAGCTTACCGTTTCCTGATGTGAAAAGCTTGTCCAATCCGTTTACTATAAGCTTAAATGATATTTCGGTATGTGACATACTGATTCTGCATACCAAATCATAGATATATGACATTTCTGTCGAGGCAGACTTCATATATTTTTTTCTTGCAGGTGTGTTATAAAAAAGATTACGCACGATAATAGTGGTTCCGTCAGGACATCCTATTTGGCTGTTATCTGCTTCCTGACCTCCATATATCTGGTAGCGTGTGCCTGTCAGACTGTCTTTGGTCTTTGTAATCATTTCTACCTGTGCCACGGCAGCAATACTTGACAGTGCTTCACCTCTGAAACCAAGCGAGGAAATGCGAAGCAAATCCTCTGCCGTAACCAGCTTGCTGGTGGCATGACGGAGAAACGCCTTTGGTACTTCATCTTCCGGTATGCCGCAGCCATTATCCGTTATTCTGATAAAGGAAAGTCCGCCGTCCTTGATTTCTACGGTTATGGCGGTTGCTCCTGAATCGATGGCATTTTCCACCAGCTCCTTTACCACGGAGCTTGGTCTTTCGATTACTTCCCCAGCGGCTATTTTATCAATTGTATCTGCATCTAAAACTCTTATCATGTATGTTTCCTCTTAACTATGTTATTTTAGTCGCTCCTGCAATTCATTTATATAAAGTAATGCCTTCATAGGTGTCATATTTGACAAATCTATGTTTTTGATTTCTTCTATTATCTGTCCTTCCTCAAAGGATGCAAACAAGGACATCTGGGTGGCTTCATTTTTCTTTGAATTTTTAGAACCCTTTGAGGAGCCTGCATCATTGGAAGTCTCATTTAAAATCTTAATGTCTTTCAGCTTATCGATGATGTCCTTATCAATAAGCTGGTTGCAGATTTCTTTCGCTCTGTTTATGACCATATCAGGTACGCCGGCAAGCTTGGCAACCTGTATACCATAGCTTCTGTCTGCGCCTCCCTTTACTATTTTTCGTAAAAATACGATATCGTCGCCCTCTTCCTTGACGGCAATACAGTAATTATTTACGGAGGAAAGCTTACCCTCAAGCTCTGTCAGCTCGTGATAATGGGTGGCAAACAAGGTCTTGGCACCCAGCAGCTTTTGATTGCTGATATATTCCACCACAGCCCATGCTATGGACAGTCCGTCATAGGTGCTTGTACCACGCCCGATTTCATCCAGTATCAACAGACTGTTCTTTGTGGCATTCCGTAAAATATTTGCCACTTCGCTCATTTCTACCATAAAGGTAGACTGACCGGAAGCTAAATCGTCGGAAGCGCCGACACGGGTAAAAATCCTGTCACAGATACCGATATTGGCAGAGGACGCAGGAACAAAGCTGCCTATCTGCGCCATCAGCACAATCAGGGCAGTCTGCCGCATATATGTGGATTTACCTGCCATATTCGGTCCGGTAATAATGGAAATTCTGCTTTCATAGTTGTTTAGGAACGTATTATTAACAATGAAGCTGTCATTGCTTAACATTTTTTCCACAACAGGATGTCTGCCGTCCTTTATATCGATAATCCCTTCGTTATTGATAGAAGGACGTATATAGCCGTTTGCCATAGAAACGTAAGAAAGGCTTGTCATAACGTCCAGCAATGATATGTATTTGGCTGTTTTCTGTACACGAAGCAGCTCTCCTGCAAGTTTGTCACGAAGTGCCACGTAAGTTTCATATTCCAGTGCAACCAGTTTATCGGAGGAACCAAGAATGGCACCTGCAAGGCTGTCCAGCTCCTCCGAGGTATATCGTTCGGCATTTGCCAGTGTCTGCTTTCGTATAAAATGAGGCGGAACAAGGTTTTTGTAGGAGTTTGTCACTTCAAAATAATAACCGAATACCTTGTTGAACTTAATTTTAAGGTTTTTAATTCCTGTAGCCTCACGTTCCTTTGCTTCCAGCTCCATAAGCCAGTTTTTTCCGTCAGTACGGGCATTTTTTAATATGTCAATATCCTCCAGATAGCCATCCTTGAAAATGCCTCCCTCACGAATCAGGATAGGCGGATCGTCATTGATTGAGGCTTCGAGAAGCTCGTAAATGTCGGAAAGCTCGTCTATATTTTCGCAAATCTCCTGTAACAGACCGCCTTCAAATTCCTGTAAAAGCTGCTTGATATATGGAAGCAGTTTGATAGATGTTTTAAAGGCGATAAGGTCTCTTGGATTCGCTGAACGAAGGGAAATTCTTGTCATCAGCCTTTCCAAATCGTATATAGGATTCAGATATTCCCTTATTTCGTCCCTGATTATGATATTGTTGTTGAGTTGCTCAACGGCATCCAGACGCGCATTGATATCGGTCTCGGAAATAAGAGGCTGTTCTATCATATTACGAAGTCTTCTTGCACCCATTGCTGTCTTTGTCTTGTCAAGGACCCACAGAAGCGAGCCGCGTTTTTGCTTGTCACGCAGGGTTTCTGTCAGTTCGAGGTTTCTTCTTGTAGCGCTGTCAAGTATCATGAAATCATCTATGGAATAGGTGGTTATATGGTTGATATGCTCCAGGGAATTCTTCTGGGTATTGTGAAGATATTGTAACAATGCGCCTGCTGCTATTGCAAGCTCTTCATAGTCAGAAAGGCCAAGCCCTTCCAGATTATTAACATGGAATTGCCGCATAATTGCATCCTCGCATATATGCTTGTCAAAATAATGCTCAGGGGACTCGGATATGGATATTTTCATGCGCTCCGTCATATAGGTAAAATCCAGCGGACATGTCATAAATACATCGTTTCCGATAATTTCAGAAGGGGCATATTTATTGATTTCATCATACAGCTTTTGGAATGAGGAAATATTACAGGCACGGAATTCCCCTGTTGTGATGTCAACGACAGAAAGACCATAATTTTCATTATGGCCATAGATACACATAAGATAATTGTTTTTACTTTCTTCAAGAACCGTCTGGGACATATTGGTTCCCGGCGTTACAACACGGATGACCTCACGCTTTACGATTCCTTTTGCCATTTTAGGGTCTTCGACCTGTTCGCAGATGGCAACCTTATATCCGTTTTCTATCAGTTTATTCAGGTAGTTATCACATGCATGATAAGGAACGCCGCACATAGGTGCACGCTCCTCCTGACCGCAATCCCTGCCGGTAAGTGTTATTTCGAGTACCTTGGATGCCGTCAGTGCATCCTCAAAAAACATTTCGTAAAAATCGCCCAATCTATAGAATAAGATACAGTCCTGATACTGTTTCTTAACCTCCATATATTGTTGCATCATTGGTGTTAATGCTGCCACTTTTATACCTCTACTTCTGTAAATTTATGTGTCACCGAATCCTCAGAGCGTACTTCGTCCAACTCGCCGATAAAGTAAAAGCCCTTACATTCAACCAGCTTGACATCCACAATACACCCTATAAGGCTTTCACAGCCTTCAAAATGTACAAGCAGATTATTTGACAGCCTTCCTGTCAAAAGTCCGTTATTTTGCTCGCTGATGCCCTCTACGAGTACAGGGAGCGTTCTGCCTTTGAATTTCTGTGTGATTTCACCGCTGATTTGCTGAACACGCTTAAACAGTCTGTTATATCTGTCATTTATTTCTTCCTTTGTTGCACCATTTTCCATGGTCGCCGCAGGCGTACCGGTACGTTTGGAATAAATAAATGTAAATGCCGTATCATACCGTACCTTTTCCACGACGTCTAAAGTATCAAGGAAATCCTCTTCTGTTTCTCCAGGAAAACCCACGATGATATCCGTCGTAATCGAAACATCAGGAATCCGCATTTTGATTTTTTCTACAAGGGCAAGGTAATCCTCTTTGGTATAACGTCTGTTCATCGCCTTCAGGATTTTTGTAGAGCCTGACTGCAAAGGCAGATGGATATGGCGGCATACCTTCGGATTTCTTGCAATGACCTCGATTAGCTCGTCGGACAAATCCTTTGGATGAGGAGTCATAAAACGAACACGCTCGATACCGTCTATCCGGCATACCCTTTCAAGAAGCTCGGCAAATGTAACAGGCTCCTTAAGATTTTTTCCATAGGAGTTTACATTCTGACCAAGCAGCATGACCTCTACCACGCCGTCTGCTGCAAGCGCCTTTATCTCATCAATGATATCCTCCGGTGTTCGGCTTCTTTCGCGTCCTCGTACATATGGAACGATACAATATGTACAGAAGTTGTTACAGCCGAACATGATGTTTACACCTGATTTAAAGGGAAATTCTCTGGTAGCAGGTAAATCCTCTACAACCATGTCAGTATCCTTCCATATATCAATAACGGGGCTGCCTGATGCGATACGGTTATGATAGATTTCTGCCAGCTTATATACATTGTGTGTACCAAATACAATATCCACAAATTTATACTTTTTGCTTATGGTTTCTACAACCTCCTGCTCCTGCATCATACAGCCGCATAAGCCTATCATCATATGTGGATTGGATTTTTTCGCATGCTTCAACATGCCGAGGTGGCCGTAAACCTTTCTGTTTGCATTTTCTCTGACAGTACAGGTGTTGTAGATAACAAAATCGGCATTTTCAGAGTCTGTCTTCTTATAGCCCATTTGCTCAAGGATACCGAGCAGCTTCTCGGAATCTCTTACATTCATCTGACATCCGAAGGTATTTACCGAGCAGGTAAGGGGTCTCCCCAGCTCCTCCGATTTCTTTATCACATATTCCCTGTTTTTCTTGATAAAATAATATTGTCTGAAGGGCTCTGTTTCAGGTGCAGGACTGTTTGTGTCGATTTCGTCCATGACCGTATCAAGCTCCTTTAGATTATATATTTCCATAGTCATTCTCCATTTCAGCAGGCTTTGATTTTACACAGTCATTTATATATTTGGCATAAAACCTATATTCTGCATGTTAAATATGTCTGTGTTACTCATACCTGTTTATGATGTTATCGAGCCGGCTCCTTGTATCAGCGACTCTTGTACTGGTCTCTTCTATCTTTAGCGTGGCTGTTATTTCCGCAATATCATTTTGCTCATACATAGCAAGATTGTTGATATAATTGCTATCCTTTTCGTATACCTTAATAGCCCTGATGGCGTCTTTATACCCAAGCAGCTTTCTGAATTTTATTGCATCTTTTGTAAAATTAAGAGTTCCTTCTAAAGTGTTTCCAAGACCTATACTTGGATAGATTTCCATAAATTCGGCATCCCGATATCGAGACAAATCCTTTCTGCTTCCCTTACTTAAACCGCAGACAATGATGTTCTTAAGTCCTTTGCTGTCGTACAAGGGCGCAACAGGAATGTTGTCGGACAGACCGCCATCAGAAAGCTCCATCCCTTCAAAGGTGACGGATTCGTATACAAGAGGTATGGCTGATGAGGCCGTAATAACCGTTTTAATCTGCTCTTTTTCATATTCATTTAAATGGATATATCTGGATTTATTGATATCTCTATCCTTATATGTAACAGCTGCGTATACATCAATACCACAGGTATAAAATTTATTAAAATCAATGTATTTATCAACCAGCTCCAGCATTTCTTTTCTGGACATAATACCCGGCTTGTCGTTAAACAGCAAATCGATATCGGATGAAAATACCGTATGCATATCGATTTCATCCCAGCATTTCTCTGCCAGCTCATAGTCCTTCATGGCAAATAAAAGTGCATTTAAGGCACCGATTGAAGCACCTGAGATAGCGGTTATTTTATCTAAATAGCCATATTCGGCAAGTGCCTTATAAACGCCTATCTGATATGCACCCTTGCCACCGCCGCCGCCAAGGCATAAGCCGAAGCTGTGGCTTATTCTATCCACGTTGGTTTTCGAGGTAATATTTTCTGTAGTTGATTTTTCTTTTATCTGTTGTTCAAGCTCAAGAAGCCTTTGGGCTATATCCTGATGCATCATAAAAATCACCTCATTTTGTTTCCATAAGCTTTGTAATGGCCGCCTTTAATCCGTCTACGGTAAGCGGATACATATCGTAGAGCTGTGCCAGTGCTTCTTCGGATTCCATCCAGCCAACAGAATTTGACATCCCTGTATGACGTCTCGGATTCAGCCAGACCACCTTTTTATACTTGGATTTGATAAGCTGATTCCATTCATAACCACTCATTCCGTCATTGGGACCGCTGTAGTTCCCATTCAGGTCAAATAATTCCTCTGGCGCCATCTGCGCATCGCCTACGATAATAACCTTATAATCCTTATCGGTATGTCTGAATATATAATCCAAATCGTACCAGTCACCCATCTCACATTCTGCCGATTTGTATACCTTGCCGTATATGCAGTTGTGAAAATAATAGGTCTTTACATCTTTAAAATGGTTTGCCTTATGAACTGCCTGAAACAGATTATTAGAAAGCTCTGCAAACGGCATCATCGTTCCGCCGCAGTCAAACAGCAGTAAAAGCTTTACCGTATTTTTCCTTGGTTTGTCAAATTCAAGCTGAAGAAATCCACCGTTTTCACAGGTTGAATCCACCGTTTTGTTGATATCCAGCTCTGTCTTTGGCACATCCAGCTTCGAGGAAAATTGTCTTAAACGTCTGAAAGCAACCTGAAACTGCCGGATATCCAATGTTTTGTCATGTCTGAAATCCTGATATCTTCTTTCACCCATAACCTGAAATGCTGTTCTCATGCCTGATTCTCCACCTACCCGTATACCGCCGGGATTTCTTCCATGATGGCCAAAGGCTGAACCGCCGCTGGTACCTATCCAGTAATTTCCACCATTGTGCTCAGTGTGCTGTTCACCTAACCGCTCACGGAACAGACGTTTTACTTCATTGGAATCGCGTTTTACGTGGATGCTGTACAGCTCTTTGTTTTGGGTATCAAACTGCATATCCTGTTTATCGAGGAAATCTAAAATATGCTGTGGTACTTCATCCTCACTTCGTACCCCTTTGAAATATTCCATAAATGCCAAATCGTATTTGTCAAAATCGGACTCCCTTTTTACGAGAATCATACGGCCCAGATAATAGAACTCCTCCAAAGAAGAATGTGCCAGACCTTTATTAAGAGCCGTATGGAGTGTGAGCCATTCAGTTGTAGATACATCTAACCCTTTATTTTTCAGGGTATAGAAAAATCCTGTAAACATTAAAATCTCCTCTTATTGACGACCTGTAAATCCTCATCCTTCTTAATCAGCACACCGAGATACGGCATGGTGCTTCTGATTACATCAGCATCTATGCCACCGTGTACTAAAGCTCTGAGCCAGTCTATCAGCTCAGAGGTGCTAGGCTTCTTTCTGACTTCTTTCAGTGTCCGAATCCAGTAGAAGGTGTCCATAGCCTGCTTTAACAAATTCTCGTCTATTGTTTCAAAATGCGCTCTTACGATTTCATCCATCTGTGCAGGCTCAGGAAAGCTGATATAGTGAAATATGCAGCGCCTTAAGAAGGCGTCGGGCAGCTCCTTTTCCGCATTGGATGTAATAATCACGATAGGTCGTTTCTTTGCCTTGACCGTCTCGCCTGTTTCATGGATATAAAACTCCATTTTATCCAGCTCCCACAGCAAATCATTTGGAAATTCCAAATCCGCCTTATCTATTTCGTCTATAAGAAGAATCACCTGCTCTTCATTTTTGAAGGCTTCTCCAAGCTTCCCAAGCTTGATATACTTGGCAATATTATCTACGTCCTTGCCGCCGAACTGGCTGTCATAAAGACGTTGTACCGTATCATATACATACAGACCGTCCTGTGCCTTTGTAGTGGATTTGATATTCCAGATATAAAGCGGTATATCAAGAGACTGGCTTATGGCTTCTGCAAGCATCGTCTTTCCTGTGCCGGGTTCACCCTTTATCAGCAGGGGCTTTTCAAGAACCCTTGCTACATCTACGGCAGCCATAAGCTCTTTTGAGGCAATATATGTATTGGAACCTGTGAATTTCATATTTTCTGACATTTGTTCTCTCCTTATGTTTCTTTTTCTTATCCGCTTATCAGACAGATATTTATCCTGTCTACTCCCTTATCTGCCCGTTGCCATATATGATATATTTGGTTGAGGTAAGTGCCAGCAGTCCCATAGGACCTCTTGCATGAAGCTTCTGGGTACTGATTCCTATCTCTGCACCAAATCCAAACATAAAACCATCTGTAAATCTTGTGGAAGCATTGACATACACACAGGCAGAGTCGATTTCATTGAGAAACCGTTGAGATGCCTCATAGGATTCAGTAATAATTGCTTCCGAATGTCCTGTGCTGTATTTGTTGATATGCTCTATCGCTTCATCAAGGGATGAAACTGTTTTTACGGATATAATCTTATCAAGGTATTCTGTGCCAAAGTCCTCTTCCGTACAGCTGTCTATATAGTTATCGAGAGCCTGTGCTTCGGCATCCCCACGCATGATACAATGATTTGCCGATAAATCTGCTGCAATCAGTGGAATCGCCTTTGAGGCAATATCCTTGTGAATGACAAGGGATTCGCATGCATTACATACGCCCAGCCTTTGCAGCTTTGCATTATGGATAATCGGAATTGCCTTATCTAAATCGGCATCCTTATCTATATATATATGACAATTACCTGTACCGGTTTCGATTACAGGTACTGTAGCGTTTTCAACAACATTTCGGATTAGTCCGGCTCCTCCTCTCGGAATCAGCAAATCCAAATATTGATTCAGTTTCATAAATTCGGTTGCGATAGCCCTGTCCGTTTTCTCAATGAGGGAAATCGCATTTTCATCTATGGAAAGCCCGGCAAGGGAGGCTCTTATTGTATTGACAAGAGCGATATTGGAATGAATACAGTCGCTTCCTCCGCGAAGGATAACGGCATTTCCTGTCTTAAAGGTCAGGGCAAATGCATCAACCGTAACATTCGGACGGGATTCATAAATGATACCGATTACGCCCATCGGTACTCGCTGCTGTCCTATCACAAGACCGTTTGGTCGTTTCTTCATTCCTATAATCTCACCGATAGGATCTTCAAGCTGTACCACCTGTCTGATGCCCTCTGCCATCCCATCAAATCGGTCAGCGGTCAGGGTAAGTCTGTCGAGTAATGCTTCGGACATGCCGTTTGCCTTTGCGTTTTCAATATCTATTTTATTTGCAGCGATAATGGTTTCCTGATTTTGAATTAAATCCTCTGCCACCTTAAGCAGCGCCTGATTCTTAAGCTCCTGACTGCATCTAGCCATATATCTGCTGGCTGTTTTCGCCTTTTCGCCGATTTCTTCCAAATACATTGTGGTTGCCTCCTTTTTTGTCTGATTGACGTTAGTGTCTGCTTGACGGCATCTGTATGGGCTGGATATTATATAATACCATCTCCATACAAATGCCTGTTTGTTGCAGTCATTCATGTATAGTGACTACATTGTACATTTTGTAAAAATGATAGAATGTATAACATAATGTATATTCCAGATACAATAACTCCTTAATCAGCAGGAATGTAGTGGCTGTGTCAGATATAGATATATGTAATATGACATAGTATATTGACTGAATGATACACCTATGCAGGCAGCAAAGCCCACATTCCTACAGGATTTAATAATTATTTATGTAATGAGAACATATTATCATTACATGAACTACATGCATACATTCATCTATATTATATCTGCATTATACAGTAAAATAAAACGATAGTTATATTGAATTATATCACCCTGCATATCACCATATTCCAACATAAACATTTCATTTCAGCTATTTCAATAGGACAACGCATATATCATATCCATAACATTCATAACGATGTACCTGACGCATCCAACTACCAGTAAGCTGTTATATGTAGCTTACGTCCGTTTATGCCAGTCTACCTCCGTCTATACACATTGAATTCTGTAATAACCATTTCCGGCTTTATATCATGTGCTTCAGAAGGAATACCGTCTACGATTTGGCATTCATAGCAAATAGCACAGGATGTAAGCTGTTTCTGTTTTTGCATATATCGGTCGTAGAAGCCTCCTCCATAGCCGATTCTATTGCAATCTCTGTCAAATGCCACACCGGGCATAATAATCATTCCTTCGGTTATATCAGCTTTCTTGTCTGATATAGGCTCTAAGATACCATAACTCCCTTTTGACAGTTCTTCTAAGGAAAAGACTCTGATAAATGCCATTTCCTTTCCATACACCTTTGGAAGATATATCTTTTTTCCATCTGATATGGCTTGGTTAAAGATAGCGGCTGTTGACACTTCATTATTTGCAGACATATAGAGAAGAATATTGTCATTCTCTTTGTAAGCCCTTGTAGAAAACAGTTTATTTGCGATAGCTTTTGACTTTTCCATACATTCATTTTCAGTAAGACAGCTTCTCTGCTTTTTTGCATAATTTCTGATTGCAGATTTATCGACGGCTGCGGAATTACTGATTTTATCATGTAAATCGTTTTCGTTATATTTACCATATTGATAATTGAAAACTGTTTTGTTGCCTGCATTACACATCCTTTATACCTTCTTGGTCTTATCCTTCGTTTCAAGCTTTGTTATAGAGCCGTCAGCTTCTTTTATATCAATATTGTTGAGGATACTTCTCAGGTTGTTCTTCATTGCAAATATATACTCCTGACGCAGTTCCTTCTGCTCTGCCTTTTCTTCCTCTGTCAATCCCTGTTCTTTGGATTTTTGATACAATTCATTAATTCGCTGTATCTTTTTTTCGTCCATAATAACCTCCGATTACTCCAGATATTCTTTTTCAAGAATAAACTTAACAATATCAAAATCCGTATACCTATAAGCTGTAAATAATGTTCCGATTTTTTCTCCGGCAAGAACCTTATTGATATTGTCGATTTCGGCTCCGGATATAATAACCATATCGGAGCCGGAGTTTGCAGCTATTTTGGCGGCAGCAATTTTGGTTGCCATCCCTCCTGTACCTAAGCTTGTGGCAGAACCCTTTGCCATACTCTTTATATTATCATCAATTTTATCAACGGTATGGATAAGCTTTGCATTACTGTTGTTTCTGGGGTCATCCGTATAAAGACCGTCTATATCGGTAAGCAGTATCAGTAAATCAGCATTTATCATGGATGCAACGATGGCTGACAAGGTATCGTTATCACCAAAGGAAACCCATGCTTCAAGCTCATCAATAGCTACGGTATCATTTTCATTTACAATAGGAATCACACCCAGCTGCAACAGCTCGCTAAAGGTGTTTACCGCATTTCTTCTTCTTTCGTCTGATGATATGACATCAAAGGTCAGGAGTACCTGTGCTGCTGTTGTATGATACTCATAGAAAAGCTTTTGGTAAATCATCATCAGCTGTCCCTGTCCAACTGCCGCACAAGCCTGTTTCAGAGACGTTGTCTTTGGCTTTTGATGAAGCCCAAGAGACTTTGCGCCCACACTGATGGCACCTGAGGATACAAGAACGATATCCTTATCCTGATTTTTCAAATCACAGATAATCCTGACAAGCTTCTCAAGCTTCGTATAATCAAGTCCGCCTGTTTCTTCATGGATGAGTGATGATGAACCGATTTTGATAACGATTTTCTTTTTGTCTTTTAAATATTCTCTGTTTATCATAATGAGACCCTCTCTAGTTTACCTCTCGAATCTATCTTATTTTAAAGGCAGTGTATATTTGGATATAACAGCTTCTGCTACCTTAATTCCATCTACGGCGGCTGAGGTTATTCCTCCTGCATATCCCGCACCTTCACCACAAGGATATATAGCTGTATTAGGACTTGTAAAATCCTCTTCCCTGTCCATTCTTACAGGTGATGAAGTCCTTGCTTCAATACCGCTTAAAACGGCATCATAAGCAGCATATCCGGGCAATCTTTTATCAAATGACAAAACTCCTTCTATTATACCATTCTTTATAAACTCTGGCAAACAGCTTTTCAGGTTTGTAAGCTTATATTTTCCTTTTATTTGCGGGGTTACCGAGCCGAGCTGTGTGGAAGTGATATTCTTCATATAATCACCAAAGAGCTGAACAGGTATCCGACCGTCTCCTGCCTTATATGCCTCTTCCTCATATTTCTGCTGAAGAAACATGCCGGCAAGCGGATGCTTGGATTCAAAATCATCAGGTGTTACATTAACAACAATGGCACTATTTGCATTCTTGCCGTCACGTCCACTGTAACTCATTCCGTTTACACATATTCTGTTATCCTCTGAGGATGCATTGACTACATAGCCGCCGGGACACATACAAAACGAATAGACAGCACGTCCGTTTTCACATGTATGGGTCAGCTTGTAATCTGCCGCCGGAAGATATTTTTGGTATATTGGGTTATCTCCGTATTTCATTTTATTTATCATTTCCTGATTATGTTCGATTCTAAGACCCATTGCAAACGACTTCTGGGAAAGCGGAAGTCCGTTCTTGTATAACATAGAAAATGTGTCTCTGGCACTGTGACCTATTGCGAGAATGAGCGCATTCGTCAATACGCTGCTTATTCCATTTTCGTCTTTAACAGATACTTTTACCGTATCCTTATCTATATTTTCATAATCAACAAATTTTGAATTAAAATGAACCGTTCCGCCCAGTGCTATAATTTCATTTCTCATATTCTTTACAATATTGGTTAAAGCATCTGTTCCTACATGCGGTTTGTTGATATATAAAATACTTTCGTCAGCACCGTATGAAACAAGTGTTTCAAGTACCGCTGTACGTCTGCCTGATTTATCCTTTATAACAGTATTTAGTTTGCCATCAGAAAAAGCACCTGCTCCGCCTTCTCCAAATTGAACATTGCAGTCCTTATTTAGCTCCGTTTTTTCCTGCCAGAAGGCTTCTACTTGTTTTGTACGGGAATCAACGTCCAAACCTCTTTCATATATGACAGGCCTAAAACCTGATTTTGCAAGAAATAATCCCGCAAATAATCCGGCAGGGCCCATACCGATAATGATAGGCGGATATATCATTTTTTGATCCCCCTGCCGTGGAAGCTTATATTTTTCTTTTGAAGTTAACATAATATTATTATTGTAAACTTTGCTTATGATGGATTGCTCATCCTTTACAAAAACATCAACTGAAATGATGTATTTTAATTCATTGCTTCTTCTATCATCTATAGACAGCTTTGATAATTTATATTCGGGAGTATTTTTCATTCGTAATGCCTTTCGAATATATGACTCAAGTTCGCCCTTCTTGTAATCAATCGGCATTTTTATGTTATTAATACGTATCATCTTACTCCTTCTCCAGCCTTCATGCCTGTTACAATGGCCCACATGATATTATATCCGCCGCATTTTCCCGTAACATCAAGATACTCACCTGCCACAAATAATCCCTTATTACCGTAGACCTCACAGCTTGCAGGGTTGATACATGTGGTATCGACACCGCCGGAAGTAACCTGCGAATCATCAAAACTGCCACATTCTGTTATATCAAATTCAAGATGTTTTATTTCATATGCCAGATTTTCTATTTCCATGTCGGTAAATGTATTTATTGTTCTCGAAATTGAATCATTTTTGTTCTGCAATGCGTTATCTGACTTGCAGTTTTCAATATCCTTATCTGACAGATGCTCTCTTTGGGTGTTGTAAATTTCCATGTTTTTACATGAGATACATTCACTTATTATGTATTTGGCAAGCTTCTCATTAATAAGTCCGTTTAATATGGCGTATACGGTTCTTTGCGGACAGCTTTCTCTGGCTTTTTTAAGAAAACCAGCAATCTCTTTTTCTTCCTTGTCAGGCAGTAATGAAACGATTATTTTCAGCTTGTTTCCTTGCTCTATCAGGTTTCCGGCATTGCAGCTTAAGTTAAATATCATAATACCGGAAAGACTGTCTTCCGTAAATTGAATTTCTCCGAATTCCGTTAAATATTCGTTCTCATTAACATAGAGCGTTGCTCTGGCTTTTGACCTGACACCGGAAAGCATACTGATATCAGCGCCTGTTTTTAATTTGCATAATGCCGGATGTGGTCTATATACGGCAAGCCCAAGCTGTGATGCCATATTGTATATATTCTTTGAGCCGCCAAGCTTTGGAGCAGAGGCACCGCCGGGAGCAAGAATTAGATTTCTTGCAGAATAGGTATGTTTGTCTGTTGTGACTTTGTAAACATGATTGTCATAAACCGTTTTGATACATTCTTCATTCAAATGTATATGGACACCCAATTCTTTTAATTTATCGGTCATTGCCCATACAACTGATGATGCCTGCATGGAGGAGGGATACAGATATCCGTCTTTATTCGTTATATCAACACCCATAGAACCCATAAAATGACATATCCGCTCATGGGTGTGAACGTCGATTATCTCATAAGGGAAAAACTCCTGATTGCTGTCATAACAGGATAAATCAAGCAGGGTATTACCAAGATTGCATTTTCCATTTCCTGTGGCATACAGCTTTTTGCCCAGCTTTTTATTTTTCTCAATAAGAAGTATTTTTGCATTTTTATTTTCAAACTTTTGATAGGCGCAGATGGCGGCTGTCATTCCAGCCGGCCCGCCACCTATTATAATAACGTCATAAATCATAGGACTCTCCATTAATCATGATACTTACAACCTATCATATTCTATCATCAACTGGAATAGGATTCAAGGAATGTAAATAAATCTTCAATTTCTTTAAAATATATCCCTTTTGTTATATTGTACCGCGTATCTTCATCCAGTCCGTTTAAAACAATGCCTGTATATTCGTACAGACTCCCATGCTTATTAAAGATTGCGACATGGCTGTCGTAATCCTTCAGGTAATATTCATAGGGATATACGCTTTTATCAGGTTCTCCTATTACATAGCTTAATGTAATATTGTCTGTGCTATGCCTGTTCATATTACCTGTTTCCAAACTTTTATTTTCTGGTACATACTCGCTATATTCTTTGTATATTACGTTTTCGTCTGAGCTTTTGCCCATATATTTGTAGATTAAATTTGCACCATAATATGAAAATATTGCAAGTAAAAGCAACGCGGCAAGAAGTATATATATACGTTTCATCAGCTAACCTCCGATAATCATTTGATTATTAAAAGTATCTGCCGCATTAACTTATATATTCAAAAAATGAACTGGTAAATTATGAAGCACATAATCTGCCAGTTCATTCTTTTTGTTTTTTATTCCCAGGTTACACCGTCTTTATTGTCTTTTTCAAATACATTTACATATGTTTTACCAGGATTCAGCTTCAGCGCCTTTCCATCCTCTGTGGTGAACTTCGTTTGAGCATTGTCAGAGCTTTTCTCCCATTTAATAGGAATCACTACACCATCTGAAATGTAATATCCATCACCGGAACCAACTAAGTCAATAAGCTGTCTGTCGTGGTCATCGATACTTGTATAGTGGGCAAACTGTATAATAATATTCTTGAATGTGAGCTGCTCACCGGTCAGTTCATCGACATGCTCGGCGCCATACTGGAAACGGTAATAAAGACCGTCACTTTCGTTGTATTCAAAATATGGCTGTGTATAGTTGCTGATTGCAAGCTTAACGGTTTTGGCGGTATCTCCACCTTCTGGAGTCTTGTCCCCTTCATTGAACTTGAACATACTCTTGAAATTGTGGTAATGCTCTGTATCACATTTGATATAATCAATACCTGCCTGAATCATCTCTCCTGTTGTATAAACATTGTGAGGTGCCACTTTATCGGATGCCCTGTAGAATGCTACATTCCCTTCTGCACTAAGTCCGCTGATATGGTCTATTCCGGTCTTGTCCAGCTCTTCCTGTCCTTGAGGTGATTGTCCATAATGTACATAAATAGCATCAAATTCATTTGAAACCGTTACATAGTATGGCCGGCAGCTTCTGATGGAACCCAGCTTCTCAATCTTGCTGTAATCACTGTAAATACCAAGCAGTCTGGTGATGCCGCCCTCAACCTTAAACTCATATATAATATCCGCCTTACCGACATCTGATTGTGGAATTGCCTCCGATATATTATTGATCATAACAGAAATCGGTCTGCCATATTCTTCTGTTCTGTCTGTGTTCCATTCTCCTGTCAAGTCATTGTATACGCCGTCATGTACCACCTCAGGCAGCGCTTCTGCTGATTCCATAAATGCAGAATCACCTGTTGTAAGCTCACTTGTTTCGTTATCCTTTTTCTCTTTGCCACAACCGCACAGACACATCCCCATTGCGGCAACTGCAGCAAGCATAATGCCTATTTTAAATTTCTTCATAATCCCTTGTATATCCTTTCATAGTAAGTATTTGTTCCTGCTTGTCCTCCATATCCTTCCGTTCTTCCTCTTCCATATGGTCATAACCACACAGATGCAGCATACTGTGTGCGACAAGAAAAGCAAGCTCTCTCGTTCTGCTGTGGTTATAGGCCTCTGCCTGTTCATATACCTTGTCCATCGATATAACAATATCTCCCAGGAGAAGCTCTCCCGTCTGGATATTGAAATATTCGGCATCGGCTTTATTCAGTCTGCCAAAGTCACCGGGAACAATATAATCAACCAGAGGGAAAGATAATACATCCGTTGCACTATCTATCTGTCTCTGTTCGTTATTAATTTCTTTTATGGTTTTGTTATCAGTCAAAATAACATTGATTTCACATTCATATGGACAGCCTACAAACAGAAGAGACTGCTCAATAATAGAACATATAACCTTTTCATAGTCCTTTATCGTGATATCCCCATATTCATTTTCAATATTGTATGACATATAACTCCTTACGCTCCATCCGGTTATCGTCTGGAACGGTTTTGTTTCTTAGATGTGGAATTTTTCACGGTATCCTTCTGTTTATTTGGTTTTGTCTTTTTTTCATATTCCTCGTATGCATTTACAATCTTCTGTACAAGAGGATGTCTCACAACATCAAGACTGGTAAGCTTACATACACTGATTTCATCGACATTCTTCAATACATTGAGTGCAACCTCAAGTCCTGATTTTGTTTCAAAAGGCAAATCCTTCTGTGATAAATCACCGGTTATGATAGCCTTTGAGCCAAATCCTATACGTGTCAGAAACATTTTCATCTGTGCCGGTGTGGTGTTCTGTGCCTCGTCCAGCACGATATAGGCATTGTCCAAGGTCCTTCCTCTCATATAGGCGAGTGGCGCCACTTCAATAAGACCTTTTTCCATGTTTTTCATAAAGGAGTCGCCACCCATAATTTCATGTAATGCATCATAAAGCGGTCTTAAATAGGGGTCAACCTTACTCTGTAAATCTCCCGGAAGGAATCCCAGCTTCTCTCCCGCCTCTATGGCAGGTCTTGTAAGGATAATCCTGTTGACCTCATTATTTTTAAATGCTGTTATGGCTTTTGCCATGGCAAGATAGGTTTTTCCTGTTCCGGCAGGGCCTACACCAAATACAATCATGGATTTATCAATTGCATTCACATATGCTTTCTGACCTCTTGTCTTTGGCTTAATCGGTTTTCCGTTTACTGTATGACATATGATATCATTATCAAGCTCGGCTATATTTTCCTTATTTTCTTCGGGATGATTTGTTGTTACGGATATTGTATAGTCAACCTTTTGCGCATCGATAACAGTACCTCTGTCGGCAATGGCAAATAGCTGCTCCAGTACGGATACAGCCATATCTACATTCTTTTGTTCACCCGATATTTTAAGCTTATCGTCCCGAAGTATCATGGTGACCTGAAACGCCTTTTCTATTTTTCTTGCATGGGAATCAAACTGTCCAAATACATTTTGTACATATTCAGCCGTAACAGTCATTGATCTTGAATAATCACTCAATAACAGAATCCTCTTTTCTTATATCAAATTCTTTTGAGATGCCTATGTTCTCCAAAGTGCGTATATTTCCTTTGGCGATACATTTTCCATCCACAACTGATATTTTAACATTATTTTCAAGTATTTGCACCCCTTTTTCTTGCAATTCGCAAATATATGTATTTAATCGGTCATTAGCGAGCTGAATAGCCTCATCTTCCGTATATTCCGTCATAACAAGACGGTATTCCCGAAAGCTGTTTTTGATTATACCAAATGGCAGATAAAAGCTGTCTATATGGAGTCTGTTTTCATCTGTCACGGTATCATACAAATCATATTGAACCTTTGCATTATATGGCTTGAGCTCATATCCTAATATACTGAATGTATAATCAGTCTTATTATTTCCGCTATATTCTTTTTTATAATATGTAAGTGAAAATTCTTCATTGTAAACAGTTTCTGTTATACCCTTTATTTCGGCCTTTGCAGGAACATAATGTGTGTCCATAATCTCGGCATTGTCATCATATAAGTTTACGGTTCCTGAAACAAGGATGTCTCCTTTTTTTACATCATCTCCAATCTTAGCTACAGGTGTTCCTTCGCTTGTAACGATGGAATAAATGGAGCAGTCCTTAACTGCTACAATATTGGATGGAACGGTAAGACTTGTATCGGTAAAAACATCAAGGGTTTCTTTTACATCAATATAAAGACTGGTTCCCCGTATGCTGCATGATATCCATGCCAGCTCTGAGAAATGTTCCCGAAGAAGCCTCTCCAGCTCAACGGTATCGATTTCTTTCTTATAGGAGCCATATGTAACATCCATATCGGAGAGAGCCTGTAATATTTCCTCTTTTGTATAATCGTCCTCTCCTGCTATCGAAATATTCCATATAAAAAGCGATTCAATATAGATTAATATCCCAAATAGCATCATGCCGATTAAAAGCGAAAACCTCTTTTTGTTTTTTTTAATCATTATCGGCAGACCATATTCTTTTAAAACTTTATATTCTACATTTGCTTTTTCGGTCATTTTTTCAAGCTCATTGATTTCCTTTAGGTTTATGAAAAAAGTGCATGTATCCGGATTTTCACTGATACCCCATACATCTATTTTCCTGTTTTTCATAAGATTCAGTAATCTGGTATTTATGCCACTAGATACTTCTATTTGGGCAAATCCTGTTAAATATTTTAAAATGAATCCAATCATACTGCATACCCCGCCATTTTATATATCGACATATTCTACATTCAGGATTATTCCTGAAATCTTTATTTCATAGCTTGTATAGTAATCAATCGTAAGTGATTTACCTGTAATGGAAATTATATATTTTTTCGCTTTGATGGTTATTTCTTCCTTACTTATATTTAAAACACATCTGAAATTTTCAATCAGAATACATTTGTTGCTATGTATAGTAACTTTTGTGGAATTTTTATTTACATCAGGGCATATCTGTGGGTTGTCATATATACATGAATTTGAAAAAAGAGATTTCATATTAGGCCACCGTAACTGATTTTATCTATTATATGAAAATAAATAAAAAAAGAGTACCGAATAAATCGGTACTCGAAAAAAATCATGTTATAATCACAATATGATTTACTTATATTTGCGCTTTCTAGCTGCCTCTGATTTCTTTTTACGCTTTACGCTAGGCTTTTCGTAATGCTCTCTCTTACGAATTTCCTGCTGGATACCTGCCTTCGCACAGTTTCTCTTGAATCTGCGAAGAGCACTATCCAATGTTTCGTTTTCTTTAACGATTACATTTGACATTCTCTCACCTGACCTCCCTCCAGTTGTAAATTATGCTATCAAATAACAACTGTTTGGGTATTTTTTAAGCACAAATTGTATTATATACATAAAATATTAAATCGTCAACCAAAAAATGTTAAATCCCGTATATTTCTTTTATATTTTGTATAATTTATCACGTTTTGTCAGCGAATCCTTAAGAAATCTGCAATTAAATCATACAAGCTGCCTCTATTATGCAAGCTGCGCTTTGGCTTCTTCTACAGCCTTTGTGAGTGCTGCTTCAATTCCCGCAGGATTTTTTCCTCCTGCCTGAGCCATATTCGGACGGCCACCGCCGCCACCGCCTACCAGTCCGGCAACAGCCTTAATAATATTACCAGCATGGGCACCCTTTGATACAGCACCATCGGTAGCCATAGCGATAAGATTGACCTTGCCGTCCATATCAGACGCCAGGATAACAACCGAATCTCCCAGCTTGCTCTTCATATCATCCCCCAAATTTCTGAGCGCATTCATGTCTGCATTCGGAACATTTACAGGAAGTATTTTGATGCTGTTATGCTCAGCAACATTTGACATGACATCTCCAACAGAATCCTTTGCCATTTTATCCTTAAGCTTTTTGTTTTCAGCATTCAGTGTCTTGATTTCGGCAAGCATCTGCTCGATTTTTCCTGCAACACCTGCCATATCCGTTTTGGCGGCCTTGGCTGCTGCAAGAAGCCGCTCCTCTATATTCTTGTAATATTCAAATGCACCTGCTCCCGTAAGTGCTTCTATACGTCTTGTTCCCGCTGCAACACCGGATTCGGAAACGATTTTAAAGGTACTGATAACACCTGTGTTTGGAACATGCGTACCACCACAAAGCTCCTTGGAGAAATCACCCATGGTTACAACACGTACAGACTCGCCGTATTTCTCGCCGAAAAGTGCCATTGCACCTGTTTTTTTTGCCTCTTCAAGAGACATGATATCCGTAACAACAGGAATATTTGCTTCAATCTCTTTATTGACAATTTCTTCTACCTGTCTTATCTCATCAGTGCTCATAGCCTGGTCGTGAGAAAAGTCAAACCGAAGTCTTCCCGGCTCTACAAGTGAACCTGCCTGTTCTACATGCTCTCCGAGAACAAGCTTCAGAGCCTTCTGGAGAAGGTGCGTCGCGGAATGGTTCTTGCAAATCAGGGAACGTCTTTCAGCATCGACAGACAGCTTTGCCATATCGCCTACATTCAATTCACCGGACTCTACATAGCCGACATGTGCAATTTTACCGCCGACAACCTTGATGGTATCCTGTACAACAAATGTACCGTTTGCCGTTTTAATGACACCGGCATCACCTGTCTGTCCACCCATTGTTGCATAAAACGGTGTCTCGGCAACAATAATGGAGGCCTGCATGCCTTCGGTAACCGTATCGGCAGCTTCCTTATCGGTGGTGATTGCCATAATCTCATTTTCATATTCTAATTTATCATAGCCAACAAAGGTTGATGTAAGAGCAACGTCAAGCTGCTCATATACGGTAGCATCTGCTCCCATATAGGTAGTAACCTTACGGGCTTTTCTGGCTGTCTCTCTCTGTATATTCATACATTCGGCAAATCTGGCCTCGTCAACGGCGATATTCTCTTCTTCAAGAATCTCCTTGGTAAGGTCGAGCGGGAAGCCATAGGTATCATAAAGCTTAAATGCATAATCGCCGCTTAATACATTTTTACCCGTTGTCTTAAGCTCTGTAATATAGTCCTTGAGAATCGCGAGACCTGTATCAATCGTCTTGTTAAAGCTGTCCTCTTCCTTATCTATCTTATTGAAAATATATTCCTTTTTCTCACCAAGCTCAGGATATGCATCCTTTGAAACCTCAATAACGGTATTTGCAAGCTCAGAAAGAAACTTGCCTGATATTCCAAGAAGTCTTCCGTGTCTTGCTGCACGTCTGAGAAGTCTTCTGAGCACATAGCCTCTGCCTTCGTTTGAAGGAACAATACCATCGGAGGTCATAAATGTAACGGAACGGATATGGTCGGTTATCAGTCTGATGGATACATCCTGTGCAGGGTCTTCCAAATAGGAAACATTTGCCAGTTCACAGACCTTATCTCTAAGTGCCTTTATGGTGTCAATATCAAATATGGAATCAACATCCTGTACAAGGACTGCCAGTCTTTCAAGTCCCATACCGGTATCAATATTCTTCTGTTCAAGTTCTGAATAGTTGTTGTGACCATCGTTATCAAACTGTGTAAATACGTTGTTCCAGACCTCCATATATCGGTCGCAGTCGCAGCCTACTGTACATTCCGGCTTGCCACAGCCGTATTTTTCGCCTCTGTCATAATAAACCTCTGAGCATGGACCGCATGGACCGGCACCGTGCTCCCAGAAATTATCCTCTTTTCCAAATCGGAATATTCTTTCAGGGCTGATACCGATTTCCTTATTCCAAATTTCAAATGCCTCATCATCCTCTTCGTATATAGACGGATATAATCTGTCAGCATCCAGACCTACAATCTCTGTAAGAAATTCCCATGTCCAGGCAATCGCTTCGTGTTTAAAATAATCACCAAATGAGAAGTTTCCAAGCATCTCAAAGAATGTACCATGTCTTGCCGTTTTGCCGACATTTTCAATATCTCCTGTTCTGATGCACTTCTGACAGGTCGTAACTCTCTTTCTGGGCGGAACTTCCTGACCTGTAAAATACGGTTTCAGTGGAGCCATTCCGGAATTGATAAGGAGCAGGCTGTTGTCATTATGTGGAACAAGCGAAAAGCTGTTAAGCTTTAAATGTCCTTTGCTTTCCATAAATTCCAAAAACATTTTTCTTAATTCATTTACACCATATTTTTGCATTTTTATGTCCTCCCTATCTTCTATCAGCCAGCTCTTTTGTAATATCGGTCCAGCTTACGCCACGTTCTACCATAAGAACCATAAGATGATATAAGAAATCTGAAATTTCATATTTTAATTCTTCTGAATCAGGATTTTTGGCCGCAATCACGATTTCGGTTGCCTCTTCTCCTACCTTCTTCAGTATTTTATCGATACCCTTATCAAACAAATAATTTGTGTAAGAGCCTTCCTTTGGATTATCTTTTCTGTCAACGATAATATTGTACTCTTCTTCAAATACCTTGATAGGATTTGTGTCATTATATTCTTTCTTTACAAGATTTGTAAAGAAGCATGTCGGACTTCCTGTATGGCAGGCGGCTCCGATCTGTGAAACCTTGGCAAGAAGTGTATCCTTATCACAGTCAAGTGACAGGGATTTTACAAATTGGAAATGACCTGATGTTTCTCCCTTTACCCATAATTCCTGTCTGCTTCTACTCCAATAGGTCATGCGGCCTGTCCTTATCGTCATATCATAGGATTCTTTATTCATGTATGCCATCATCAGGACTTCACCTGTCTTGTAGTGCTGAACAATACAAGGAATCAGTCCGTCTGAATTCAGCTTGAATTCATCAAAGCTGATGCTGCTTTCAAATGTATTCATTGTAAGATTTTCTTTAACACATGCCTGTTTCATTTCCATTATATCCATTTGAGCAAGATTATAAAGCGAAATGGACTCGGCATTCGTATCTTTTATCATGCCGGCTACAGCTTCGCCGTCAGTTGCATATGTCGAAACAATGATAGGCAATGCAACCTTGTTTCTGATTTCCTTAACAATGTCGATATAGTCAGGCACCTGATTATTATGAAGGAGCAATAATTCCCCTGCACCCAGCTTCTTAAGTGTTGCTGCATATTCTACCGGATTTTCACACTCGCTTAAATCGATGGTAACAATAATTCTTTCGGAGCCGAAACGGTCTGCTGCTTCTGTAACCAGTTCGGGATTATTCAGGGCGGCTGATTTCATACAAACCTTTGAGGCACCTGCATATAGCATTTTCTTGATATCTTCAAGGCGTCTTACACCACCGCAGGCTAAAAGGGGGATATCTACATTTTTACATATTTCCTTGATTGTTGCTATATCTGCTTCTCTGCCTTCCTTCGTTGCTTTGCTGTCGAAGAATGCAATTTCATCAGCTCCTGCATCATTGTAAAACTTTGCCATTTCAACAGCGTTGTCAAGGTCAAGACAAGGTATAATCTTTTTGTACATAATAGTAACCTCCTTAAAGTGAACCCTTTGTGGATAATACTTTACCGTTTAATCTTTCGTCTATAGAAGTTGCTTCATCAAGCGCCTTGGCAAATGCCTTAAAGGCAGCTTCTATAATGTGATGGTCATTTGAACCGGAAAATTGCTTCAAGTTCAAATTCATTTCTGCGCCATAGGAAACGGCATAGAAGAATTCCTTAACCATCTGTGTATCAAAATATCCTACTCTTTCCGTTGTAAGCTTTAAATCGTATACAAGATAAGGCCTTCCGGATAAATCAATGGCACACATGACAAGCGTTTCATCCATCGGCAGAAAAAAGTTTCCAAATCGCTTGATAGATTTCTTATCTCCCAGAGCACCCTTTATTGCCTTTCCAAGTACAATTCCTGTGTCTTCAATCGTGTGATGTGAATCCACATATAAATCGCCTTTTACCGTAAGATTCAGGTCAAAGAAGCCATGCTTTGCAAAGCTTGTAAGCATATGGTCAAAGAAACCGATACCGGTATCAATCTTTGTATTGCCTTTACCGTCAAGATTCAGCTCAAGTGTTATATCGGTTTCACCTGTTTTTCTTGTGCATTTTACTGCTCTGTCTGCCATTTTGTCATCTCCTTGTATTGTGTATGGGGACGCCATCTATATGTGGCTGTGTACCTCATAAAAATAGTTATTTTTTTTCGTATCCATGAAGTTATAAATAACGTAGTCTACATGAATTCTGATAATCGATATAGACGTATTTATAAAATACATCTATATTATAGTGACATTGATTATACCACTACGAAGCTCATATATCAAATATTAATCTTGCTCGAATCTGACGGCGATTGAGTTTGCGTGTGCTGTCAGCTGTTCTGCCTTTGCAAAGCTTTCAATATCCTTATGTACAGCTTCAAGAGCCTCCTTTGAATAGTATATAATACTTGATTTCTTAATGAAATCATCAACCGAAAGTGGCGAGAAGAATTTTGCTGTTCCGTTAGTCGGCAGAACGTGGTTCGGTCCTGCAAAATAGTCACCAAGCGGCTCGGAGGAATACTCTCCTATAAAGATAGCGCCTGCATTTCTGATTCTTGTCATAACATCAAAAGGATTTGCTGTTACGATTTCAAGATGTTCTGATGCGATGTCATTTACGGCATCAATAGCATCATTTAAGCTGTCTGCAAGAAGTATATATCCGTAGTTATCAATCGACTTTCTCATGATTTCTTTTCTGGACAATTCTTCTATAAATGCATCCACCTGAACGGATACTTTTTCTGCCAAAGCCTTTGATGTCGTAACAAGAATGGCTGATGCCATCTCATCATGTTCCGCCTGTGATAACAGGTCGGCAGCTACATATCGCGGGTTTGCCGTATCGTCAGCAAGCACAAGAACCTCTGAAGGTCCTGCTATGGAATCGATGCTGACATGTCCGTATACCGCTCTTTTTGCAAGCGCAACAAATATATTTCCCGGGCCAACAATCTTGTCTACCTTTGGAATACTTTCTGTTCCATAGGCAAGAGCGGCGATAGCCTGCGCTCCGCCTGCCTTATAAATAGCTGTAACGCCTGCTTCATTTGCAGCAACAAGCGTAGTGGCATATACCTCCCCCTCTGCATTACAAGGTGTAGTCATGATAATATTTTCAACGTCGGCAACCTTTGCAGGCATTACGTTCATCAGAACGGAGGATGGATAGACCGCTTTTCCGCCGGGAACATAGACACCTACGGAAGCAAGAGCCGATACCTTCTGTCCCAGAAGCGTTCCGTTTGGCTTGGAGTCGAACCAGCTGTACTGCTTCTGTTTTTCGTGATATTCTCTTATGTTTTCCTTTGCCTTTCTGATGACATCCAGAAGCTCCTTGTCTACCTGTGTATAGGCATACTCGATTTCCTCTTTTGTAACCAGAACATTGTCGGCTGTGATGTCCGCTTTGTCAAATTTCTTTGTATAGGAAAACAATGCGGCATCTCCGTTATCCCTTACATCATTTACGATTGCCTCTACTGTGGCAGCATAATCACCGTAATTGGAGGGACTTCTCTTTAACAGATTATTTAATATATCCTTTTTTGTATCTTGATTTAATTCAACTATTCTCATAGCTTATGCCTCCTTACTTATCAAATCGTTTAAGTCTGCCAGAAGCTTTCTGATTCTCTGGTTTTCCATCTTAAGACTTACCTGATTTACCACCATTCTGGCTGACAGCGGGCAAATCTCCTCTAAAACTTCAAGCCCGTTTTCTCTTAATGTGCTGCCTGTTTCAACGATATCCACGATAACCTCTGAAAGACCGACGATGGGCGCCAGCTCTACAGAGCCGTTGAGCTTTATAATTTCTACCGTCTGATTCTTTTGATTATTAAAATAATCCCTGGCGATAACCGGATATTTGCTGGCAACACGTATGATTTCATTTCGTTTCAGAATTTCTTTTGCTGATGCAGGACCGCATACACACATTCTGCATTTTCCAAAGCCAAGGTCCATTACCTCATAGAGATTTCTTCCTTCTTCAAGAAGTGTATCCTTTCCTACTACGCCGATATCAGCTGCACCATATTCCACATAGGTTGGGACATCTGTTGCCTTGGAAAGAAAAAATTTAAACTTTAAATCTTCATTTACAAATATAAGCTTTCTTGTATCCGGGTCCTTCATTTCATCACAGGTAATTCCTATCTGTTCAAGAAGTGCCAGGGTTTTTTTCGCTAAACGCCCTTTTGCGAGGGCAAATGTTAAATACCTCATTGATGTATCTCCTTATATATTGTCACAGGATAATGACCATATGACATAAATTATCTTGGTTTATTACAATTTGTCAATATATACTTCTGATGTTTCGCCATTTAACAGGTCATATGCTGTAATTGTATTTCCGTCCTTCAGATAAAGCAGACCTGAGAAATGCTCTCTTTTTGCATATTCCACATAATCTTCAAGTGACTTTCTGTGGGATTTTCTGATAAGCTCTATCTTTCTGCCCTTGGAACGAAGATTTATGCCAAGCCCTATGGCAGGCTCCTGATTTTCAATATCATAAAGTATAACCGTATTGGAATAAGATACCTCAATTTCAATGTTTTGTCTGTTCATGGCCATAATCAGCTCTTCTACTGAAAATGCAAAGCCGATAGATGGCGCATCCTTGCCAAACTGCTTCAGCAGATTGTTATAACGGCCACCTGTAAGAACCGCATTACCTGTTCCGTAGGTATAACCTCTGAATATAATTCCGGTATAATAGTTATAGCCATTTAACATGCTCAGGTCAAAGCCGATATACTTCTCATAGCCATAATAACGCAATGCCTTATATACTCTTCTCAATCTGTTTACAGCATCCAGGGATACCTGATTCGATACCAGCTTTTCTGCTTCATCAAGCATACTTTCGCCGCCAAAGAGACTGTCAAAGGACATAAAGGCTTTCTTGAGCTTTTCGTTTAAATCCAGCTTCTTCAAATATTCTTCAAGTCCAAAGAAATTTTTGATATTGATGTACTCTCTTATCTGAAGCTCCGCCTCATTTGAAATATCTGATTCAGCCACAAGCCCCTTGAAATAGTCAATCTGTCCTATTTCAATCTGAAATTCACTAATCCCAAGCTCTATAAAACAATCGATTACCGTAGCAATAATTTCCGCATCTGCCGCAGAAGAATCGTCATTGATAAGCTCTGCCCCTATCTGGGTTATCTCCTTCAGCTTTCCCTGCAGCTTTAATGTGTTTGTATATGTATTGCCTGTGTAACAAAGTCTGATAGGAAGCTCCTCATCAGAATAATACTTTGCAACACAACGTGCGATACTAGGTGTAATATCCGGTCTTAAAACAAGGGTATTGTTATCTCTGTCAAAGAACTTGTACATTTCATTTGAAGGAGCGGAGCCTTTATCCCTGTTAAATATATCAAAAAACTCAAAGGTTGGTGTTTCTATGTCATGGTAGCTGTACAGCTCTAAAACATGATGCAGTTTATTGATAATTTTCCTTTTCTTTTTACATTCAATATCATAGGTGTCTCTGACGCCGTCAGGTGTCTGCAACAGTTTGTCCTGCATAATATATTCTCCTTAAATTTTTAATTTAGTGTTATCATTTGAAGATAAAATAATATTTTGTTTGATTTAACACACTAAAGTGCTAATCAGGTAGCTTGATAATTTAGCAACGTGCTAATTATATGTAAGCTTTCAGGCTTTGTCAATATTTATTTTACAAATCAATATTGATTCGGTATTTTTCAATTTTGTTCAATCGTCACGTTCAGATAAATCAAGCTGGATGCCCTCAAGGTAATGGACTAAGGCACCGTTTTTACCCGTAAGAAAATAGTGCTTATCCAGCTCATGATAATGAAAATTCTTGGGGTGTCCTTTTTCAATTCTTTCGACATATTTCTTTAGCTCAGAAAACCGCATATAATAAAAGCTGTTTCTATGAGTGAAAAATACAATCAGAAAGCTGATGCCCTGTTGTGACTCGAAATCCTTCATAAAATGATACTGATGCTCATGGATGTTCTGCATGGAAAACGTGTCCTGTGCACATTCCTTCGCATCAAAACAAATCGGGATTCCCTGTACAGTACCGATATAGTCGACAGTTGAGTCTTTTTCAAAATAGGCAAGTGTTATCTGGCTGCTGTCCTTGTCTATTTTGACAGGCTTTATGGGTGTTGGTATTTTTTGTACAAGTGCAAGTCTTTTCTCCCTGTAATATTCATTTGTATAATTAATCATGTCCTCAAGCGTAGAACCTCTCAGACCTCTCGAATTCCATGTAGCCATTTAATCAAACAATTCCCTTTCTATCTTCTGAAACAGCTTTGGCTTTTCACAGGTGATTTTTCTATCATTTAAATAATCGAGCGAACCCTTGATGTCGTGAAAGTATAGGCTCTCGCAATGCAACAGATGATATTGAAGACCATGCTGTTTATTAAAATCGATTAAACCGATATTGTTGTTATATTTTCGTTCCCCGATTATGGAAAATCCCAGATGGGCAGCCTGTGCCCGAATCTGGTGTGTTTTGCCGGTTATAAGCTTCACCCTTACAAGGGTATAGCCGTTTGCCGTTTTAACAGGCTCAAATATCGTATGTATCTCGGCAGCATTACCGTCCGTTGGCCTTCTATCATATATATGAACCTTGGTTCCGTCTTTGATATGATAGCATCTGCTGTCGATGGCCTTTGTCAGTTCTCCATGAATAATGGTGGTATAATATTTGTCCACAAGTCTGTTTTTTATAATATAATTCATTTCCTGACTTCCGCTTAAGGATTTTCCGCAAATAATAAGACCGGATGTATTACGGTCTAATCGATTGCAGATAGACGGCTTAAAGGTCTGAAGCTGTGCCTGTGATAGCTCACCTTTTTCCAGCATATAGTCTATAAAAGCCTCATTAATAGAATAGTCAGAAGCTTCTGCTTTTTGGGATAATATTCCAACAGGCTTGTCTGCAATCAGAATATTATCATCCTCATAGATTACCGTAAGCTTAAAGTGTCCGGAAGGTGATGGTGGTACGGATGTCTTTTCACTTTGAAATCCTGATATTGTCTCATCAGAAAGATAAAGCTGAATGACATCCCCCTTTTTTAGCAGTTCATCCCCCTTTGCCCTTATACCGTTCAATTTAATATTTTTTTTACGCAGCATTTTGTAAATGAAGCTTGACGGAGCCTTATTTAAATATTTCATCAGAAGCTTTGTAAGTCTCTGGTCAGCCTCATTTTTTTCTACAATGATTTCCTGCATTCTAAACTCCCAGCTCAAACAATGTATTTCTCATTTTCTTGTCTTTTGATATGAATTCCTCTCCCGGCTCTTTTATGGTATTTGCCTTTTTAATAAATTCCTTCACACTTGTAGTAACCAGAATAACATAAGGCTTCTTTTGGTTTTCAAAGGATTTTTCAATTTCCTTCTTGAGACTATCCATATCAGGATATTTTTTCTTCAATTTATCTGTATACAGGAATAGGATTCTTCCGTTCCTTACAATAGCGGCAGGGAAAAATAGTATTCCTTCATATCTGCTAAGGGATATATCATAAACGATATCCTCACTTCTGCTATAGCTTATTTTATTATTTAAAAGTTCATATTCTTCTTTTGAAAGCGGCTTAAAATGAGCACACAATATGTAGGAAACCAGTTGCTTTGCAAATGGCAAACTGGTCAGAATCGGCAGCAATATAAACAGATTTTTTCTGGTATCAAATACGGCTACCGAAAAGAACACACCAAGTATAATAATAAGTCCAAGTATTATGATGCTGATTAGAAGCCTTTTCTTGTATCGTTCGATATAACCATAGTCACCTTTTTCCAATGTATCTTTTCTCCTCTAACTTATTGATAGGTTTGTCCGTAATATCCGTTTTTTCAATATACTATATACAATTCGTTTATTTAATAAATTGAATTAAAATGCCGTGAGGTAATAATTTTGCCAATAATCTGACGACTTTAATCGGAAGGCTGTATACGGAAACGTCTTTGAAATAAAAGGAATCCAGAAGTGCCTTTCTTACCACACGCTTTGGATTGGCTCTGAACAGGTACTTGTACGCCTTCGTATTTGTATTTTTTTCTGCAATATCAAAAAACTCCGTCTTAACAGGGCCCGGACATACGGCGGTAACTGTAATATTTCTGTCAAACAGCTCCTGGTTTAATGCTCTTGAAAAGCTGAGTACCATTGACTTTGTTGCAGCATATACTGAAAACGAAGGCTGCGGCAGAAATCCTGCTGATGATGCGACATTGATAATATTTGCAGGAGATGACATATACGGAAGTGATATATAGGTCATAGCCGTAAGTGCTTTACAATTCAAGTCTATCATTCCGATATTATCTTCATAGGATGTCTTGTCAAAATGTCCACATATACCAAAACCGGCAGCGTTTACAAGAAGCCTTATTGACGGATTTTGTCTTTCAAGAAGTGACTTATAAAAGGTAATGTCCGCATCCTTAGAAAGGTCAAGACCGAGGATTCTCACCAGTTTACCATTTATTTCTTTTTTTACCTCATTCAGTTTATCTGTCCGTCTTGCGATAATCCAAATTTCTTCAATGGTATTGTATTTTTTGCTTATCTGTATTGCGAATTCTCTTCCGATACCTGATGAAGCACCTGTTACTACTGCTATTTTTTTCATTACATCATCCTCCAGCCTGATAAATATTTATTTTTTAATAATCCATTATTGTTTTTTGCCCATCCAAGGGGATAGCCGTCTACACAAACAAGTACATATCCGTTTTTAACATTACAATCTTCTATCTCAATCGTTTCACCCTTAAGATATTTGATTACTCGTCCGTCTTCGCATGACAGAGAAATTGAATTGTCATAATCTGACATGGACAGATACATTGCAAGTGACTGTCCCGGTTCAAAACGGTTTTTCTTGATTTCTCCAAGATATAGTCCCTGCCTGAGCAGTCTTAATCCTCTTACATTCGGTGTACCATAAGGAATAAAATAAAGCTTTCCTTTATTTTCCTCAATTCTGGCAGAATCTATTCCTGCATCTGCCGAAATATGCGACAAAAATGCAGCGGTATAATCATCCAATTTATATGGTTTAAAGCAATATTCTGATATACCACCCACATCCTCCGTATCTTTTTTTCCTATAAGAGCAACGAAATGACCTTCTCCTTTTATTCTGTGCGGCCACAATCTGGCACATTTTACAAGGTCGGCATTTCCGGTGGTTCCCCATTCCGGATGTCCATCATCAAATCCTGTATATTTCGGAACCTCCTTCAGATACAGACTGTCGTCAAGAGAAAGTAAATACTCCACCGACTGTTCATTTTCGAGAGGTGAGAAGGTGCAGGTGGAATAAAGCATGGTACCGCCCGGTTTCAGACATTTTACCATCTCATTTAAGATGCCTTTTTGCAAACCTGCAAATAATTCAGTTCCGTTATTTTCCCATGCGGTTATCATGGAACCTGATTTGCGGAACATTCCTTCGCCTGAACAGGGGGCATCTATCAGGATTTTGTCAAACATTCCGGCAAATGCCGCCGAAATACTGTTTGGAGGTTCGTTTACAAGACACATATTTCCGATACCAAACAGCTCCATATTTTTCAGTAGCGCTTTTGCCCTTGAATTGCTGATATCGTTCGTAATCAACATCCCCGTACCATTTAGTTTGGCTGCAAGCTCGGTAGATTTACCGCCCGGCGCTGCACATATATCAAGTACAAGGTCACCCTCTTCTATATCAAGCACACTGGCAGGGGTCATGGCACTCGGCTCCTGAATATAGTATAGTCCGGCATAATAATACGGATGCTTGGAAGGCGTATACTTTTTATGGTCGTAATAAAAGCCATTTTCAACCCACTCTATCGGTGTCAGCTCAAAAGGAGATATCTTGAGAAAATCCTCAACACTAATCTTGGAGGTATTAATTCTGATTCCATGATACATCTCCTTATCAAGACAGGCGATATACGCATTGTATTCATCTTTTAGTTGTTCTTTTATTCTTTCGTCAAATGCTTGCGGCAGTCTCATTTGCCTCTCCCTTTTCAAATATTTCTGAATGGTATTCTGAATAGAGCCGATATCAATTACAATATCAGCAGCCGAATATTAATTGAGGCTTTGTGCTTTATATCCCTCGGCTATAATATCAAGCTGTTTTGCAAATGTATTCAGCAGCTCCATATCATCCTGCTGATAGATTTTATAGAATTCGTCCTGTATCTTGACAACCTCACGTTGGTTGCCTACCCGATACAGATTCTGTATGTTGATAAGTATCTCAGAAACGATATTTGCCTTTATATTAAAGGAATTCTGAGCATCCATGATTTCTCCTCTCACCTGAGACATTTCCTTATCAAGTGCTACCGTTGCATCTGCAGCAGCATGAAGCTTCTCCCTGATATGTTCAGGCATATTATGCTTATACTTATATTGTAACGAATGTTCTATTGTTGCCCAGAAATTCATTGCAAGCGTTCTTATTTGGATTTCAGCCTGAATGGTTTTCGGGCCGTTGATGGTATATACATCATAATCAAGAATAATATGGTAACTCTGATATCCGCTATTCTTGGCATTTGTAATATAATCCTTTTCCTCTCTGATGCGCATATCACTTCTGTCACGAATGATCTCGACTACCTTATCGATATCCTCGACGAACTGGCACATTACCCTGATTCCTGCGATATCATCCATTTCCTCAACAATCTGATCCATCGGAATATTCTTCTTCTGCAGCTTGTCAAGAATACTTGATATCTTTTTTACCCTGCCTGTTACCGTCTCTATAGGCGAATACAAGCCCTGATTTCTGTACTGGGCTATAATGTGATTGAATTTTATCAGCAGCTCATCGACTGCCTGTTCATATGGAGATAAAATCTCACGCCATAATTGAATCTCCAAAATAACACCCCCCATCATTATATTTGATTAAAATACATATTGTTTTCGTATGTCGTTTCGGCGGTCATAAAATCATTATGAAACGTACTGTTTGTATTTGCAGGAACAATCATTTTAAAGCCATGTTCAAAACCGCGCTTTACGGTTGCGTCCATACAATAATCTGTTTGCAAACCAACAACAATAATCGTATCTTCATTTTTCTTTCTTAGATATTCTAATAATCCTGTTCCGTTGTTCTTGTGCTTAAGAATATATATTCATGCTGACCTTCTTCATATTCAGGATATAATTCTACAAGCTCTTTGGCAAGCTCATAGGCATAATTATAATCGTTTTGCTCCTCGTAATACGCTATTTCCATAAGTCTTAACTGCGCATTGTATTCCGCATCGCTGTCAAGGCCGTTATTGATATAGCCAATTGCTGTTTCGTAGTCTGCAATGCTTATGTAATAGGATGCATATTGTGCATATATATATGAATTAAAGCCAAATTCCCTGACATATGCTTCATAATTCTCAAACATCTTATCCGAATTATCAAGCTCTCCATAACATGTGCCTATGTACATATACAGCTCATGCCATTTATCAGCTTTTTTCTCAAGTCCTTCAATAGCTACCGCATAATTTCCCTGTTCAAAGCTGTATAGCGCATCTGCCAGCTCCATCATGGAAGTAACCTCTTTTTTATTTGTATGTGCGTTTTCAAGTATATCCTTATATTCGGTTAAAGCCTCGCCATAATTCCCTTGTTTCATATATGTATCGGCAATATAGAGCTTTATATTTGTATCTGTTCTCTCTGAAAGCAACTGGGATTCACTCAGTGCAGCCTCAAACTTTTCAAGAGCTTCATCATATTTTTTCTCTTCATAGAACTGAAGTCCTTCTTCAAAGTATTCCTTCTTATGTGAGAGCAAAGCTGATATTCCGTAAATGATACCGAACACCAATAAAACACAAAAAATAAAGAATACAAACAGTCGTTTATAATCCAATCTGTATTTATTATTCCTTCTTCTTCGTCTTCTTTTTCTTGTTGCCATAACAAAAACCTCATATAGTTAATTATATTTTAATATGCCAAAGTGTATTTGTTGTAAGCGTCTCGTTATCTTGGGAGGAAACGAGACCATCTACTTTTATTACAAAATTGCACAAATTCACTGATATATTGTAGCACAAAATAAAACGATTATAAAGGGAAAAGAAATGAATGTAATGATATATTAAAAATAAATACGGTGGATATACGGAATTTCTATCGTATATCCACCGTTTTGAGCTTTTAGAGTTATATTAAATTATGGTATCCAAACGATTACTTAGTGATGGAACAATCTGATTCCTGTAAATACCATTGCCATATTATACTTATCACAGCACTTGATAACAAGGTCATCTCTTACCGAACCGCCCGGCTGTGCAATATATTTAACACCACTCTTATAGGCTCTCTCAATATTATCTGAGAATGGGAAGAAAGCATCTGAACCAAGGGTAATATCCTGATTCTTGTCAAGCCAAGCACGCTTCTCTTCTCTTGTAAATACAGGAGGCTTTACCTTAAAGCGTTTCTGCCACTCTCCCTCACGAAGGACATCCTCATACTCATCTCCGATATATACATCGATTGTATTATCTCTGTCTGCTCTGCCCAGATTGTCAACAAACTGAAGGTTCATAACCTGTGGCGCCTGACGAAGGAACCAGTTGTCAGCCTTCTGTCCCGCAAGTCTTGTACAATGAATTCTTGACTGCTGGCCTGCACCGATACCGATAGCCTGTCCGCCCTTTACATAGCATACAGAATTGGACTGTGTATACTTCAACGTAATCAGGGAAATCTTCAAATCTATAAGGGCAGCTTCAGGAATGTCCTTGTTTACCGTTACTATATTTGAGAGCAAATCAGCATCTATGTTCAGCTTGTTTCTGCCCTGTTCAAATGTAATTCCGTATACCTGCTTTCTTTCGATTTCAGCAGGAACATAATTTTCATCTATCTGGATGATATTGTAATTTCCCTTCTTCTTTGCCATAAGAAGCTCCATAGCCTCGTCTGTATAGCCCGGTGCAATCACACCGTCAGAAACCTCTCTTTTGATTAGTCTTGCCGTATCGGCATCACATACATCTGAAAGTGCTATAAAATCACCAAATGATGACATTCTGTCAGCACCTCTTGCTCTTGCATATGCACAGGCAAGTGGTGACAATTCGCCAAGGTCATCCACCCAGTAAATCTTTGCAAGGGTTTCATCGAGTGGTAAACCAACGGCAGCACCTGCCGGTGATACATGCTTGAAGGAAGTTGCAGCCGGAAGTCCTGTGGCTGCCTTCAGCTCTTTTACAAGCTGCCAGCCGTTCAATGCATCAAGGAAATTAATATAGCCCGGCTTTCCGTTTAATACCTTAACGGGAAGCTCGCTGCCATCCTCCATATAGATTCTTGAAGGCTTCTGATTCGGGTTACATCCATACTTCAACTGAATTTCGTTCATATTATTATCCTCCTGATTCTTACTGATTCTTACTGATTCTTATTGATTCTTATTGATAATTCTTGTTTCATATTCACCCGTTGCGATATCAATATATCTGACAAAGAGTGATACCTTATTTTCCTCATTGAGATTGGTCCATACCATATTGGCAAATTCATCGATATCTCCTGAAATTCCAACAAGCTTAGGCTCCCCCTCAAAGCTTGGAAGCGGATTGCCGTCATGCATATAGGTGTGGATAAAATGACCTTCTCCATTGACAGGATGCTCATAGGAAAATGTATATCTGTTGCAGGCGTCCGGATTTCCGTTGTTGCTCTTTAAAATAGACATCTGATAATCATATTTGCCATCTTCTACATGCATCACACCTGATATTCTCGGTGTGTAATTAGGACCGTCAGGCTCAAATTCCCTGCTGCTTAAGGCTTGCTCAAATGTAAGACCGCCTGCAAGCCCGTCATATACGGTATCTGTCTGGTCGCCATTTGTCACGATGGTGTTTTTTCCAAGAACTCTTACAGGTGCATAGATAATAAGGCTTGGATCTTCAAGCTTTGATGCATCAAAAGCCTCTGTTCTGATGCCTTCTTCCTCGGTTACAAATACACGGTTTCTGCTGTTTGAGCTTCTCCCCATGATAAAGTAAGCTGCTACAGCCTTGAATCCATCCTCAGACTTACCGATTACAATCCCTCTTCCAGGGTATGAATTCTGATTCAGCTCTGATGCCAGTGATAACATTTCCATTTCTTTTTCCTCCGTTATAAAATTGTAAATAACATATTTACGTGATTGTGCGTTTCGTTTCATAGGAAATTCAAAGAATTTCCCATCATTAAAAAAGACCGTCTGAACACACAAAATAAATGTATGCCCAGGCGGTCGGCTGTTTTTATTTGTATACACTCCCTGTAGGTAATCCTACACAGCAAATGCTGTTTCCGCCAGTTGTGTATACATCCTATTAGAATAATATAATAAATAAAAGTGTTATGCAAGCTCAAATATTATGATTTTGCTTTATTTACAATCAATACGCCTGCTGTAACAAGTACTGCCGAAATAATATATCTGTATGAAAATGCTTCATGCAGCATGATACAGCTAAGCAGTGCCCCAAGAACAGGTATAAACGAATTGAAGATAGCCACATTTCCTACAGGATTGTAAAGTATCAGCGTATTATAGAGGGCAAATCCCACCGCCGAAATCAGTATCAGACAAATAAGCACAATGACGCCCATAGTTGTAATGTTGTGCAATCTTCCACCCATAAAAAAACCGACACCCATAAGGATAACTCCGCCTATAGAAAGACTAAGCCCTGTTGCATAAAACGGATTCATTCGTTTTGTTACGATTCTTGTCAGGATTCCGCCAAAGGCAGAACAAAGTGAATTGAACACCATAAACATATCACCTGGAAATGACAGATTAAAGCCGTTTTTACTTATACTTATTACGAGTATTCCCGAAAAACCGATTAAACAGCCTAATGCCTTTTGCCACGTCATGGTATCGCTCGCAAAAAAAATACATGCAAATAGAATCAGCAAAAATGTACTTAGCGAATCATACAATGCCGACCTTGAACCGTCCATATAGGAAAGTCCCAGATAAAAGAAAAAATAATGAAGAGATGTATTTACAAATCCAAATGCCAATAACAGGGCGATATCACTACCATTCTTTATATCTGTTTTTAATCCTTTCAAAATCGCAAACAATATTAGCAAAATCCCTGCTGCAAAAAATCTTATTCCTGCAAATAAAGCCTTACTCCAATTATCATTTGAAGAAATGGCAAATTCATCAAATCCAATTTTGATGAGAGGAAACGCAAATGCCCAGAAAATTACAGCTATCATTGCAAACAACTGGACATATCCTTTTCTTGTATAAATATTATCTTTAGTCATTTTCTTTAATCGCAGCTACTGCCTCAAGATAGTCTTTCTTTGCTATCTCAAAAAGTTCTATTGCTCTGTCTGTGGGATTATTTCTAAGCTCCTCCGTAAGCTCCGAAACACTCTTAAAGTATCTGTTTACGCTCATATTTCCTGCAATCCCCTTGGCTGTATGTGCCATTAAAAAGCCGGTAGCATAATCCTTATTTAACATCGCTTCTTCCAACTTTGCAAATGTATCATCTTCAACAAATTTTAGAAGAAATTTCTCATAGATAGCTGCTCTTCCGGCGAACCGTTTTAAGCCTTCGTCATAATCTATTCCGGCTGCAATTAGTTTCTCTTTATCCATTGTGATTCCTCCATATTCATTTATTCTTCATCCCTAATATGGACTTTATCAATCTTTGTTTTTTGATTATAACATTTCAGAATGCGTTGCGACAAGTACATTCATAATAAATACTTACTATAGTATTGTTTATAAAAACAAAATTACTGCCCTGCAGGATAACATGCAGGGCAGTGTGTATGATTAATATTATTTAAAAGAGAATCTATTTTGCTGTGTTAAGCTTAACCTTAACATCAAGTGTTGTGCTTTCCTTATAAGGTCTTACAAGCAGGAAGATGAAACCGGCTACAAGTATAAACGCGATTACCGTCCAAACGCCAAATCCACCGCCTGTGAAGAGTGTTCCAAGCTGGAATACACATAATGATACAATATATGCAAGTATACACTGATATCCGATTGCGAACCAGAACCACTTTGCATTGTTCATCTCTCTCTTTATAGCACCCATAGCGGCAAAGCATGGAGCACAAAGAAGATTGAATACAAGGAATGAATATGCAGCAAGCTTTGAAAGTCCCTCAAAGTCAAGAACACCAAATACACCTACAACCTCTTCCTTTGCAACAAGTCCCATGATTGTTGCGATTGTTGCTCTGATATTATCGAAACCAAGAGGTGCAAATATAACAGATACAACATCTCCTATCTTACCAAGTATAGAAGCCTCAAGCTCCATTTCTGCATCAAACATAAACTTGCCATCAACCCATCCTAATGTTGAGCCTGCCCATATTATGATAGATGACAGAAGAATAATCGTACCGGCTTTCTTAATGAATGACCAGCCACGCTCCCACATACTTCTAAGTACATTACCTACTGTAGGAAGGTGATATGCAGGAAGCTCCATAACAAATGGTGCAGGGTCTCCGGCAAACATCTTTGTCTTCTTAAGAATAATACCTGAACATATTATTGCCGCAATTCCTACAAAATATGCACTAGGTGCAACCCACCATACATTATCAAAAAGAGCGGCAGCAATCAGTGCTACTATAGGCATCTTTGCTCCACAAGGAACAAATGTTGTTGTCATAATTGTCATCTTACGGTCTCTGTCATTTTCAATTGTTCTGGATGCCATTACACCCGGTACACCACAACCTGAGCCAATCAGCATAGGAATAAATGATTTTCCTGAAAGACCAAACTTTCTGAATATTCTATCCATGATAAACGCAACTCTTGCCATATATCCGCAAGCCTCAAGGAATGCAAGGAAAATGAAAAGAACAAACATCTGTGGTACGAATCCGAGTACCGCACCTACACCGGCAACAATACCGTCAACAATAAGTCCCTCAACAACCTCATTACAGTTAATCGCTTCAAGTCCGTTTCCTACAAGGACAGGTATACCCGGAATCCACCATCCGTAATCGGCCGGGTCCGGAGCTTCTTCAAGCTTTTCATCTACAAGTCCTGATATGTCAAATCCCTCTTCTGCAAGAGACTCTCCATATGTACCGTATGCTTCGTCAAAAGCACCGAAATCTTCATCTTCTATAGCACCAAGAATATCCTCGGCACCGATTACTTCTGCTTTATCAGCTTCCGTAACGATAGCTGTTACATCGTCAATAAATATATTTTCCTCAGCAAATTTTGCAACGGCATCATCATAATCACTGCTGCCCTTACCAAGGAAGTGGAAGCCATCACCAAATAAACCATCATTTGTCCAGTCAGTTACCCAACCTCCGACGGTTGAAATTGATATATAATATACGATAATCATAACAATCGCAAATATCGGAAGTGCAAGAATTCTGTTTGTAACAATCTTATCAATCTTATCTGAAATGGTAAGCTGTGATTTTGACTTCTTTTTATAACACTCATCTATGATTGATGAAATATACATATATCGTTCATTTGTAATAATACTTTCTGTATCATCATCAAATGCATTTTCAAGTATCTTAATCTCAGAAGAAACATCTACTTTTTTTCCTAACAACGCTTCAATCTTATCATCTTTTTCAAGAAGCTTTATGGCAAAGAATCTCTTGCTCGCTTCGTTTACATCTGAAATTCTCTTTGAAACGGTTTCAATGGCAAGCTCAACATCAGCAGCAAACTTATGTGTTACCCCTGCAACACTCTTTCCTGCCAGTTTAACAGCCTTGTTTGCTGCTTCCATAACGCCGGTACCCTTCAGAGCAGATATCTCTACGACCTCACAACCCAATTTCTCTGAAAGCTTTGAAATATTGATTGTGTCACCGTTTTTCTTTACGATATCCATCATGTTTACAGCCATCAAAACAGGAATCCCCAATTCTAAAAGCTGTGTTGACAGATAAAGGTTTCTCTCAAGATTTGTACCGTCGATTATATTTAAAATAACATCCGGCTTTTCATTAATCAGGTAATTTCTGGCTACCACCTCTTCAAGAGTATATGGTGATAAAGAGTAGATACCCGGAAGGTCAGTGATAACAACCTCTTTATTCCCTTTAAGCTTACCTTCTTTCTTTTCTACTGTAACGCCCGGCCAGTTACCAACGAACTGATTTGAACCGGTTATAGCATTAAATAATGTGGTTTTACCGCAGTTAGGATTACCTGCGAGTGCAATTTTAATTGACATTTCGTCCCTTCTTTCTAAAAAATGTTATTAAATTAGATATTGCTATCATCCGTTAGCAACAGCTAACCCTTTGGCAAAAAAAATTAGTCAACTTCTATCATCTCGGCATCAGCCTTACGAAGTGACAACTCGTAGCCTCTTACAGTGACCTCTACAGGGTCTCCTAAAGGTGCAACCTTACGTATGTAAATCTGTACGCCTTTTGTAATTCCCATATCCATGATACGTCTTCTGACGGGACCCTCGCCCGACAGTTTTTTTACTGTGACTGTCTCTCCCACAGACACTGTTCTTAATGTTCTCATAACATTCTCCTTTATAATATATAAATTTATTATTAACTTATTCCATGGCTAAACCATAATTCTGCTTGCCATATCCTTGCCAATGGCAATTCTTGAATCCTTGACATTGACTATAAGATTACCGCCTACTTCAGATACAATCGTAACAACACCACCGGTAACGAAACCAAGGCTCTCAAGGAATCTTCTTGTCTCCTCTTTACCGCCAATCTTTTTAATTACGTTTGCTTCACCTGATTTTGCAAAAGTTAAAGGCATCATAACCATCTTCTTTCTATATATATAAAATATGAAAATCGTTTCTTTTCGAGGTTAGTATATACTAACATTCATTAGATGTCAATAACTATTTTATCTCATTTTCTGCGAAGCTCTACACATACGATCTCTGGGTAATTCCCACTTTCTCATTATCAAGCCATACGGCTCCGGCTTCTGACAGTTTACCTTGCAGTTCTGTATATTCTTCAGGCTCCAGCCATTTCTCATGGTTTCCTGTTACATAATATACCGGTGCAATAGAAACGACACCTTCTATAAATTCCATTGCCTTTTCTATATTTGTTCTGTTGCCATCCACCAAATCTCCTGTAATAACAATTAAATCAGGTCTGCAATCCTTTATCATTGAAAGCAGCCTTTCCTGATTATTTCCCCATGTACACAGAATGATGCAAATGGTAATCAGTATTACAAGTAGCAATATATCTTTTCTTTTTTGCAATAATCTTTTCTTTTAATTTTATCAGCATTTCTGATTCATTCCTCTTCATTTTATGGTAATATATATAGATATTATTTTTCATTATGTAAAATTAAATTTGAACAAAGAACCTATCTATGCTATAATTTAAATGACTTTGTAGCTTTGGAGGAGATAAATAACAAGTGGGGTACCTATATGTTAACAACAAATGAATCAGCTGAAAACTATCTTGAGACTATTCTTATACTTAGCCAGAAGCTTCCTGTAGTAAGAGCTGTGGATATCTCAAATGAGCTGGGATATAAAAAATCCAGTGTAAGTGTCGCAATGAAAAATCTACGTGAAAGTAAGCATATTTCAGTTTCAGACGCAGGTTTTATTACTTTGACAGAATCAGGCAGACAAATTGCAGAGATGATTTATGAAAGACATTCATTTATTTCTACATGGCTTATGGAACTGGGTGTTGATGAAGCGGTGGCTACCGCTGATGCCTGCAAAATCGAACATGTTATCAGTAACGAAAGTTTTCAGGCAATCAAAAAGCATGTCAATAGAAATGCATAAGCGGCGAATTTCTTTTTGAAATGGACGAAAAGACATCTTAATAAATAAGATGTCTTTTTCTGTGAGCTGTAAAATTTTAAATATACATTTCTCCGGTACATTCTTGTACAATCAATTTCTACATCCTACTGTTTCACCCTGCAGGACGCGCGTTTCAATGCCTTTCAAAGAATTCTTTATCATATCGGCATCGGGCTTAACGGTATCTTTTTTCGTTATCAGGATAATTGTAGAACCGCCAAAGGCAAAATTTCCCTTTTCCATGCCACGTTTTACCCTGCAGGCTTTATGATGGTTGTTTTCTATTTTTCCAACCAGCATGGCGCCTACCTCCATCATAATCATATCCCCAAGGATTTGATTTCTAATAAGGCAATACTCTCTTGTATTTTCTTTATATATCGGAACGTGGTCATTGGCAACGGGATTCACTGTATGAAATACGCCTGCAATTCTCCTGTTTTTCGTTTTCGTACCGGATATGGGATATATATATCTGTGATAATCATCTACGCATAATCGGAATATCCATATATATCCACCTTCATATTCGGCTGCAAGCTTTTTACTTCTTAAAAGCGATTTAACCGTATACGGTGTATTCTTTATTACAAAATGGGCGTTTCCGTTTATCTTATATACCGAAAGCCTGCTGTCACATGGACTTATCAGCTCTTTTTCATTTGATGAATATGGTCTTTTTCCGTCTTTGATTTTTCTTTTAAAAAAATCATTATAAGATGTATATAAAACCGGCTCATATTCATCCATGTTGATATTGTTATTTATGATAAACGGTTTAATTGCCATACATGAGGGCTTACTATCAAGAATCATCCCGCCCAAACGGCTAAAACCCGGTGAAATCAGCGGCTTTAACAATAAACGCGTCAGTCTGTGTCCATATAAAAAGGATAAAAACATATCCTGCCCGGTTTTAGCATTTATTCTTTTCATAAACTATCCTTTCCTGAATATATTGAACATTTGTCTAACATTCCAGTGTACATATTCTTTCCAGTTGAAACAATACATAAGATATATAACTGCCACAGCCACAATGATAATAAGTATAACAAGCTGCTTTGTTGTAGGCTTTTCAAATTTAAAATTCGTTACAAATAGTATTGCTGCAAGAATCATAATAAATTCAAGGACATATACAAAATAATTCTTAAACAACGGTGATGCCATGTAGATTACAGGAAGTCCGACTGCAATGGATGTTATGGGCATGCCGCAATAGTATTTCTTTTCATTTGAAGTATTTTTCTCCGGCTCTGAGATTTTTCTTTCTTCAAGTACATTATAATATGCCAATCTTATCATACCCGCCAGGCAATATACAACAAGTATGATACTTCCGTGTATTGTATTCATCCCCGAATGCCAACATATTATAACAGGCAGTACGCCAAAGCAGACAATATCACATAGTGAGTCTATCTGTACACCATACCGCTTTTCATCTATTGTTCTGTCCGTTTTCGTTCTTGCTATTCTTCCATCAAATGCATCTAATAATCCGGAAAATGCAAGACAGAATATACCGATACTTACATTTCCCAAAAAGGTAAAAAACATACCCATAACAGATGACGCTAAACTTATATATGTCAGAATAACTGTATAATTAAAGAATCCTATCATTTATTTTTCCACTCTCTTTTGTGTTAATTTTTATCAATTATTTTTCCCGGATATTCTTTTTCTTCTCAAACAATATCATCATCGCCGCTATAATCGTAAATATTGCCGATATAATCAGCTGGCTATAATAGCCTATCCCTCTTGAAAGCACCAGTCCCGGAAGCCTTCTGATATGTTTGTTTTACATATACCGCCGTGTCTCTATATAAATCCATGGAATCAATCAGTTTATTGATTCGATTTCTTCTTTTCTTAAGTAAATGCAGCTTTTCAAGCAGCCTTATAAATAAAACCGCCATCTTCTGGGCAAGCGTCTGATGAAAAACAAGTATAATCAGTATTGCAATACATATAACATTCAGTATCAGGCCCAGATAAAACACGAGCATAATATCGCCCATATAAGTATCTGCAAATTCTCTGGCAAATATCAATATACCAAGACCGATTACTACAAGTACAAGCTTGTATGTTATCGTAACAATCATCAGTATAACCGTTGATATAGGAATCGGAATCTGTTTCTTCTTCATAAAATATACCTGCATAGGCTGACCGCCTGTTGCAGACGGTGTAACACTGCTGAAAAAGAAGCCTACGGAGGAATAAAGAAAACATTCTGTTTTTCTTAGCTTTATACCATATGAACGCATGAGAAACCATATAATAACGGACTCACACCAAATGAATATAAAAACACATAATACAGCAGGAATAAGCTGGTAATAATTACATGCCAATATATCCTCTTTAATCTCTCCTAAATCCTCTCCGTTAAAAACTCCGTATATTGTTAGAAGAAATATAGCGATAAAAATAATTGTATTGAGAACAACCTTTTTTGTGTTCTTTTTCGCCAAATCATCTATTCCTCTCTTGTAACAATCTTAATAATCATACCATATTTTTTGTTATATTTAAACATAAATATTAGCAATATTCCACCTGCATATTTTGCATTATATCATTATAATGCTTTCTCATTCTTTCTTCCGACAGAACGCTAAGGTCACATTAAACTGTTCCTTAAGCATAAGGCCCCCCAACCGATATACTCATTTGGATATTCCCTGCTTACAGGAAGCTGTTTTGCCCCTCGTATAAGAGATGCCTTTAATTTTTCTCCATACAAAAATATATCATTTCCCTGCAGGATTCCCCACTCCATAAGAAGGGCCGCCGAACCTGTAACAAATGGCGCAGCTATAGAGGTTCCCGTTGCAAACTGATAAGCGCCTCCGGGGGATGATGTATAGATGTCTACTCCCGGTGCGGCTATATCCGGCTTGATCTGATTGTTGGGAGTAAATCCTCTTCCTGAAAAATAGGCATAATCGTTGTAATTCTGGTTGTATGCCGCAACGGATATAACCCCTTCCGTCGTAGACGGTATCGTAAGCGTACCAAATTCTGTAGGATTTAAGAAATTGATATTTGCCTGCGTACTTGTTGTAACAGGAAGATACGCATTGTAATTTCCGTTTATTATACTTTTTGGATATAGAATAACTCTCCATATTCCTCTTTCCACATACCCCGAAGCACTTATGGAAATAAAGACTTCCTGTCCTCTGTTGTAGGGATTTGGTACACCGTATATGCAATCTATTACATTTCCTCTATAAGTCGTTCTTGAAATCGGCTGCCTTTCAGACAGGTAAACAAGACTGTCTCCTGAAGGACTATAGAGAACAATATCAAATATATCCTGATAATTTTTCCATATTTGGATATTATATCCCGAAACATAATCTCCGACCGCAATATCTATCAGCTTATATGTAACATTTCCAAGTGTCCCTGATAGATGTCTGCCGGTTATACCTTCATTCCCGGTACCGGTTATAATCGAGCATTTTGCCATTCTCCCTACGTCACTGATATAGTTTTCTACGAGAGAATCCCCTTGGTGTGAACCATAATTATTTCCGTAGCTTAGATTGATAGCTACAGGAATGTTAAGCTCTCTGCTTTTTCTAATACAAAAGTCAACTCCCATAATGAGCCCTAATGTATTTGGTCTGTTTACAACCGAAGAAAGCTTTACGGATATAATCGATGCTCTGTTTGCTACACCAATATTTGTTCCACAGGCTACTCCTGTGACTTGCGTTCCATGTCCACTGGAATCCTCCGAAATATTAATATTATTAGAAATAGCATAATTAATTTCCTCATTATTATATATTCTGCCATATTTATATTCATTTGGATTTTCCGTATCATATTCTGCTGTCTGATCCCATAGATACATGATTCGTGAATTTCCGTTTTCCAAAAATTCCGGATGCCTTATATCGATTCCTGAATCAATAACACCTACTATAATACCTTCACCTGATAAGCCCATTCTGTTTTTAATATCCGAAGTAATACATGAGGCATATTCTGCATAAGATACCTGAGATGCAATATATTTCGGTTTGTCTATGTACAAAATACGCGGATCCCTTGCGAATGCCTCAATATACTGACTGTATATCGTTATGATGGCATAGCCGCCAAGCAGATAAATGATGTCTACATCATATCTTTCTACAAGATCATCAATATCGTTAGCATATCTGATTAACAGCTGCCATATATTTTCATCAGGATTAAAGCCAACAAATAACTCTTTAGAATAATCAAATGTTCCCTCTTCCATACTAAGTGCTAATGTTAATTGAGTATCAATATTTTTCTGCATTTTAACCACTTGTGCTTTTATTATCTAGTTTATTCGCGAATGTCGGTTGTGACACATAAATAAATATCATAAATTGTAAGAATACATCGAAAAAATAACTATATTTTTCAACTTTTCCACATTATCCACAAATTTATACACAATTTCAGCCTTTTTAGTCAAATATTACATTTATTTACCACAAAATAATCCACAAATGTCCGGAAATGTCGATATTCATGTTTTTCAACATAGCTAATCCGACTAAATATTTAACTCTGCCACTATATAATGGGCTATGCAAAACAAAATAAGAAGTGAATCAATGTATGAGCAATTATAAAACAGTTTTACTGGGAAAAAACAGCCGGCTGGTTTCTGCCCTGGGTTATGTTGATACGGGAAACTTTCTGACTGACCTGAAAACCAAAAGACCGGTTGCCATAGCTTCCCCCGAAGTTATGTTTGAACTGCTTCCCGACAGTTATCATCATATCATCAGGAGCTATCAGCAGGGGAACTGTTCTCTTGCAAATTGCGAGGTAAGTCGTGCCCATATAGGTATACATCTTATTCCATATAACACCATATGTAACAAGAATGAACTTATGCTGGCATTTGACTGTGATTTCTTTTTTATAGACAACAAAATCATACAAAAGAAACCTCTTATAGGAATCAGTAAGGAAAGCTTTACTTTACTACACACCAATATGTGTATCCTTTTAAGCCGAAAATTTATGAAGAAAGGGATTAAACGATGATAAGTACAATTAAAAGCAATGATTTCAAATTTTCAATAGTGAAGAATATTCCGTATATTTCAGGTAAAAATACCAGAGATGTTCATTATATAGGAGGAAGCGATATTCTCCCTGCACCTCTTGAACCTTACGAGGAAACAATTGTTATATCCGAGCTGGGAAGTGACAGTGAGGCTGAGGCAAGAAAAATCCTAATTGAGAGAAATCTCAGACTTGTCGTATACATAGCAAAGAAATTTGACAACACCGGTGTCGGTGTAGAGGACTTAATATCGATTGGAACCATCGGACTAATAAAGGCTATCAATACATTTAAGAATGACAAAAATATAAAACTTGCCACTTATGCTTCAAGATGTATTGAAAATGAAATTCTCATGTTCCTTAGAAGAAACAGCCGTGTCAGAATGGAAATATCCATTGATGAACCGCTTAATGTGGACTGGGACGGAAATGAGCTGTTACTATCAGATATACTCGGAACTGAAGAGGATACCGTATATAAAAATATCGAAAATGAAATGGATAAAACATTACTTGAAACAGCCGTATCAAAGCTTGATGAAAGGGAACGGACAATCATTGAATTAAGATACGGAATAAATACAATCAACGGTACGGAAAAAACCCAGAAAGAAGTTGCCGACCTGCTGGGAATATCACAATCCTATATATCAAGACTTGAGAAAAAAATAATTAAAAAACTGAAAAAGGAAATTATGAAACTCAGCTGATTTAGTGATGATAATTTGCCATCCTTCGCTTATAGCCATCTGTCATATCACGCAGCTTTGCATAATCCTTTTCTTTTATCTCACCATTATTTTTTAGCGCCTCCACCATGACGTCCAATTCCTTCAGGGCGTCATGGGCAAGGTCCTTATAGTTGTTTGACAGATTCATATCAAGTTCGTTTTTCTTTGCTTCAACCTGAAGCTTTATTTTTCTTTTCAGCATACATTACTCCTTTTTACCGTCCTTCACCCGTCAGAAGCTGCTTACGACAGGTTCTGTATGTTTTATTATTGACACGAAAAAACTCTTATGGTAATATAACAAATGTTGTAAATGAAATACGCCGGCGTGTCGGAATTGGCAGACGAGGCAGACTCAAAATCTGTTGGCGGCAACGTCGTGCGGGTTCAAGTCCCGCCGCCGGCATTTTGATAAAAGAAGGAGCTACTCCTTCTTTTTTATTGTCATTTCGTTATCTTCTTTGCCACAACCACATATCTTCCATTATCATTATGATATGCACAGGTCGATAATGTAATCAGCTTATCTCCGTATTCTGCGGTCGTTTCTATTTGATACGGTGTATTTTCCTTTACAAAGCGTACATATTCATCAAATTCCTCTTTGTCCTCCGCATCGAAAAATTCGTAATAATGATAATGCTCTGTATCCTCATCGTCATAAACTACGGTTCTCATTGCAGCTATAACCTCATATGTGCCAACTTCTTCGATGGTATCAAAAGTGATATATTGGTGTTTTTTGTAGAATGTCTCATCTTCATAAGACAACAAATCATGAAACATCGTACCTGATTTCATATTATGTCCATATATTAATATATTATCAGAGGTATCCTTGAAAGGGTTTGAATTTGAATCAACAAATAAAGTTCCTGCCGCACTATACTCTCCGTCAAAATCCGTATGAAGATAATACTCCGGGTCATTCGGCGTATACATAACAGGATAATCAATATTCGTATCATCTATTTTAAGCCAGCCTATAAAGTCTCCGTTCTGCTCGAGAAGACGTTTGTATTTTGCAAGAATATAATTATCTCCCTGCTTTACATATGCAGGCTCCCCCTTTTCATCCACAATATCTTCATCGACAAATTCCTTGAGTTCTTCAAATTTTTTCTCGTTCTGGGAGCTTGTATAATAATATATAACAATATATCCACCGGATGCGATTGCTACCAACAGTAAAAAGACAATCAGTATATCCAGAATTGTTTTCTTTGCTTTTTTTCCAAAGTTATTTTTACGCATCATTTCTCCTTTATCAGTAAAATAAATTCTTCTCACTACAAGCTTTCAATATATTTTGAAACAAGAAAGGCTTTTGCATCATATACAAAAGCCTTTCTTATTAAAAATACTTCTTGTTTCCCCATAGATTATTTCTTTTTAAGTCCACATACTCAGCGTATGCCTGTTCAAGAATCTGTTTCTCATTAGGGAATTTTAGAAGGTGGTAGGCTTCATGATACTTGTAGTAACCGGAGTCCATAAAATATTCTTCTCTCTGTGGCTTGCTGTAATAGCTGTCCGCCATCATAAGATACCAATGAACATCCTTGTTTACTACATCAAAAGCAGTATTAAATGTATAATTGCTTTTTCCTACATACTTAATAATAGATGCGCTAACACCTGTCTCCTCTTTTACTTCTCTTAGTGCAGTTTCGTTATGTTCCTCACCCTTTTCAACTGTACCTTTTGGGAGCACCCATCCTTCATATTTGTGCTTGTAGTTCTTATAAAGTAATAATACTTTTCCTCTGAAGATTACCACACCTCCACAGCTTGTTGCTTCTATCACTGCAATTCCTCCTGTTTTCTATAAGGTGCGTAACAAAATCATATACAGTATACCACACTAATATATTTTTTCAAGTTATATCAATGATTTGCATAATAGGTGTCAAATATCTGTCTTGCAATATAGGAAGCAGAAGCACCTGTACTACTGGCATTTTCCACCAGAACACAGACCACAATGTCCGGATTATCCACATTTGAGAATCCTACAAACCATGAATGAGAATCTCCCGCTTCATTAAATTCCGCAGTTCCTGTTTTACCCGCCACAGTATATGAAGTTCCATAGAAATAATCTGATGCAGTACCATATTCCGTCACTCCTGTAAGCAATTCGCACATAGTTGCTGCTTCACTTGAAGATATAATCTTTCCATAGGTATCCGGCTTAAATTTCTTCACCATATTACCATCACAGCTCTCTATATGGTCTATTAAATAAGGCTTCATCAGTACACCGCCGTTTGCTATTGTACTCATAATCATTGCATTATGCAGAGGGGTTAAAAGCGTATCACCCTGACCGATGGCAGTCTGGGGCATACTGGAATCCTCTGACTTTGAATTAATGACAAAGCTCGATTTCGAATAATATCCGTCATACGGCAGATCCTGATTAAACAAAAAATCTTCACATAACTGACGGTATTTTCCCTTATCCAGACTTAAACCTATATTTGAAAATGATGTATTGCAGGAATAAGCAAGCGAATCTTTCAGGTTTATATTGCCATGAACCTTGTAGTTATAACAATGTATTCCCACTCCGCTGAATATATCTTCCCCCTCACAGGTATAAGAATATTTCTTATAATCGGTATGCTCTCTCATATATTCCATGGCAGTCAGTACCTTGAATGTAGAACCGGGAGGATAAAGTCCCTGTGTAGCTCTGTTTAATAAATACGAGCTGTCACTTCCTTCTGCCTCTCCGATTAAATAGTCTATATTATTCGGGTCAAAATCCGGTTTTGATACCTCAGCCAGCACTTTACCTGTTGACGGTTCAAGCACAACTACGGCACCGTCATTCCCGCCAAGCGCATTATATGCAGTCTGCTGCAAATTAAAATCAATCGTCGTCACAACATTATTTCCCAGATTTTTCTTGTCAGTAAGCGCATTATAGACCTGCTTTAATATATTCTGATTTGACGTCAGAAGATAGTATGTGGAAAGCATCTCTAGCCCCGACTGTCCATTACTGTCATAACCCACAACGTGAGAAAACATATTTGAATATGGATAATATCTCGTCTCATTTCCTTCAATATCCACGACGGTTTCAGCTAATACCTCACCATCACTAGAGAGAATACTTCCCTTAATTACCTTCTCAGCATAGATGTTCTCTCTCTTGTTGTAGGAATTTGCAATAGCCGTATCAGCATCCCTTACTACGAAAATAATGATATTGGCAAGCATGGCGATAAAAAGCACGACAACAAAATAGGTTATCACGAGTACCGGTACATTCTTTTTATCGTTGCTTTTCTTGTCTATAGTTTCATTATTCTCCTGAAAATTCATCTCTGTATTTACTTTTGCCGATGTTTTTTTCTTTGACATTGTTCTGATTATAGCTTCTTTCTATATTATTATTTTTATTGGTATCACTATTTTCCAATATACAGATGCCCTGTATAATTGCGAAAATGACAAGCGTACTTACCACTGAGCTGACACCATAGCTGACCAGCGGCAATGTTACACCTGTTGAAGGAATAAACTTTGTTACGCCTCCGACATTTAAGAATACCTGGAATATAAAGCATATGGTAAATCCAAATGCTACATTCTTATAAAAGGTATTCCTTATTTTCATCGATATATTGATGAAATAGATAAAACAGCTTATATACATAAGAAGCAGGCACAGTCCGAATATAACACCGAGCTCCTCACATATGGCAGCAAATATAAAGTCACTTGATACAACAGGTATGGATGTTGGCAGGCCTTGACACAGACCTGTTCCGTCAAATCCTCCTGAGCCAATGGCAAACAGAGACTGTGATACCTGATAGCCGTCACCGTCTATATAGGCAAACGGGTCCATCCATGCATTGATTCGTGTTGTTACATGACTGAATCTATCCTTAAACAATATATAACCGACCACAACAAGAAGACTTCCGGCAATTACACCACCGATCAAAATAGAGTGTCTGCCTGTGGCAAGATATACCATCATCACAAATACCATGAAGAATATAACCGCCCCACCCAAATCCTTCTCAAGTACAAGTATCAGCATAAATATACCCGATACGATTGATATTTTTATCATATCTGCAAATCCCTTTGATTTCTCAAAGGAAGAGGCAAGGAAAAATACAAATATAATCTTGACAATCTCCATAGGCTGCATGGAAAAGCCTCCGATTTGTATCCAGTTATAAGAACCGTATATTTCTACACCGATACCCGGAATAAAGACGGTAATCAATAAGCATATACCGAATATGGCATAAAATACATTCCAGTTTTTAATTTTCGGACACTTTACGATAAACAAAGGTATCAATGCTGTTACTGCCAGCATAATGGAAGCAAATAAAAACTGCTTCTTTGCCATATCAAAATCAAGTCTTGTCAGCATAACATATCCTATCAGAAGAAGAAAGGACATGTTGTTTGTAATCAGTCTTGATGATTTCTTATAGATTGCATGATAAGACACCATATATACGATGGAAATAATCATCTGCAAAACATAAAATACGATGATATCAAATGTTCTATAATGAAGATACATGGTAAGATAGCACAGAAAGTGAATTAGAAATACATAAAATATCTGTACATTCAGTGCACGTCTCTTCTTTTTCTCTTTTACGGGTTTCAAAACCGTAAAACATTTTATGGTGTACAGCACCATAAAAAATATAATTAAATATTTTGAAACTTCAGTAATTATTCTTACCATTAATCAATACCTCTGAAATAATGTCCTTTTGTACGAGCCTTGCCCTGACTGAACAATGCATCCGTATTCCCTTTTATAATAGAGGAAAATTTATTCATTACATGTTCGGTCTGATTCGCATCCTCCACTGTAAAATCAAGCAGACAGCACGAGATAGCCTCTCTGTTTTCTGCGTAATAATCAGATATATCGGTTGGCAATCCATTATATATAACAGAACCGCATGTAGTACAATCATTGACTGCATAAAATTTATTATTGATATCGTCCATAAAAGAACTGCATATATTTTTCTTGTCTTGATTACAGCCATAATAATAACCCGTCATACAATTTGCAGTAACCATTACGGCCTGATGACCATAAATCTTTATTAGAGGAGTATAATACAGTCCTTCTATTTCATCAAGTCTTAACTCATTAGAAGCCACAAATGTCACTTCATCAAAGAAGTCTGCATAAAAGCTTACAGTCTCATCATTATAGGCATACAATATGGAATCCAATATAACGCTTCCTTTATATTTCTTATCTGAAAGAAACGCCAGCTGGTCAATATTTTTAACAAGATAACCTCTGCAATTCGTTGTGGTGGTATACATCTCTTCCATAAGCGATATGTTTTTTTCTCTCAGTACATAAGGAAGTGCAATATATATTTCAGCAGTCTTGTCAAAAGCAGTCTTGAAAGCAGCTGCCTTTTCATACTCTGTCTTATTCAATGCTTCCTGTATTGTAGCTTTATATGCATTATATTCCACTATTATATTTTCTACAAATTCGGATTTATCTACTAACTGCCTTAACTTTTCCCTATTTTCGAGGCTTTGCAATATGCTA
>CAZATW010000001.1:0-94102 GCA_964488185.1 uncultured Coprococcus sp. | reverse complement strand
ATAATTATTTAAGATAACATCTGATGAAGGAAGAACACCTTCTTCTGTTATCTGAATATATAGAAACTTATTAACCAGGTAGTCATTCTTGACTACATCATTATTATACTAGGAGATAAAAATATGTTTGAGTCAATAGAAGCAGCAATAGATTACTGGAAGGAAGAATTGTCTTATGTGGAGGACGCAAAGCTGGTGGATTATATAGGCGGTTATCCTGTGGTCGAGTTTACCATCAAGGAAGCCTGTCATGACCTTGTTAAGAATAAAAAGAAATTTCCAAGAATCGTCAGAAGCTCGGAAATGGAGGGCGGAATAGAAGTAGGCGTATCAACCTGCTTTTATCAGACAGCCTCTCTCGAATGGAATCCGCCGATTATGAAAATCTGCGGTTATCCTGAAGTCATAAACCGAATTCTCAAGAAGGTTATGTAAAACCCCAATACAACAATATACACATATAACAACTAACAACTGTCCGATATACATACTATATGAGGATAATGGGAACTTTAATATTAAGTACAATTTATATCGTATATGGAGGAAATGTATGAACAGAAATATAAGGACAGACCTTGCCATAGAGCTTAGGGAGAATTATGAACAGGACAGTAAAATAGAAGGGGTAAAGATACGAACTATATTAAATGAAGATAAAAGTATTAGAACGACAATTATTGACGTTATAGATGAAATAGGTGTATCAAAGCTTGGTAAGGAGATTGGAACCTATATTACAATCGAATGTGAGGAACTTAGTGAATATGACGATGGAATACATCAGCCGTTAATGCAGGAGTTGTCTTCAAGAATCAAGGGACTTTTGGGAGATTCAAAATCGGTGCTTGTAGCAGGTCTTGGTAACAGAAGCGTAACACCGGACAGCCTGGGACCTCTTGTTATAGATAATCTCTTTGTAACAAGGCATCTTTCGATTACAAAAGAAAAGGAAGAAGCAAATCCGGATGGGATGATAATCAGTGCCATTTGTCCCGGCGTAATGGCACAGACCGGAATAGAAACAGTAGAGATATTAAAAGGTATATGTCAGAACATAGAGGTAGATACACTTATCGTTATTGATGCGCTTGCAGCCAGAAGCAGTAAGCGGCTGAATAAGACCATCCAGCTTACAGATACGGGAATAAGTCCGGGCTCGGGTGTTGGAAATAACAGGAAATCAATTACAAGCAAAAATATGGGGATACGCGTTATTGCAATAGGAGTCCCTACTGTTATATCGGTGCCATCGTTGGTGGACGATTCCATGGACTTAATTGCAGATGCATTTAATCAGAAGTATGGGAAAAGTATTATGAGGGAATTTACGGATGAACAGAGATATCATCTGGCCTGCAGTATGGTTGAGCCGGAGCTTGTGGATATGTTTGTAACACCTAAAAATATAGATGAATTAGTAAAAAGAATGAGTTTCACAATATCTGAAGCAATAAATAGCATTATTTGAATATGAAATTCATATATTACTATATGAATAAGGATATAAAAAATAATGATAAAAGTATGGCCAAAACAAAAATAAAAGGAAAACTGCAGTATCTTGTTGCATGGATTGTTATAATTTTTATATTATGGTTTGTTAAAAGTGATAAAAATATAGGGCATATATTTAGGGAACTGTTTTGTAAGCTTATATATGCTACTCCTGAAAATGCTTATGGTCTTGAGGAAAGAGATAAATATGACACTTATGCTGAGGCTGACTTATATGAAAATGCTGCCTCATGGGAAGATACGGTATATGCTTATTGTGTCGATTCGGAAACAGCACAAACGCAATCTGCGGAAGTGATTAATGAAAATACGGATTCAGAGAAAACAGATGAAAGCGAAACGAAAAATTCAAATGCCTCAAATGAGCAGGAAGTCAAGGAAAAAGCGGATATCAGCAAGGAGCAGGAAAAATATATAGCCGCAATGGCAAGCTTTGACTCATATAAGCAGAATATACTTTCTGATTTTGATTTATTACAATCAAGCTACTATGTTGTGGACAGTTCGACAAGTGTACTTCCGGAGGAGCTTGACGGAGTAAACCTTGCAGGAATGGATTTGACAATAGATACGAAAAGTGAGGATTATAAAATTTTGATATATCATACGCATAGCACCGAGAGCTTTGAGGATTCCAGACCGGGCGAACGGTCGGATACGGTAGTCGGTATGGGGGATTATCTGACCGAGCTTCTTTCGGAGAAATATGGTGTTATGGTTTACCATGATGATACGGCATATGATATTGTGGACGGAACGCTGGACAGGAGTGCGGCGTATGATTATGCACGCACTTCTATAACGGAGATTCTTAAAGAGCATCCCAGCATAGAGGTAGTGATAGACCTTCATAGAGATGGGGTTGCTGATGATACGCATCTCGTTACTGAAATTGACGGCAAACCTACAGCCCAGATTATGTTTTTGAATGGTATGAGCAGACTGAGCCAAAACGGTGATATAGAATATCTGCCAAATTCTCATAAGATTGAGAACCTTGCATTTTCTCTGCAATTATATCTTACGGCAGCAGCAAATTATGAGGGCTTTATGAGACGCATCTATATAAGAGGATACAGATACAATCTTGACCTTGCTGACCGCTGCCTTCTTGTTGAGGTGGGGGGACAGACCAATACGGTAGAGGAAGCGAAAAATGCCATGGAACCGTTGGCAGCAATTCTTTATAAAGTCTTGAGCGGAAAATAATAATGTGATATACTTTCGTATTAATGGCATTTTGTCAAAGATACGAATATAAGGATGTGAAACGATGGCTCATATAGACCAGTCAAAGATAAGAAATTTTTGTATAATAGCTCATATAGACCATGGAAAATCAACTCTGGCTGACAGAATTATAGAAAAAACAGGGCTCTTAACCAGCAGGGAGATGCAAAATCAGGTGCTTGATAATATGGATCTTGAGAGAGAGCGTGGAATTACGATTAAGGCACAGAGTGTACGTATTATATATACTGCAAATGACGGCGAGGAATATATATTTAATCTGATTGATACACCGGGACATGTGGATTTTAATTATGAGGTATCAAGGAGCCTTGCAGCCTGTGAGGGGGCGGTTCTTGTCGTTGATGCAGCACAGGGAATAGAGGCGCAAACCTTGGCAAATGTATATCTTGCCATAGATCATGACCTTGATGTAATGCCTGTTATTAACAAGATAGATTTGCCGTCTGCCGATCCTGAGCGTGTTGTGAATGAAATAGAAGATGTTATCGGAATAGAAGCACAGGATGCTCCAAGGATATCCGCAAAGAATGGTATTAATATTGAAGAGGTATTAGAGCAAATCGTAGCCAAGATACCGGCTCCAAAGGGGGATCCGGAGAAGCCTCTTAAAGCACTTATATTTGACAGCTTATACGATTCGTATAAAGGTGTTATTATATTTTGCAGATTGTTTGACGGATGTGTGAAGAAAGGAACTACCATACAGATGCTTGCGACAGGAGCCTTTGCTGATGTGGTTGAGGTAGGAATCTTTGGTGCGGGCCGTTTTGTTCCGTGTGATGAGCTGTCTGCGGGAATGGTTGGGTATATTACGGCAAGCCTTAAAAATGTCAAAGATACGACAGTAGGTGATACGGTTACAGACTTTAATAATCCGTGTGACGAGGCGCTGCCGGGTTATAAGAAGGCTCAGCCTATGGTCTATTGTGGTATGTATCCGTCAGACGGCGCAAAATATCCGGACCTTCGTGATGCGTTGGAGAAGCTGCAGCTGAATGATGCTTCGCTAAGCTTTGAGCCGGAGACGTCCATCGCACTTGGCTTTGGTTTCAGATGCGGATTTTTGGGACTGCTACATTTGGAGATTATACAGGAGAGACTTGAGCGGGAATTTAATCTTGATTTGGTTACGACGGCACCGGGTGTCGTATATAGGGTTCATACTACGGATGGCAGGATGATAGAGCTGACGAATCCGTCCAATCTTCCTGACCCGTCAACCATTGATTATATGGAGGAACCATTTGTATCGGCGGAGATTATGGTGACAACCGAATATGTGGGAGCGATTATGCAGCTTTGTCAGGAGAGACGTGGTGTGTATAAAAGCATGGAATATATGGAAGAAACAAGAGCGCTTATTCAGTATGACCTTCCACTGAATGAGATTATATATGATTTTTTTGATGCGTTAAAATCACGTTCCAGAGGCTATGCATCCTTTGACTATGAGATGAAGGGATATGTGCGCTCGGAACTTGTGAAGCTGGATATTCTTATTAATAAAGAAGAAGTGGATGCACTTTCTTTTATTCTTCATAAGGATACAGCCTATGAACGTGGAAGAAAGATGTGTGAAAAACTAAAGGGTGAGATACCGAGACATTTGTTTGAAATTCCTATACAGGCGGCAATAGGGAACAAGGTTATTGCAAGAGAAACCGTTAAAGCCATGAGAAAGGATGTTCTTGCGAAGTGTTATGGCGGTGATATAACCAGAAAGAGAAAGCTGCTTGAGAAGCAAAAGGAAGGCAAAAAACGCATGAGGCAGATAGGCAGCGTTGAGATTCCGCAGAAGGCATTTATGTCTGTCCTTAAGTTGGATGAAGAATAAAATATACGTATAGCGGTTATAATTTACCGGCTAAGGGATAAGGGAGATTCACATGAAGAAATTAAGTATATACATTCATATACCATTTTGTATAAGAAAGTGTAATTATTGTGATTTTTTGTCTTTTGGTGTGGGTGATAAATGTATAGCTGGTATGGGTATACACAGGAAGGCGTATATTGATGCTTTATGTTCAGAAATAAAGAGTTACAGTATAATATCAGAAGAATATCGTATAGCAACAATATTTATAGGCGGAGGAACTCCGTCTATACTTATGTCAGGAGATATATCACGTATTATTATTACCATCCGGGAGACGTTTCGGCTTAACGATAATATAGAGATTACTATAGAGACAAATCCGGGTGTCATAACGGAGGAAAAAGCAGAAGAGTATATCAGGTGTGGAATTAATCGTATCAGTATAGGTCTTCAAAGTGCTAATGATGAAGAGCTTATCATGCTTGGGCGTGTACATAATTACGACCAGTTTCTTGCTGCGTTTTATATCGCAAGGGAAGCAGGATTTAGGAATATAAATATTGATATTATGTCTGCGCTTCCGAAGCAGAGTGTTCATTCATATCTCGATACGATAGAAAAGGTGCTAAAGTGCAAGCCTGAGCATATATCATCATATAGTCTGATAGTCGAGGAGCATACACCGCTTGCATCAAATAAGGAATTGTTATCACTTTTGCCTGACGAAGAGACAGAGCGGAAAATGTATGATGCCACTGACGGGGTGCTTTCTCTGGCAGGATATAAAAGATATGAGATATCCAATTATGCGAAACCGGGATTTGAATGTGAACATAATAAAGTATATTGGACACTTGGGGAATACATAGGCATAGGGATAGGGGCCGCTTCATTTTTGAAAGGCAGAAGATTCAGTAATACAAAAGATATAAAGAAATATATCCAGACATTTACAGAAGATGAAGGATTTGGAAATGTGTCAGATATCAGGGATTTGGACGAGGATTTGAATGCCGACAGATTAATGGAGGAATATCTGTTTTTAGGACTTCGTATGACAGAGGGTGTCAGTGCTGGGAAATTTAATGAATACTTTGGTCATTCGATATATGATATTTACGGACCTATTATAGATAAATATGTAAAAAGCGGTCATTTAATTAATGACGGCGGAATAATAAGGCTTAGTAAGCAGGGAATTGATGTAAGTAATACGATCCTTGCGGATTTCCTACTGGATTGAAGGTGAGAAAGATGGACAGGCTGGTAAGCTTGGAAAATGTATCCTTTGGATATGATAATAAGAAAATTATAGATAGCGTGTCATTTGAAATTTCAAGTGGCGAGGTAATCGGAATAGCCGGGAAGAATGGCTCCGGTAAAAGTACACTTTTAAATATAATAGGCGGTTTTATAAGGGATTTTCAGGGAACTATACAATATGGAGATAAACTGGGACATATAGGATGCATGATTGGCGGTGCTCCGATATATGAGGATTTGACGGTGAAAGACAATATAGAGATGATGAACCGTATCTATGGAAAAGATAATTTATATATTGATGAAATACTTTATGATATAACAGATTTAAAACAATTTGAAAAAAAAAGAGCAGGAAAGCTGTCTTATGGAAATAAACAGATGCTGGCACTTGTGATGTCGATAGGAAGTAAGTCAAGGCTCTTGCTCCTTGACGAGCCCTTTAACGGAATTGACCCTGTTCATAAAACAAAGTTAATAAAATATCTGAGGAAAAGGACCGAAAATGGTACGGCAATCATAATGACAAGTCATATTAAGGGTGATTTGAAGCTTATGTGCAACAGAATGATTGTGTTGTGATTTGGGAGTAAAAATATGAATATAGTGAGAGCAGAATTATATCGATATCGAAAAAGTATTTACAGCAGGGCTGCTGTAATGGCTGTTGTTATATTGGCAATAGGGGTGTGCCTTTTTCTGACTTATGCAAGCCATGGAATAAGCTCGGCGTTACTTTCATCTCTGGGCTTCTCCGACAGTGCTATGTCAGCAATAAGTGAAAATGCACGGAAGATTACATATGTTTATTCTGCCATGTCAGCAGTTGATGTGGTAATGCTTGTCTCCGGATTTTCGGTAGTGATGCATATATGCAGCGATTATGATATGAATACCATCAGATATGAGCAGCAAGAAAGTAACAGCAGAGGTGGGTGTTATATGGCAAGGCTTGCTGCCGCATGTCTTTATATGACTTGTATATATGTGATATATGCCGCTTTGTCCCTTGCTTTCTCATTTTTTCTTCCTGCTCATGAAGATGCAAAGCGGGAAAGTGTGTTGACATCAGGTATGGATACAACACGGATGCCTACAGCAGTCATAATGATTTTAATGGAAATCGTTATTGTATGGGGCTTTACGGCATTTATGTTTATGCTTTGCGAATTGATAAGAAATCAAATCGTTGCGGTTGCAGTATTTATCATTTTAATTATTTTGGTGACACCTGGTATTTCTGTTATATTCAATCTTGTGGATGCAGGAATAACAGGCGAAGATATATGGATTGTATCAATGCTAACTGCTTACAGTGATGCAGTTGTAACATCAGGCAAAGCGATTTCATTATGTATGGGTGGAATCTTATATTTTGTTGTTTCTTCTATTCTGGGCGTCATGATATACAGAAAAAGAAGATTATAATTTTTATAAAAAAATAGACATTAATTGTTGACAAAAAAGATAGGGAGTGTTAGATTATTTTTAGTAGTTAGCACTCGGAATATTTGAGTGCTAACAAAAACGAAAGGAATGAGCATATGGAACTTGACGAGAGAAAAGTCAAAATCCTGAAAGCCATTGTTTCCAACTATCTTGAGACCGGCGAGCCTGTAGGCTCACGTACCATATCAAAATATACGGATTTGAATTTAAGCTCAGCTACCATTAGGAACGAGATGTCAGATTTGGAAGATATGGGTTATATATGCCAGCCTCACACATCAGCGGGCCGCATCCCTACGGATATGGGCTACAGATTTTATGTTGACAGCATTATGGAAGAGAAGATAGAGACAGAAGTTGAACGAGAGAATCTGTTAGAGCGTGTTGATAAGATGGAGAAGATGCTAAAGCAGGTAGCAAAGGTGTTGGCGGCAAACACGAACTACGCAACTCTTGTTACAATGCCACAATATAATAATACAGTGAAGTTTATACAACTGTCGCAGGTAGATGAAAATACACTTCTGGCAGTGATTATGGTAGATGGAAATATCGTAAAAAATAAACTGATTAATACGAGCTACAGTTTGAAGAATGATGAGATATTGAAATTCAATATCCTGCTTAATACATTTCTTCAAGGCGCTTCGCTGGAGGATATTAATATTGAGCTTATTCAGACCATGAAAAAGCAAGCAGGTGAATATTCTGAGATATTGGAAAACATTTTTCAGGGAATACTGGAAGCAATCCATGAGGCTGATAATCTTAAGGTGTATACAAGCGGTGTTACAAATATGCTGAAATATCCGGAGCTTGCAAATTCGGCTTCGGCAGAGAAGCTCCTTGGCACATTTGAAGATATAGAGGATGAGGAAGACTTTGTAAGATATGTAGAGGAAGTAATCCAAAAAGAGAATTCTGATATTCAGATAGTCATAGGTCAGGAAAACCGTAGTGAGAATTTGAAGGATTGCTCGCTTGTTACAGCAACTTACAAGATGCCGGAGGGCGCTAAAGGTACCATAGGAATTATTGGTCCAAAACGGATGGACTACAAAAAAGTAGTTACCATGCTGAAGAATCTGACAGGTGAGCTTGATGATATATTTAACAACAACGAATAGGAGGATATATAATGGCTGAGACCAAGAAAAAGTCTTCGACGAAAAAGGTTAATACAGAGAAAAAGGCTGCGGAAACGATTGTTGGAGACGCTACAGCAGAAATAAAACAGACAGAAGAGCCTACAGTAGAGGTTACCGATACGGTAGATATCCCGGAGGAGCAGGCGGAAGCAGCAAAACCACAGCCTGTAGCAAAGGAAAATAGAAGAGGTGGTAAGGCACTTCGCGAAGAAAACGAAAAGCTGAAAGAACGCGCAACGGATGCCGAGGATAAGTATAAGAGGCTTCTTGCCGAGTGTGAAAATATCAGACAGAGAAACGAGAAAGAGTCTTCAAAGCTATATGACATAGGGGCGAAGGAGGTTCTCTCAAAGCTTCTGCCGATTGTAGATAATTTTGAAAGGGCGATGGCGGCAATCCCGGAAGAGGATAAGGACAGACCGTTTGAGTCAGGTGTGGCAAACATTTATAAGCAGTTCCTTGTATCTCTTGAGAGTGTTGGTGTAACCCCAATGAATTGTGTAGGAGAACAGTTTGACCCAACCTTCCACAATGCAGTTATGCATGTTGAGGATGAGAGCATGGAAGAGAATATAATCGTTGAAGAAATGCAGAAGGGTTATATGTATAAAGATCAGGTGCTGAGGTTCAGCATGGTAAAGGTAGCAAACTAATAGCAAAAAGCATTAGCAATATAGAAGTATAAAAGAATTTATTATTTCAGGAGGAATAAACAAATGGGTAAGATTATAGGTATTGATTTAGGTACAACAAATTCATGTGTAGCAGTTATGGAAGGTGGTAAGCCGGTTGTTATTGCAAACACAGAGGGCATGAGAACGACACCATCTGTTGTAGGTTTCTTAAAAACAGGTGAAAGAGTAGTTGGCGAGCCTGCTAAGCGTCAGGCAGTTACAAATGCCGAGAAGACGATTTCATCTATCAAACGTCATATGGGTACAGATTACAGAGTAGAGATTGACGGTAAGAAGTATTCTCCACAGGAGATTTCGGCTATGGTTCTTCAGAAGCTTAAGAGCGATGCGGAAGGATATCTTGGTGAGAAGGTTACAGAAGCCGTTATTACAGTTCCTGCTTACTTCTCAGACGGACAGAGACAGGCAACAAAGGACGCAGGTAAGATAGCCGGTCTTGATGTAAAGCGTATTATAAACGAGCCAACGGCAGCAGCTCTTTCATATGGTCTTGATAATGAGCAGGAGCAGAAGATTATGGTATACGATTTAGGTGGTGGTACATTTGATGTATCTATCATTGAAATCGGTGAAGGTGTCATTGAAGTTTTAGCTACAGCAGGTGATAACAAGCTTGGTGGTGATGACTTTGATAATGCAATTACACAGTATATGTTAGAGGAGTTTAAGAAGACTGAGGGTATTGACCTTTCAGCTGACAAGATGGCTATGCAGAGACTGAAGGAAGCTGCAGAGAAGGCAAAGAAAGAGCTTTCATCAGCGATGACGACAAATATTAACCTTCCGTTCATTACAGCAAATCAGGATGGACCAAAGCATTTTGATATGAACCTTACAAGAGCTAAGTTTGATGAGCTTACAGCGGGCCTTGTAGACAGAACCTCACAGCCTGTTAAGACTGCTCTTGAGGATGCAGGGCTGACAGCAGCAGAGCTTGATAAGGTACTTCTTGTTGGTGGTTCAACACGTATTATCGCTGTACAGGAAATGGTTAAGAGACTTACCGGCAAGGAGCCGTTCAAGGGAATCAATCCTGATGAGTGTGTTGCAATTGGTGCTTCTATCCAGGGTGGTAAGCTTGCCGGAGATGCAGGCGCAGGCGAGATTCTTCTTCTTGATGTAACACCACTTACCCTTTCAATCGAAACAATGGGTGGTATTGCTACTCATCTTATTGAGAGGAATACAACAATTCCTACAAAGAAGAGCCAAATCTTCTCAACAGCTCAGGATAATCAGGATGCAGTGGATATCAATGTCGTACAGGGTGAAAGACAGTTTGCAAAGGATAACAAGAGTCTTGGCAGATTCAGACTGGATGGTATTGCTCCTGCAAGACGTGGAATACCACAGATTGAGGTTACATTTGATATAGATGCAAACGGTATTGTTAATGTTTCGGCAAAGGATCTTGGAACAGGAAGAGAGCAGCATATTACAATTACTTCAAGCACATCTCTTTCAGATGATGATATTGAGAAGGCAGTAAAGGAAGCTGCTGAGTATGAAGCTCAGGATAAGAAGCGTAAGGAAGGCATCGAAGCAAGAAATGAAGCAGATGCACTTTGCTTCCAGACAGAGAAAGCACTGAATGAGGTTGGTGATAAGCTTTCAGATTCGGATAAGAACGGTGTTCAGGCTGACCTTGATGCACTTAAGGCCATTATCGAGAGCACAGATGCCGAAGCCATGAGCGACTTGGATGTCGAGAAGATTAAGGCTGGTAAGGATAAGCTTATGGACAGCGCACAGAACTTATTTGCAAAGCTTTATGAGCAGAATGGTCCTGGAGCAAATGCTGGAACCGGAACAGGTACTCCAGACTTTTCAGATGGTGATGTAGTAGATGGAGATTTCACAGAGGTTTAATCTGAAATGAATGATATGCGGGACGTGAGTCCTGCATATCATAAAAAGTATAGTCTATAGTTATCGCAGATGAAAGGTTAAGAATATGGCAGAAACAAAAACGGATTATTATGAGGTCCTTGGTGTAACTAGAGGCGCCTCAGATGCAGAAATAAAGAAAGCATACCGAGTGGTAGCAAAGAAATATCACCCAGATATGAATCCGGGTGATGAAGAAGCTGAGAGAAAATTCAAAGAAGCAGCAGAAGCTTATGCAGTACTTAGTGATCCTGAAAAACGTGCCAAGTATGATCAGTTCGGCCATGCGGCATTTGACCAGAATGGCGGCGACGGCGGATTCGGCGGATTCGGATTTGACTTCGCTGATATGGGAGATATTTTTGGAGATATCTTCGGAGATATGTTTGGCGGCGGCAGCCGACAGAGAAATACAAACGGACCGATGAAGGGTGCCAATATTAAGACAACGATAAGGGTTGCATTTGAAGAAGCTATATTTGGAACTCAAAAGGAGCTGGATCTTCCTCTTAAGGACGAATGTGATGTCTGTAAGGGTACAGGTTCCCAGCCGGGACATCGACCGGAGGTATGTGGTAAATGTGGCGGTAAGGGACAGATTGTTACAACACAGCAGTCACTTTTCGGTGTGGTGAGAAATGTTCAGACTTGTCCTGACTGCGGCGGCTCAGGTAAGATTATCAGATATAAGTGTAGTAACTGTGCAGGTACCGGTTATGTAAAGAGCAGAAAGAAGATTCAGATAGCGGTGCCGCCGGGTGTTGATAACGGAACAAATATCCGTATCAAGGGCAAAGGTGAGCCTGGTATCAATGGTGGAGAAAGAGGAGATTTAAATGTAACGATTCTTGTAGATCGTCATCCGACCTTCCAGAGACAGGAGTATAATCTCTATTCTTCAGAGCCTATATCATTTACACAGGCTGCTCTTGGAGGAACAATAAAGATTAATACCATTGAAGGTGAAATAGATTTCAGTATTCCGGCAGGTACACAGACAGATACAAAAATTAAGCTGAAGGGTAAGGGTGTTCCAAATCTTAAGAACCCAACCCAAAGAGGCGATCATTTTGTAACACTTGTCGTACAGGTTCCGGAGAACCTGACAGAAGAACAGAAAAATATACTGAATCAGTATGAGCAGGCGTCTCTTGTAGAAACAAGACCGGCTACGGACTCAGCAGGCTCGTTCACCTTTGGTGATCATAAGAGAAGAAAGAAAAAGTAGGTAGTATAAATGAAATGGACTAAGCTTACAGTAGAAACGACTTGTGAAGCTGTGGACCTCTTAAGCGCCTTCCTCAATGAGGAAGGCGTTTTAGGTGTTCAGGTGGAGGACAATATGCCGTTAACCGATGAGGAGATAGCAGAAATGTATATTGATTTATTACCGGATGATGCGCCGGAATATGATGGAACGGCAAAGGTATCATGCTTTTTGGATGACGGTTGTAATGTAGAAAATTTAAAAAATAAAATGAAACAGGAGCTTATCCGATTGTCAGAATTTATACAGGTGGGAAGCTGTCATATAGAGTGTTCCGAAACAGAGGATTCGGACTGGCTCAATAACTGGAAAGCATATTTTAAACCGTTTAGAATATATGACAATATTGTAATCAAACCAACCTGGAAGGATGCACCGGATGATGTGACAGAGGAGGATATTATTATTGAGATAGATCCGGGCACTGCATTTGGTACAGGCTCCCATGAAACCACAAAGCTGTGTATAGGACAGCTCAAAAAATATATGAAGACCGGAGATGCTGTACTGGATGCAGGCAGCGGAAGTGGTATATTGTCTTTTATTTGCAGCAGACTTGGCGCAGGCAGGGTACTTGGTATCGATATAGACAGTATCGCTGTTGATGTGGCAAATGAAAACAGGGTTATCAATAATATATCGGAAGAACAGGTGAGCTTTTTATGCGGCAATGTATTGGAAGATGAAGCGCTGGTAGAAAAGCTGGGAAGCTGTTATGATATCGTAGTTGCAAATATCCTGGCAGATGTTATTATTCCGCTGTCCGGTATCGTACAGAAATTTATGAAAGAGGACGGCTTGTTTATATCCTCAGGAATCATCAATATAAAAGAGGATGAAGTGCGTAAAGCCCTTCTTGACAATAACTTTGACATAGTAGATACTGTTTATATGAAGGATTGGGTTAGTTTTGTAGCTAAGAAGAAAAAATAATGGGTAGCTTTTGCAGCCAAAAGGAAAAGGGAATGAACAGATTTTTTGCAGATGAAAACAGTACATTTACAGATGACTATATAGAAATATCTGGAGAGGATGTAAACCATATCAGGAATGTACTGAGACTGAAAATAAATGAAGAAATCATCATTTGTGACGGCGCAGGTAAAGATTATCATTGCCGGATTTCGAGGATTACATTTGAAAAAGTTGTTGCAGATATTTTGGATGTATGTGATAATTTGTCAGAGCTTGAAACAGAAATAACCCTGTTTCAGGGATATCCGAAATCGGATAAGCTTGAATTGATTATCCAGAAGAATGTGGAACTGGGTGTGTCACATATTGTTCCTGTTATGACAAAGAGAACCGTGGTGAAGCTGGATGATAAGAAGGCGGACAAGAAGACTGAAAGGTATAGAGGGATTGCCTTGTCGGCAGCAAAGCAGTGCGGAAGAGGAATAATCCCTGAGGTATCTAAGCCTGTATCATTTCGTGAAGCCTTATCTATGGCTGCGAAGCTGGATATGTGTCTGATACCATATGAAGAGGCAGAGAAAATTGCGTTTTCCCGTAAGATGATTTCTAAGATAAAAGGGAAAAAATCACTTGGTATTTTTATAGGTCCTGAGGGAGGCTTTGACAAGGATGAAATTGCCGCGGCAGAAGCTGTAGGAATAGTACCAATAACATTGGGACAAAGAATCCTTCGGACGGAGACAGCAGGCATGGCGATAATGTCGATTGTTATGTTTGAACTGGAGAAGGACCAATGATTATGGGATATAAGCATAAATTATTGATAACATGAAAGGCAGAAATAATGGAGGCATATTTTGACAATGCTGCGACCACCATGGTATTTCCTGAGGTGAGGAAGCTTGTTATGAAACTGATGGAGGAGGACTATGGGAATCCCTCATCGCTTCATATAAAGGGGGCGGATGCAGGCTCATATGTGAAGGCAGCAAAAGAGATCATTGCAAAAGAACTTAAGGCAGAACCGAAAGAGATTGTGTTTACTTCGGGCGGTACCGAATCAAACAACATGGCTCTTATAGGTGCTGCACTTGCGAATAAAAGAACGGGAAATAAAATCGTTACGACAACAGTTGAGCATGCTTCCGTTTCATCATGTACGAGGTTCCTTGCGGATATGGGCTTTGAGGTGGTTTCGGTTGGGACGGATAAAAATGGTATTGTTGATATGGATAAGCTGGTAGAAGCTGTTGATGAGAATACCATTCTTGTTTCCGTAATGTATGTAAACAATGAAATTGGCTCTGTTATGCCGATTGAAGAGATTGGCAGGCGGATAAAAGAGAAAAACGAAAAAGTATTGTTTCATGTGGATGCAATACAGGCTTTTGGCAAGCTGCATATATATCCGAAAAGAATGAATGTTGATTTGATGTCAATCAGCGGCCATAAGCTTCATGGACCAAAGGGGGTAGGTGCTCTTTTTGTGAAGAATGGAACAAAAATGAAGCCTATTATATATGGCGGCGGACAACAGGACGGTATGCGTTCGGGTACGGAGAATGTACCGGGAATAGCGGGATTGGGACTGGCGACGAAGCTGGTATATGAAAACCTTGAAGAGCGTGTAGAACATATAAAAGGGCTTAAGGATAAACTGACAGAGGGACTTGCGGATGTCGAAAGTGTATTTTGTCATTCAGGTGAAGCACCACATATAGCAAGCTTTTCCTTTGTAGGCGTAAGAAGCCAAGTAATGCTTAATAAGCTTGAGGAATACGGGATATATGTATCGGCAGGCTCGGCCTGCTCGTCAAATAAACAGTCCGTAAGCAGCGTGCTTAAGGCAATAGGCTTGCCGAAGGAACAGCTTGATTCTACACTCCGTTTCAGTTTTTCGGATTATAATACTGAAGAGCAGGTGGATTATACGATAGAGGTTATTAAAGAAATATTGCCGGTATTAAGAAGATATGTGAGGAAGAAATAAATGCAGTATAAGGCTTTTATGATAAAATATGCAGAGATAGGAACAAAAGGAAAAAACAGATATATATTTGAGGATATACTTTGCAAGAATATAAACAGGAAACTGAAAAGTCTCGGTGATTTTTATATCAGAAAGGAACAGGGACGTATCTTTATTGAAGCAAAATCGGAGTATGATTATGATGACACGGTTTTTGCACTTACTAAAGTATTTGGTATCGTAGGAATTTGCCCTGTTATTGTGGAGGAGGATACTTCCTTTGAAACAATACGTGACAGGGTAATCGAATATGTGGATAAAGCGTATGACAGAAAGAATTTTACATTTAAAGTGAATACCAGACGAAATGATAAGACATATCCAATGACCTCAATGGAGGTAAATGCGGAGCTGGGACATTTCCTTCTGGAAGCTTATAAAAACCTTGAGGTCGATGTACACTCCCCACAGGAGATTATCAATGTAGAAATCAGAAAGGTCGTATATATATATTCAATCAATATTCCCGGACCGGGCGGACTTCCTGTAGGAACAAACGGCAGAGCCATGTCACTTCTTTCGGGAGGAATAGACAGCCCTGTTGCCACTTATATGATAGCGAAGCGAGGGGTTGAAATGGAGGTTGTATATTTTCATGCACCACCGTTTACAAGCGAGAGAGCGAAGCAGAAGGTAATTGATTTGGCAGGCATCGTTGCGGATTATTCCGGTGCTATCAGACTTCATGTGGTGAATTTTGCAGAGATACAGATGGCTATATATGATAACTGTCCGCATGAAGAGCTGACAATTATTATGAAGAGATATATGATAAAAATTGCAGAGAAGCTGGCAAAAATAAATGACTGTCAATGTACTGTAACAGGCGAAAGTATAGGGCAGGTATCAAGTCAGACGGTTCATAGCCTCTATGTTATTAATGAGGTAAGCACATTGCCTGTATTTCGGCCATGTATTGGTATGGACAAGCAGGAGATTGTTGATATTTCAGAGAAGATAGGTACTTATGAGACCTCTATACAGCCGTATGAGGACTGTTGTACTACCTTCGTTGCAAAGCATCCTGTTACGAAACCGATACTTTCTGCTATCTATAAGTCGGAAAGTAAGCTGGAAGGTATTATTGATGAGATGGTTGAAAAGGCTGTTGCAACAGCGGAAACAATGATGTGCAGAAGCAGATGATATTTTATATGGAGTTTCTTTGCTTCTGAGGATATATATTTATGTTTCTTTAGAGCAAAAAAGCCGGAGAATCTATCTCCGGCTTAAATACGGGTTGTATGAAATCTATTCGGCTAAATAAGGCTTAAGCGTTTCCATAATCGCATCAAGCTCATTTTCGGTATGGATATTTAGTTCTATAGGCTTAGAAATATCAAGACTGAAAATACCCATGATGGATTTTGCGTCGATAACATAACGACCTGAAACTAAATCAAACTCTGCATCGAATTTTGCAATGTCGTTGCAGAAGCTTTTAACCTTATCAATTGAGTTTAAAGAAATCATAATAGCTTTCATAATAATCCTCCTATTCACTATAAGTATTCATTATTTATGTCATACATTTATAATATATTTTAGACTTGTAAAAGTCAATATAGTGAAGAGGAAGTTGTTAAATTTTACAAAATGTATATTTGAATTTTACAAGATAGGAATTGGAAAATGTTAAATGGAAAAACGGTAGCTGCATTTACGCTTGGCTGTAAAGTAAATCAATATGAGACGGATGGAATGCTGGAGCTTCTTGAAAATGCAGGAGCGAGGCAGGTTTTACCCACCGAAAAGGCGGATATATACATTATAAATACCTGTTCTGTAACCAATATGGCGGATAAAAAGTCCAGACAAATGATTCACCGTGCCCGAAGGGCCAATCCCGAAGCTGTAGTGGTAGCTTGTGGATGCTATGTTCAGGCACAGGCAGAGCAGTTAAAGGAGGATAAAGCTGTAGATATTATTGTAAGTAATAATAAAAAGAAGGATATAGCACATATAATATCTGGTTATATTCATAAGAAAGAGCCTGATTCCTTTATAGATATATCGCTCGAAAAGGAATATGAGAAAATCAATATTTCCAAAGCAAACAGCCATACGAGGGCTTATGTAAAGATACAGGACGGATGTAATCAGTTCTGTTCATATTGTATTATCCCTTATGTACGCGGCAGAATCAGAAGCAGAGACAAACAGGATATTATAGCTGAAATAGAGGAGCTTGCTTTATCGGGGGTTAAGGAGGTAGTCCTAACCGGTATTCATATATCTTCATATGGCAAGGATAAAGAAAATGGGATATATTTAGGAGAACTGATTGACAGCATCTCAAAAATTGAATCAATTAAAAGAATAAGGCTGAGCTCTTTGGAGCCGGGCATTATAACGGATGATTTTGTAAAGCGTATTTCAAAGAATGAAAAAGTATGTCCGCATTTTCACTTGAGTTTACAAAGTGGCTGTGATACGGTGCTTAAAAGAATGAATAGAAAGTATACTTGCGGGGAATACTTTGAAAAATGTGAAAAGCTTAGAAGGGCATATGACAGACCTGCTATAACTACAGATGTGATTGTAGGCTTTCCGGGAGAAACAGAGGAAGAATTTTTGGAGACTGTTCATTTCCTTACAAAGCTCAATTTGTATGAAATGCATATTTTCAAATATTCGCCGAGAAAGGGGACTGCGGCAGCATCTATGCCAAATCAGATATCGCCTGAAGTTAAAAACAAACGAAGGGATGTGTTATTAAAATTGTCAGAGAAAAACAAAGCTGAATATGAAAAAAGCTTTGAAGGAGAAAGAATAGAGGTGTTGGTAGAAGAAATATTGGAAAAAGGAGATAATAAAATTTATCTCAGGGGACATACTGAAAGATATATGGATGTGTGTGTACTTTCAAAAAATATTGAGTCGCCTAAATCGTATATAAACAGCATAATTTCTACAAAGTATATACGGATTGAGGACGGCTTTATATCTTAATCTTATTATTAGGTTGAATTTTTAACTGTTTTATATTAAAATATTTTAGATAAGCGGTTGGAATATTAACATAGATAAGGGCGTGATTAGATGAATAATGAAAACACACAGAATATTGTTCCTATAAAGGATAATGTTGTAGATGTTTCGGGTATAATAAGACAGGTTTATGAAGCACTTACAGAAAAAGGGTATAATCCTGTAAGCCAGGTGGTAGGCTATATCATGAGTGGCGATCCGACGTACATAACAAGCTATAAGAATGCCAGAAGCCTTATTATGAAGGCTGAAAGAGATGAGATTATAGAAGTGCTGCTTGAGGATTATATAAACAATAATCTTAAGTGATTTTGATTTGAGGGATTTGCAGGTTTGTAAGGTATAGCTGATATGAGAGTTTTAGGATTGGATTACGGAACAAAAACGGTTGGTGTTGCCATAAGTGATGAACTTTTAATTACGGCACAGCCGTTGCTGACCATAGAGAGAAAGTCTGAAAATAAACTTAGACAGACTTATGCGAAAATTGAGAGCATAATAGAGGAATATGGCGGAGTTGATAAAATAGTTTTAGGATATCCTAAGAATATGAACAATACTCTGGGAGAAAGAGCAGAAGCTACGGAAGAATTTAAAGAGGCTCTTTTTAGACGTACAGGTATAGAGGTTATCCTTTGGGATGAGCGGCTTTCTACAGTTGAAGCTGAACGGGTGCTTATGGACAGCGGAGTTCGGAGAGAAAACCGTAAGCAGTACATAGATAAAATGGCGGCAGCGGTTATTCTTCAGAATTATCTGGATGCTGCTACGAAAGGTTAGATATGAAAGAAAACAGGATATTGTTTGAAACCGAAGCTGGGGACAAGGCGGCGTTTTCCGTATTGGAGCAGACGACACTCGGAGGAATCAATTATCTGCTGGTAGCGGATGATGAAGATGAAGACGGAACTTTCCTTGTTCTTAAAGAAAATAACGATAGCAGCTCAGGTGAAATGGCTGCATTTGATATCGTTGAGGATGAAAAAGAATTAGAGGCAGTAGTGAAGATATTTGACGAACTGCTTGAGGACGTAGATTTGGAGGTATAAAATTGAATAAGCAGAAAAAAAAGGCAGTTAAGATTATTCCACTGGGCGGACTGGAGCAAATAGGAATGAATATAACTGCAATAGAGTATGGTGACTCTATTATTGTTATTGACTGCGGATTGGCATTCCCTGAGGATGACATGCTGGGTATTGATCTCGTTATTCCCGATGTAACCTATCTTAAGGAAAATGCAGACAGGGTAAAGGGGCTTGTAATTACTCATGGACACGAAGACCATATAGGGGCGATTCCCTATATTGAAAAAGAGATAAATATGCCTATATATGCTACAAAGCTTACTATGGGACTGATTGAAAATAAATTAAAGGAGCATAATCTCCTCAACAACACGAAACGTAAAGTCGTTAAGTATGGACAAAATATTAATCTTGGTCAGTTTAGAATTGAATTTATTAAGACAAACCATTCGATTGCTGATTCAGCAGCGCTTGCAATATATTCACCGGCAGGTCTTTTGATTCATACCGGAGATTTTAAGATTGATTACACTCCGGTATTTGGAGAGATGATAGATTTACAGAGGTTTGCCGAACTCGGCAAAAAGGGCGTTCTTGCACTTATGGCAGATTCTACAAATGCTGACAGAGAAGGATTTACCCAATCAGAGAAGACTGTGGGAAGAACTTTTGACAATCTGTTTAATGACAATAAAAACCATAGGATTATTATTGCTACATTTGCTTCAAATGTAGACAGAGTGCAGCAGATTATTAATTCGGCATATAAGTATGGCAGAAAGGTTGTTATAGAAGGAAGAAGTATGGTGAATATTATTTCTACTGCTTCGGAGCTCGGATATTTGAATATACCTGAACGCACTCTTATAGATATAAGCGAGATGAAGAATTATCCTGATGAAAAGATAGTTCTTATTACAACCGGAAGCCAGGGGGAGAATATGGCTGCGCTCTCCAGAATTGCAGCATCCATTCATAACAAGGTGGCTATTATGCCGGGGGATGTGGTTATATTCAGTTCACATCCGATACCGGGAAATGAAAAGGCTGTATTCAAGGTAATCAATGAACTTGAGATGAAGGGGGCGCATGTTATATTTGAAGATACACATGTGTCGGGACATGCCTGCAGGGAGGAGCTTAAGCTGATATATGCTCTTACAAAGCCTATGTATGCCATACCGGTTCATGGAGAGTATCGTCATCTTAAACGGCATGCGGAGCTTGCCGTAGAAATGGGTGTTTCAAAGGAGCATGTCAAGATTATGACTACAGGTGATGTTCTGGAAGTGGGAGAGGATACCTTTGAGGTGACAGGAAAGGTTCCTGCCCAAGGTATTTTTGTAGATGGTCTTGGCGTAGGTGATGTTGGAAATATAGTGCTTCGTGACAGGCAGCTTCTTTCCCAGAACGGTCTTTTGATTATTGTTGTTACGCTCGATAAATACAGCAATCAGCTTGTAGCAGGGCCTGATATTGTATCGAGAGGCTTTGTGTATGTGAGAGAGTCGGAGACTCTTATGGAGGATTGTCGTTTAGTGGTACAGGAAGCACTTCTCAGATGCTTGAGACGAAATGTAAGCGATTGGGGCAAGATAAAAACAGTTATTAAGGATGACCTTGGTGAGTTCCTTTGGAAGAGAACGAAGAGAAGTCCTATGATACTGCCTATTATAACAGAGGTATAGCAGGATATGAATGAAGCAATCAACCTTAGCAGAGAATTAAATAAGTATATCAGAGAATCTGATGTATATAAAAATTATTTAAGATGTAAATCAAATTTACAGGAAAGGCCTGATTTATTGAAGAGTTTACAGGATTTTAAATATAAAAGCTTTGCTCTTCAGAATGATGAAGGACTTGACAATCCTTACAATGAAGTGAATAATCTGTTTATGGAATATGATGCGCTGCTTCATGATACCGTTGTCAGTGATTTTATCAGAGCTGAACAAAAATTGTGCAGAATGATGAGACTTGTATATGAGGGTATAGCAGAAGAGCTTGAAATTGACATGATATAATGTGAACACTTAACGAGGCGAAGCCGAGTTTAGTGAGAACATATATCTGGAAACTTAGCGAGGTATTTTCGAGCATAGTTGACATGATATAATATATATCTAGGAAGGATAGGAGAAGATTATGGCTATAGATGGCGCAAGAAGTATGAAAAAAGTTTTAAGATTTATGTTTGGACTTTTGATAAATGTATGCATCTTATTTGCACTTGTGAAGATATTTTCATCATCATATGAATTTGCATATGAGGTATTTGCTACAACATGTAAGGATGCCGGAGATTCTAAGGTGGTTGCTGTAGAAATATTGTCTGATTCTACAACGATGGATATATGTAATGCTCTTGATGAGGCAGGTGTAATTAAAAATAAATATGCATTTATGCTCAGACTTCGTATTGGTGATTATGCAGCAAAGATTATGCCGGGTACATATGATTTAGCACCTTCGTATACGAATAAAGAAATTATTGAAATACTGACGGGTGAGAACAATACGACAAATAAATGATGTATCAGGAGAGAATATGATAACAGATGAAAGAATTTCGTCTTTCATCAACTCGTTTAACAGCGATTATGATGCCGTTATTACATCTATCAGAAAAGAGGCAGAAGACAAAGGCGTTCCTATTATTAGAAGAGAAGCGGGCGAATTCATCAAATTGCTTTTGATGATAAAAAAGCCGAAACGCATACTTGAAATAGGAACTGCGGTAGGGTTTTCTGCCATTTTCATGAGTAGATTTCTGGTTGATGGAGGACATATTACAACAATTGAAAATTATGCGCCGAGAATAATTGCAGCGAAAAAGAATATAAAAATGGCGGGTGCGGAGAAGATGATAACCCTGCTTGAAGGTGATGCAAATGATATTCTTGATGAACTTTCAGAAAGCTATGATATGATTTTTATGGATGCGGCAAAGGGACAATATGGAAGTTTTTTCGAGAAATCTATTAAGCTTTTGGCGGAAGACGGTATATTGCTCTGTGATAATGTACTGCAGGATGGAGATGTTCTGGAGTCCAGATATGCGGTTACCAGACGTAACAGAACCATACACGCCAGGATGAGAGATTATTTGTATGATATAAAGCACAATCCGGAACTTGAAACTGCTATACTGAATATAGGGGATGGCATGAGTTTTAGTGTACGCAAGTAATATAAGCGGAGCCGAGATGATAGTTTGCGCATGTTGATTGAGGTTAATTGTTGATGCATAACAAACAGAAATGGAGATATAAAGATGCCTTTGAGTAAAGAAATAAAATCTGGCAGAAGAAAAACGGAGCTGCTTGTACCTGCGGGAAGTCTGGAGGTTCTTAAAGTGGCGGTTGATTATGGGGCGGATGCTGTTTACATAGGTGGACAGGCGTACGGACTTCGTGCAAAAGCAGATAATTTTACCATAGATGAGATGATTGAGGGCGTCAGATATGCACATGCCCACAATGCCAAGGTTTATGTGACGGCAAATATATTTGCACATAATTATGACATCACAGGAATGGAAGCGTATTTTGAACAGCTTAAGACTACGGGTGTGGATGCAGTGCTCATTTCTGATCCGGGAATTTTTCTTATGGCAAGACGAATTATGCCTGATATGGAGGTTCATATCAGTACGCAGGCGAATAATACAAACTATCTTACATTTCAGTTCTGGCACGAAATGGGGGCAAAAAGAGTGGTTACCGCTAGAGAGCTGTCTCTTGCTGAAATAAAGGAGATACGCGAAAATATACCGGATGATATGGAGATTGAATCGTTCATGCATGGCGCTATGTGTATATCTTATTCGGGAAGATGTCTTCTGAGTAATTATTTTACGGGACGGGATGCTAATAAGGGCGCCTGTACGCATCCTTGCAGATGGAAATATCATATCGTTGAAGAAACGAGACAAGGTGAATATATGCCGGTGGATGAGGATGAGCGGGGGACATATATTTTCAATTCCAAGGATTTGTGTATGATAGAATATATACCGGATATGATACAAGCGGGGATTGATAGCTTTAAGATAGAGGGCAGGATGAAAACTGCTCTTTATGTGGCGACCGTTGCAAGAACCTATAGAAAAGCGCTGGACGATTTTTATGATTCTGAAGATAAATACAGGTCAAATATGGAATACTATAAGACGGAAATAGCAAAGTGTACGTACAGACAGTTTACAACAGGCTTTTATTTTGGAAAGCCGGACAGCGATGCCCAGATATACGATAATAATACATATATGAAAAATTACACGTATATCGGAACGGTAAGAGATATAAAGAACGGATATCTGTATTTTGAACAAAAAAATAAATTCTCTGTAGGCGAAAAGCTTGAGGTGATGGCATTTGATGGTACGAATATCGATTGTATGGTATTAGAGATATATGATGAAAATGGCGTTGCTATGAAATCTGCACCACATCCGAAGCAGAGGCTTAAAGTGAAGCTTGATGCAAATCCTTCGGTAGGAATGATAATAAGGCGGAAGGAGTAGTTGATACAGATGCCTGAATTCTATGAGTTCAGGCATCCTTTTAGCTTTTGAAGCGCTTTCTTTTCTATACGGGATACATAAGAGCGGGATATGCCGATAATATCTGATACCTGTTTTTGGGTGTGAGGCTGTTCTCCGGAGAGCCCATACCTTAAGGTGAGTATTTTTTTCTCACGTATTGAAAGACATTTGTCGATACATTTTGGGAGTGCATCTAAGTCGTGGCATTTGATAAGTGCATCAAGTGCACTGCCGCTTCCTTCACTTATGATATCTATCAATATGATTTCGTTTCCTTCTCTGTCCGTGCCGATTGGTTCGTATATGGATACTTCCCTGGCTCTCTTTTTTTCCTGACGAAGCATCATAAGAAGCTCGTTTTCAATGCATCTTGATGCGTAGCTTGCCAATTTGCTGCCTTTATCTGCATCAAAGGTATCGATTGCTTTTATTAATCCGATTGTTCCTGTAGACAGGAGATCGTCGCATTCTCGACATGTACCTGTATATTTTTTTGCTATATGGGCAACGAGACGCAGGTTGTATTCTATTAAAATATTTCTGGCAGTCTGATCGCCGGCTTTGCATCGCTTTATATAGAGGGCTTCTTCAGCCGGAGTTAAAGGTTTTTTGAAAGTTTGCACATCTGTCAGGCTCCCTGGATTTGTAATATTTTATGAGTTTTATGTGAAAATAGTGCATATCCAACTCGAAAAAATGGGAGAAATTTTGTAAAACGCAAAAAAAATATTCCAAAATATGTTCAAAATGTTTAAATTTCTGAAAGCTTGTGATATAATACCTCAATAGATATTTGTATATTTTTATATTTAGGAGGAGATTTGCCGATATGCGATTAGGAATGGGACGTAAAAAGATAAGGATAGGTGATGTCCTTATTGCGGCTGGAGCCATTACTGATGAACAGTTGCAAGAAGCTCTTGCTCATCAGAAAGAAACCGGTGGAAAACTCGGAAATACATTAGTTGAGCTTGGCTTTATCAGTCAGGAGATGCTTATTACGCTCCTGACAAAGCAGTTAGATATTGAATACATAGAGCTTAAGGGTGCCAAGATTGAAGATAAGGTTCTTCATATGGTGCCGGAATCAATGGTAACAAAATATAAGGTTATTCCGGTTGAGATAGATCCTGACAATCCAAATATTTTGAAACTTGCGATGGAAGATCCTATGGATATCAATGCTATTGATGATATTGGACTTGTAACAAATCTTCAGGTCGAACCTATGCTTGCTACAGAGGAGCAGATAGGAGAGGCTATAGGCAAATATTACGGAAGTGCGCAGGCTATGGAGGCTGCGGAGATGTATCGTCAGGAACAGGTAAATGCTCTTGGCGGAGATGAAGAAGATGTGGCAAATGATGAGATCGATAATTCACCTATCGTTCTTCTTGTTAAGCAGATTATCGAAGGCGGTGTAAGACAGAGAGCATCTGATATACATATAGAAGCGCTTGAGACTGGTGTTCGTGTAAGATATAGAATAGACGGTGCCTTGAAGCAGGTTATGTCATATGACCTTAGTATATTGGCAGGTATAACAGCTCGTATCAAGATTATCGGTGGTATGGATATAGCAGAAAAAAGAAAACCTCAGGATGGTCGTATCACCATAATGGTTGATCGTAGAGAATTTGATGTCCGTGTATCTATTCTTCCTACGGTGTTCGGAGAAAAGACGGTTATGCGACTTACCTCAAAGGATGGACTTACAAAGCCAAAGAGTGCACTTGGTTTTGATGCGGAGCAGGAAAAAGTATTTGACGGTATCCTTAGCAATCCTCATGGAATTATTTTGGTTACGGGACCTACAGGTTCGGGTAAATCTACAACGCTGTATACCTCGCTTAGTGAATTGAATAAGGAAGATGTTAATATTATTACGGTTGAGGATCCTGTAGAGGCCAATATCCTTGGTATTAATCAGGTGCAGGTTAATAACAAGGCGGAAATGACGTTCGCTGCCGCTCTCCGTTCGATTCTTCGTCAGGATCCGGATATTATTATGATAGGAGAGATTCGAGATAGCGAGACGGCTGGTATCGCTGTTCAGGCGGCTATAACAGGACATCTTGTTGTATCTACGCTCCATACGAACTCGGCTGCTTCGACAATTACCCGTTTGATTGATATGGGAGTCGAATCTTATATAGCGGGTGATGCGGTTGTCGGCGTTATAGCGCAGAGACTTGTCCGAAGACTTTGCACAACATGTAAGCAGCCAAGACTTATAGAAGATGACGAAAGAGCCCAGCTTGGAGTACCTGAAGATGAAGAGGATGTAATCATCTATGAACCGGCAGGATGCCCGCTTTGTAATGATACAGGATATTCAGGACGAATCGGTGTATATGAAATGATGCCGGTATCGAGGTCACTTCAGGCAATTATTGCATCGGGTGCTACGGCGGATGTGATTGAAAAACAAGCTCTTAAAGAAGGTATGCTTACACTGAAGATGGGTGCTGCAAAGCATGTGTTAAATGGTATTACTTCTATTTCAGAGATGAAGAAGATTGTTCACAGTACAGTGACGGTTGCTGAAGATGTGGATATGAGCTAGTAAAAAAGTATCTTGCGGATTAGAATGAAAAGCCTAAATCCGAAGAAATAAATTGAAATTATTAATGAAAAACGAAAGGATGGACGTAAGCTATGTTAGATATGAAGGAATTGCTTGCTTTCTCAGTTGAAGCAAAAGCATCAGATGTACATATCGCTGTTGGCATACCGCCAAAGCTTAGAATTAATGGTAAGCTTACAGAGGTTGAAGTTCCGCCCCTTACTGCGGCTGATGCAGCGGAAGCTATTGGCTCAACCATGAAGGACAGACATGTCGCTATACTTAAGGACAGAGGAGAGGTGGATTTCTCCTTTGATTCACCGGAAACAGGACGTTTCCGTGTAAACGTATTTATGGACAAAGGAAATATGGCTGCAGCTTACAGACGAGTTGAAACTCAGATTCCAAGACCGGATCAGCTTGGCATTCCGAGGGAGGTTGTAGACCTTTACAAGAGAAAAAGAGGTCTGGTACTTGTAACAGGACCTACAGGTTCCGGTAAGTCAACCACACTTGCTTCTATATTAAATAAAGCAAATGAGAATTTGACAGACCATATTATAACCCTTGAGGATCCGATAGAGTATATCCACCATCACAATAAGGCTATTGTAAACCAACGTGAGGTCGGTATGGATACACTCAGTTATGCAAATGCACTTAGAGCTGCTCTTCGAGAAGATCCGGATATTATTCTGGTAGGAGAGATGAGAGATCTTGAAACGATTTCAACAGCGATAACAGCTGCTGAAACAGGACATTTGGTTTTCTCGACACTTCATACAATCGGTGCAGCAAGTACAATCGATAGAATTATAGATATTTTCCCTACGAATCAGCAACAGCAGGTTAGAGTGCAGCTTGCCATGGTTCTTGAGGGTGTTATATCACAGTCCCTGCTTCCAATGGCAAACGGAAACGGACGAGTTGCAGCTTTTGAGGTAATGCTTGCATCACCTGCTATCCGAAGCCTGATTCGTGAAGCAAAGACACATCAGATTCAATCAACTATTCAGACCAGCCGTCAGCTCGGTATGATAACGATGGATGATGCGCTGTATGATTTGTACTCGGCGGGAACCATAACAAGAGAAATGGCAATGACATACTCACAGGATCAGCAATATCTGAGAAAGAAGATAAATGGTCAATAGGATGTAATGCGGAGATTACAATATGGTTTGTGCAGTTTACACAAAAAAATATTAAAAATAATTAAATGTTGATTATATCAACATGTTATAGTATTATAAACTTATATAATTACATGTAGATTGTATATTTGCGTTGTTTTTATGTAAATATACGCAACATAAGAATATTGATTGGGTCGGAGGAAAAACAATGGCAGTATTTAATTACAAGGTTGTTGACAGAGATGGTAAGAATAAAAAAGGTACCATCGAGGCTCCAAACAGGGACGGTGCAGAGAAAAAATTGAAGTCGGAAGGCTATTCAATTATGAGTCTGACAGAACAAAGCAGTCCTTTGGCTGGAGTAGGATTTAAGAAGAAGGTTAAATCAAGGGATTTGGCTGTATTCTGCAAACAGTTCTCTGCCGTAATCAAAGCGGGTGTTACTATTATAGCGGCACTTGAGTTGATGGGGGATCAGATAGAGAACAAAACATTAAAGAAGGCTATAGCAGATGCCAGAACATATGTAGAAAAGGGAGGAACTCTTGCAGATGCGTTAAGAGTAAATCCGGACGTGTTCCCTCCTATCATGATAAACATGGTAGCGGCTGGCGAAATGTCAGGTAACCTTGAAATATGTCTGGACAGATTGGTAGAGCACTTTGAGAAAGATAATGCTCTTACTTCCAAGATTAAGGGCGCGATGACATATCCAATAGTGGTACTTATCGTTATGGTTATCGTCATTATAGTAGTGCTTGTTGCAGTTATTCCTAACTTTTCAAGTATGTTTGAAGAAATGGGAACAGAGCTTCCGCTTGCTACCCGTATAATGGTGGCGGCAGCTGACTTTGTGAAATACAAATGGTGGCTTCTTATTATAATCGTTGCAGCGATTGTATTTGGAATTAAGATTTTCAAAAAGACTCCTTTTGGAGAACAGCTTTTTGCAAATATAGGACTCAAGGCGCCTATCTTTGGAAATCTGAACATTAAGACAGCTTGTGCAAGATTTGCAAGAACAATGAGTACCCTGATGGCATCCGGTATTTCCATGATTGATTCCGTAGAACAGGTTGCCAAGATGATGGATAATAAAATCATAAGAGATGGCCTTATGGATGCAAAGACTCAGGTTGCAAAGGGTATTCCTCTTTCGAAGCCTCTCAAGGATATGGAGATGCTTCCGAATATGTTATCAGCTATGACAAAGATAGGTGAGGAAACAGGTGATATCGAAGAAATGCTTAGCAAGGTTGCGGACTACTATGATGAAGAAGTGGAGAATGCAACAAATGCACTTACAGCAGCGATGGAGCCTATGATTATGGTTCTTCTTGCCTGCGTTGTAGGTATGATCGTAGCAGCCGTATACGGACCGATTATGAGTATGTACAGTGCTCTCGATCAGGTGTAAATAGTATATACATAGTATACAAAGAAGATTTTTTATGTAAGACTCGACATAATAATCATATAATAATATAGTAAACAAATGGTTAAATTCGTCAGTGCGAGGATGACGGTTTTAATAATAAATAAGTTTATGTATAAACATATGTAAACGATGATATTTATTTAAGAAAAGGAGAGAATAATTATGAAGAACAACAAAGGTTTCTCATTGGTAGAGTTAATTATCGTAATTGCTATTATGGCAATTCTTGCAGGCGCTCTTGCACCGGCACTCATTAAGTACATTGCAAAGTCAAGAAGATCAACAGATGTTTCAAATGCACAGACAATTGCAACAGCTGTAACAAATGCACTTTCAGTAGAAGATGCTTATGACGCTGCAACCGCTGGCGCAACATACACAGTAAATGATGATGGTACTCAGCTTGGTTCGAGTGACGCATTCACATCAGAAGTTTCTGACCAGCTTGGAACGAGCTCATTTAAGCCAAAGTATGACAAAGGCCAAAAATTTGTAATTCAGCTTTCATCTGACTTAAAGACATTTACAGTATCTGTAAATAGCTCAGAGTTATATCCTGATGTAGATGCTGCTTACAAGTAAGAAAAGTTGATTTGCTTGTGAAAATCGCAAATCTATTCTATAGGGATAGAAAAAATGCATAGGTGAAGCATGAACGGTAATTGTGTATATTACATTCCTCGTAGTTTTGTACATATTATTACCGTTCCATGCTAATATTATACTTTTTATCAATATAGTGGCCGGAAAGATGATGAGATGGCTTACTGTATGGTTTTTGAGTTGATTATGAAGTGGAAGGCATTGCTTTTTATTCATACTCGCTCTTTTGCAGTCAGCGGTTTTCTTGCTTGCAAATCCGCATGAAGTATATGCGATTTAGCAATCGACAACAAACTTATGGCGGCAGCTGGCTTACTATTAGGCTGGTACTTTATTTAGTAGTGGCATTTTCTGCTTTATGCATATGAGTCGATGTATTTGTGGAAAGTGCATACTTTTAAAAAGGGTGACAGAATAGTGTTGACCTTTTTGTCCGCATAGATGTGGACAGATAATAATAACATAGGGTGAACAGCGGTAAGCTGGTACTCAGGCAATTAGAAGATTTTATCTTCAAAAAAACTACTGATTAGCGAGGGAGGCTATTTAAAATGGCGAGTAATAACAAAGTTTTAACAATCGACATTACAAATGAAAGTATTACAATTGTTGAAGCTACGGCTTCAAACAAGAAACAATCGACAGTACATAATGCCATTATCTTCGAGACTCCGGAGGATTCATACGAAGATGGTGTTATCAGAGACAAGGAAAGGATAGCAGAAGCTATCAAAGGACAGCTTAGTGCAAACGGAATATCAAATAAGAACGCTATATTCGTTCTTACCTCTACAAAAATCGTTAACAGAGAGGTCGTTGTGCCTTTCGTTAAAGAAAACAAAATTAAAGGAATTATTAATGCGAACTCATCAGAGTATTTCCCTGTTAATATAGAAGATTACGTAGTATCACATTCTGTATTAGAAACAGTTACTGATGAAGAAAACAATAAACAGTTAAGAGTGCTTGCTGTTGCGGCTCCGGAGAACATGGTACGTTCTTACTATGATGTAGCTGCCATGGCAGGTCTTAAGGTGGTTGCACTTGACTACATTGGTAACAGTATGCTTCAGCTGATCAAGACTCAGACCAGCGAGAATATGACTACTATGGTTATTCAGTTAGGTAGTGAATCAACAGTACTTAACATTGTGAAGGGAGACACACTGCTCTTACAGAGAACAGTACCATATGGTACAAATGTTGTAGTGAATGAAGTTATGGATGCGAAGGGTGTAGATGCTACGACAGCCATGACCCTGCTCCAGAATGAGAGACTTCTTACAGTAGATTTTGATGATAATGCTATAACAGGCGCTTTCAGATATCTTATAAACAACATTGGTCGTGTGATGGATTTCTTCACATCCAAGAATCCGGATAAGCCAATAGATGATGTATTCCTTACAGGCGATGGCGCCCTTATTAAAGGAATAGACGGCTTATTCAAGGTACAGCTGAACGTATCTACAAGAGTTATGGACAGTCTGTACAATATAAAATTTGACCCTAAAATTGACTTAAAGATTTATAATCCTGTATATCTCATGGTTCCTATCGGCGCTGCTTTTGCACCTATGGGCTTTGCTCTTACAGAAACAGGCGCAAAGAGCGGAAGCGGAAATGGATTTGATACCACGCCACTTGTTATAGTTTTTCTGATATTAGCTATTATTGTTGCCGGAGGCGTTACAGCTTATTCTTACATAGCAAAGAACAAGGCGCAGGATGAGCTTGATAAGGTAAACAAAGATATTGAGGCTATAAGAGATATTGAAATTGTGGTGCAGGATTATGAAGCAGCGGAGAGTGTTTATGTTGATGCTATGAGTATGTATAGCTATACAGAGAACCTTAATGAGTATGTTGGAACACTTATAACAGAACTTGAAGACAAGATGCCAAAGGGTATTAGTATAACAGCATTCAATTCAGATTCGACAGGTATTAGTATAACTGGTACGACACCAAAGTATGAGGATATTGCAGCATTTGCAATCAATCTTAAGGATATTGAATGTATTGACAATACTTTTATAGGTTCTATAAATGAGGTTGTTGATGAACAGACAAATAGCGTTACATATGATTTTACAGTATCATGCATATATGTAGATCCTACAGCTGCTCTTTTAGATGAGCTTGCAGCTGATGAGAATGCTGTAACAATAGAGTAGAGGAGGGCATGAACATGAGTACAGTTACTAAGGGACAAAGAAATTTACTTTTATTTATATTAGGTATAGCTATTATTTTCTTACCTATCAGATTCCTTGCAATGGGAAATTTTGATGATAAGAAGAATATTGATAGCGAAAAAGCTGAACGTCAGACATATTATAATGATTTAAAGGCAAAGGACAATAACAGACAGCAGTATATAGATGATACAGCCTTCTATAAGGCTGAATACGAGGAATTGTTAAAACAATTTCCTGCTGAGATATATCAGGATAATACAATTATGTATCTTCAGGGAATAAAGGATGAATACAAATTGGATTTCCCAAGTGTAACCATGGGTGAGGAGACATTGTTCTACACACTTGGCTCCGGTGCCGTTGGAGATGTGTCACTTGATACAGAACCTGCTGAAAATGAAGAAACCTCGGAAAACGGCGAGATGGTTGCTACGGCAAATGGTTATAACTGTTATTCAGCTACGTTTCCTGTGACCTATACAGGCGATTATAATGATATTAAGTCTGTTATTGATTATATCAAGGACGGTGATTTCAGAATGACTCTTGATGAAATCAGTATATCTTTTAATGATAACGAGGGGTATTATGAAGGAAACCTTGTATTTACGTCATATGCGGTTAATGGTGGTGACAGAACTACAGACCATGCGGATGTAAATGTCCAGACAGGTACAAATAATATATTTGGCAATCCGACAGTAAAACAAACAGTAACAACCGGAGATACAACTGCAGAGTAATCTTTGAACGGAGTGAAAAATAAATGGCAAAAATAAATAATAAAGGCTTTAGCTTGGTAGAAGTGATTGTTGCCATTGCTGTATTTGCGATTTTAATTATTCCACTTACTACTCAGCTGATATCTGCTATAAGTACTAACAAAGAGACAACCAAAAATCAGTATGCAGCAGAGATGGCTGAGGAGTTAATGGAAAATTTTAAGGTGTGTGACCTTAATGATACTATAACGATTTCAGATGGGGATGCATCATCTTCAAGTGAGTATGTATTCAATAAAAATGCAACATCAGAAATCAACTCAATAACGCTTCCGGATTCATCTACCGTATCATATACGGTTGACACATACACATGTAATGATGTGGCTATAGGAACGGATTTTGAGAAATACACATGTGTGGTCACGGTAAGCAGTGCCCCTTATGCAGTATCTTCAAAGGGGTATGTATATGACAGCAAGACACAGTCATATAAAATTGATGGCGAGGGCAATGCAATAGAAACAAGGCCAGCTACGGGTACTATTAGAAATTTGGATAATAAACAGGTTGCTATTATTACGGGTGCGACTTATACAGGCCAGAATAGTGGTGTAAGTGAAAATAATTTGGATAATCAGGCATATGAGCATTTTAAAGATGTTAAGCTTGATTTGATTAAAAACTATACTGTTTATTATAATCAATATCTTTCAGGGGATAATATCTTTTCATCTGATTCTTTTAATAAGTATACTACGATAAGAATATCAAAATCTGGCTCTAAATATGTTATCGAATGTGAGGTAAGATATGAAGATCAGACAAAGATAGCTGTGATAGCTGCAGATTATACCAGCAACTCAAAAAATATTTTTAAACCAGATGGAGCATATGGCAATGGAGTAGTATACAGACAGGAGTTTGATGAGATTCCACCTATTTATCTTTTATATGAACCTGCTATATATAATGGCAAATATTGTTCTGAGGATTATATTACCATAGACAATTCTTCTCTTGTAGGAGACAATGTTACTCCGAAAATATATATTTTCGAAACGGCATCTAATATAGATAAGGATTACGAAGATATAATATGCCAACAGTTTGGAGTTACGGATATAGAACAATTGGTATATAGAAACAGTGAACATAAAGTTACTCAGAAGAATGTAAAAGTAAGAGTAAATTTGGAAGCAGGAGATACTAATAAGCTCAAAGTATATTCGAATTTTGTTACAGATAATCTTAACTCAGATATAAATGTTATGGATGTATCACAGGACGAGAATGATTCAATATATTTATATGATATAAATGTTACGATTACTGATAGTGAAGGACACGAAACTAAAATATCAGGAACAAGGGGGAAGGAATAATGATTAAGAAGATAAAACATAGACTTCGCAAAATGAATAATCATGGTTCTAGCTTTGTTCTCGTTATTGTTTCTACAACCTTTCTGAGCATATTAGTTTCAGCATTATTGCTTGGCGCAATGATGGCATATAAGCTAAAGTTTTATAAAGTGAATTCCTTGAATAACTTTTATAGTGTTGAGAAGGCTATGGATGAAATATATGCAGGTATAGGTGCTACTACAAATGAGTACTTATATCAGGCATATACAACAACGGCAGAATTAGTTGTTGTTTATGATGATGAAAACAAAGAGTATAAGAATCTGGATAATGATGAAGCAAATAAATTGTTTAAGAAACTATTTATAAGGGGTATTATTTCAGATGAAAATTATACGAATATAGGAAAGCTAAAGAGTACTTTGATGTCGTTTATATCGGATGACAACGTAACTTTGGATGCTACTAATTTGCAGATTGTATTCCATGACACTAATGGAAAAACACTAAAGAGAGGCTTCTATGCAAATGATAAAATAGCACCTGATATAAAGGAAAGCGGCTTTGATTTTGACTCAGTTAATAAAATAACATTCAAGAATATAAGCGTAAAGAGAAGTATTAATATGGATCCGACGGATGCAGGAGCAACCTATGGAACATATGAACAGTCTATAACAACGGATCTTGTTCTTGTCGAGCCTGAATATAATGTTTCATTTGACATGGCTAATGCGGCATCGGATAGCCTATATAATTATGCAATACTTGCAGATATGGGTATAGAGGTTATTGATGCTACAACGGGAACGGATGTAACTATCAAAGGTAACATTTATGCAGCCTCCGATTATTATAATAAAGACTATAATGCTAAGGCGAGCACAAAGGTTACTGAGGAGTATGACAAGAAGAAGACTACCACATGGGGCTCTACAAACAGTAGTGTATATTCAGGAATTTATGTTGATGGTGAAAATGCAAGACTTACCATGCTTTCTGATATAATTGTTTGTCCGGGAGCACTTTCTGCATTTAATGGCTCGGAAATAAGTCTTTCTGGTCGTTCTTCACTTTTGTCAGAGCTTTGGGCAGACAATATTATTATAGCGGGTACGAAGGGCGGTAATATTACCGCAGCGGCAAACGCATATATTTATGATGATACAGAGCTTAATGCGGAACAGTCCAGTCTGATATTTACAAAAGGAAGATATTTTGGTTACAGCTATACGGCAGATGATATAAGAAGTGTTAATCTTCTTCGTACAGCCGGTTATTTGGCAACAGGCTATGAGCTTAAGTCACACTTTAGTGACAGTGCCGTTATCGTAAACGGTAAAGGCTCGACACTCAATTTAAAAAACCTTGATTCACTTTATATTGCAGGCAAGTCATATATTGAGTTTTCAAAGTTAGCGGCATCAACTGTAAATCCTGCTGATACAAGCATAACGGTAGATGAAAATGCGGATTTTGCATTTACATCCCTGAAAGATTATTCGACAGGTCAGTCACTTGATGTAAAATCTAACCAGTTAATTTTCCTTACACAGTGGGAGCCTGTTGCGAACAGTGAAAATACAGATGCTGATACGGGAATTACAACGATTAAGCTGAGGTTCCCTGCTACATTTGCTGCTGATACAACGATGAGAAGTCTTTATCAGGATTTCCTTGATTCAAGTGATCAGCTAACAGCGATTAAACAGACTGTATCAGGTCATGACTATTATTATCTGTATATTGCTGCAGGTGATGATGATGACGATGGCATTAGTAACGCAGAAGAGTTTGCCGAGAAGTATTATGATATGTTTAACAGCGGATATGGAGACGCAATTACCGGAAAGCTTTATAATGTAGCAAATTATGAAGAGTTTGAGGTAAAGCTTGTTCTGCCGTCTTCCGGAAATGTGGATATAGACACAAGCCTAGTAAATGCAAATGGGGCAGTAACATATCAGAAGGCAGATGATTCATTGTTCTATAAGTCTTCTGCGGATACGACACTAAATGTTGAGACGGCACTAAAAAATGCTTCTGCATCAAAGACATTTACAATGTTGCTTGGAAATAAGAGTCAGGGAGCAAATAATCTTACATATGAAGCTTTGAAAGATGCATCTGCTGAATTGGCAACCAATCCAAATCTGAACAGCACAAGTAACAGAACTGCATATACATCAGAGCAGCGTATCAGTAATTTCCTTACTTATATGTATATCAATATGAAGGATCATCTTGACGTAACAGATAAGATTGATGAAGCGACAAAGCTTAATATTTCTGCATGGGAAATTGCAGGATATACAGAGCAGAGTGGCGGAAAATATACATATAACTATAATAAGAATAATGACAGTTATTCATATGATTATAGTATTACGCCACTTCATAATTATGTAAATTACCCATATATATTCACTCATAATGTCAGCATTGATGCGGACGTTGGTGATAGCAAAGTAATTATTAATAAAGGAGACGTAACACTTAGTGCAAGTAATGAAGAAGGAGAGCTTCAGGGTATTATTATAGCTACAGGAAATGTTACGTTTGATAAATCTGTAAAATCCTTTAGGGGGCTAATTATAACTGGTTCTAAGCTTAAGTGCAATTATGATATATCGCTATCAGCCGATGCGACATATGTTGCAAATCTGTTGCAGTCATGTGCAGAGAGCACAGATGAGGATGTTAATCTTATAACAAAAGAGATATTACTCCAGTATAAGGCATCGACAGAGGGAAGCAGCTCATCAGTTACAGGAGCATCTATTTCGGATATCTCTTATCAGGACATTCTTGCTTTTGAAAATTGGAAGAAGAATGTGGAATAGGGAGGATAGAGCATGAAAAAAAGATTAAAAAATGATAATGGATACTCCCTGGTAGAACTGATTATAGTAATAGCAATTATTGCAATCCTTTCGGGTATAGCGATGTTGACAATAAGCTCTATAAACTCTGCAAAGGCTAGTGCGGCATTAGAGAATTTTGATACGACAATTTCAGTATTATCGACTAGGACGAGAGCACAGGATGCAGATACTGCAATGATGATAAAAAGAGTAGACGATGGTTATGAAGTCTATTTTGGCACAAGCTCTGACGGAACAGAGACTAAATGGACACAGACTTCAACATCAGCAGAACTCAAAATGGATAGAGTAGATATTTACTATACCAAGACGGGTGAAACGAGTGCAATAAAGCTTGAAGGAAATCAGATAATCAAATTAAAAAAAGCGGATGGTTCAGTAGTTAGTGGAGCAGGAGTATATGAGTTCCGAAAGAGTGGTTCTGGTGCTGTTGGAAGAGTTACACTTAACGAATCTACTGGAAGCCATTACTTTGGTAAATAGGAGGTGTGGATGTTGAAAAAATCTGATAACAGGGGTTTCACATTCATTGAGCTTATCCTTTACATAGGTATCTTAAGTATTTTTATGGTAGCTGTGGTGACACTGATAGGTTCAACGGTGGCCTCCAATAGTAAGGTAAAATCAAGAAAAAAATTACAGACTCAGGCAACAGAAACGTATGATGCGATAGCAGATATGCTGATGGGTGCAACTGATGTAAGAATACGGGGTCAGGCATGGGTAGGCGTGACTACATCCGGAGTAACGTCATACAGTAAAAAAGATGCAAACTTTGTTATTCCGGGAAGCTATGACGGAACAGGAATTGAGGATATGAAAGATGGAGACGGTGTTCTTGTGAAAAAAGGCAGTCTTGTAAAAAGAGAGCAGAGCGCTGCCGGCCCGGGTTCAGTTCCAGATGTGTCGGAATGTTATGATATTGCAGATATCAAACCGTTTTTGGAGTCATCTACACCATCATCAGATGAACAGACGTGTATAGACGTAAAGTATATTTCAATGAAATATGCTTCGGGTATAGATGAAACAACGAAGGATAATATTTATACCTACTGCACATTGAAGTATGATGAAACTGACAGAAATATATATGTATATAGATATTCATCAGATGAGGTGTCATTCAATGAACAATATTCCAGATATTATTTGGATTATAGTTCAGAAGAAGGAAATATCCTATGTAAGAATGTAGACAAATTCCAATTACAGGTAAATCCTGAGACAGGAACTTTTGCAATTATTATGGAATTTAGCGACCCTAAAGCAGGTACATCATATGATATAAATGGGGTAGTGAGTCTTAGAAATTCATTCGTACTTAAGAGTCATGAATGGAATTAATGAAGGAGGGACAGACTGGTGTTTAAGAATAAAAAGGTTATTTTATCATCAATAGCTATTGTATTTACACTTGTAGTTTGCTCTATTTTTGTAAATTTCACTTTGGCTAATTCAGGCTCTCCTACAGCAAATGGGAATGCTGGTTCGAGTTCTGGTTCTAGCTTGACCGGATATTCAAATATAGATCTTGCAGTCATTAATTCTAATGACGCAGGTCTTAAAGCGACAGGAGACGATAAGTTTCGCGTAGTACAGATTCTTCCTGATGGATTGTCATCAGTAGCTGCAACAGATACAGCACTTACTGCAAAGGTTACAGCAGCTAACTATAGTGGAAAGGTTACATCAGAAAGTGACTGGGGCAATACATCATATCTTTGGAGATATATATATGGTGATGAATATTTCAGATTAGCAGTATTTAATGGATATAAGACGATAACAAATGCCGAAATGGCAGAGGGAGCTGTACAGCTTACATCTGTTACGGTAAGTGAGCTTAATTCAATGAATACTTCAGCTCAGGAGATTTTGGGCAGAGCTGATATGATTTATATTTTTTCATCAAATTCATTGGACTATGGTGCGTCCGGAGCAGACCTTAGTGAAGAGTTATATAATTGGTTGGATGTTTATGCTACTACAGACAGACATCCAATCGCAATATGTAGAAAAGCGTTATGTACAGATGACCCGACTACGATTTCAGGTAATAATGATACCTATCGAATGGGTGCTCTGGCATATAAGCTTATTACAAAAAATCTGATGGCGAGATATGACAATGTCTTGGTTACAGAAGAGGATTTCTTTAAAACCCTTTATGAAGAAGCAGAACAAGGAACAAAAACTCCTGATATGCCTGACACGACAAAGACGATATCAGACTTTATACTTACTGCTGAGCGTGGCGTAAATCAAGGTGGAAAAGAATACATACAGCGTAATACATATTATAAATGGTATGACGACATGTCTATTCAGGACTTTTTGAATAAAAATGTTACTAGCGAAACAGAAGATTCATATTATGCTAAGGTAGGTAGTGCAGAAGGTATTACAGGAGATAGAAAGGAATGGGAGTTTGATAATGCCAATATCCTTATTATTTCTGAAGGTACAACAAGTGCAATGTTTAATACAATGAGCAGTATGAATAGTAATGAATTGTTTTCCGCTTCAGATTATTCATTTAATAATAAAAATAATAAATGGGAAGCTGTTAATACTGCATCAAATAGTGTCCTCACGGAACTAATGTATGATGATGGCGCAACGTATGTTCCTAGTGGTGCTAATCTTTATTTATTAGATTCAGGAAAGTTTATGAATGCTATTACATCAGGCTCATCATTTGATGATATATGTTTAGCTTCTTCCTACTATAAAGATGTAGAAACAACTAGTATATCAGGAAGTATATATGTGATTCCGGCCCTAGATAGTGATAATACAATCAGTCTTGATGGTTGGAAACTATATCTTATAGCGAAGGATGAAAATGGTGTATATCATTATGTTGGTCTTGATGATTCAACACATTATGAGTTTGCGTTAAATAGTGATAGTAAATACTATGAAGAGAATTCAGATGGAACATGCACCTATAAGTATGAGTTTACAAAATTAAATGCTGATTATACATATGATGTTGTGTTGGTATCTTCTTCTGATGAAAAGTATACTGCTTATAAAATCGGCAGAAGTGATAATAATTTCGTTGTCGATAATGCTGTTGATGAGAATGGTGAGGAAACAGAAGAACAGCAGAACTATCTTTATACTACTGTAAATACTGATGAGGATTATTCAAATAAAGTAACTGATGAACCGGATAACTATATGGATAACTTTTTATATCAGTATATGAAATTTGATAATAGCACAGATGTTTTTAATTATGTAAAAAGCCTTTATAGTGTGTATTCGACAGAGCAGGTGGCTTTAAAGCAGGGCTTTGAGCCATTAGATCTTACACAATATGATTTTATATTTATTGATAAAGGTAGCTATTCTACTGAGATCGGTCAGACTGCATATGATGCATTATGTGATGCGGTAGAAAAGGGCGTATATGTTATCGTAAGTTCTGCTGCCGGTGACGGAAAAGGCTCAGGTAATAGTACTGGTAGTTCAGGAAGTACAACAATCATTGTAAACAGTCCATCTGCAAAGGCTATTGCAGACATCATTAATGCAGGTGTATATCGTGATGGCTCGGATAATAAGTTCAAGGTACTTGAAATTCAGCCTGATTATCCAATTGATGAAGAAGTTGCGAGCAGCCTTCCATCAGTTTCTACTGCATGGACAACAAAGAGTGATGGAAAGACAAAGATAACCGGTAATTATTATACGGTTCCGTCCGATGTTGAAAGTGGAAAAGCAAAAGAGGAGCTTCCATCCGCATCGACAGAATATTATGCGTTTGATTTGACAAAGGCAAAAATTGCATATGCAATCGACGGTCTTAATTATGGTGATATCGAGTTGACGCAGGTTTCTACAGAGGCGCTTATCGGAATGAAGGAAGATATTGCTGCTACATATGATTTGGTTTATATTGGTGGTGATATCAGTGCGTTAGACAGAAATCCGGCTGAGATGTATGGCGGACAGCTGCAAATCAGCAGCATATTTGGCTATACCTATTTAGGTTTACCTACGTTTTTGATGTACTATCATACAGGACTCATAAATAAGATGCAAGGTGCAGGCACCTATAAGATGGACCGTTCCGTGACAGGTACGAAGTTGTTGGCATCGCCTTATATTGGCGGTACATATTATACGGATACCTATATTGCAGAAGCCGGAAATGACTTAACGAAGACCAAATATGATGAATTGGTAAATTATATTAGTTCAGGCAGACCGGTAATAGTAAGCAATGAGCTTTCTTCCGTATATGAGAATATGCAGGGAACAAATGCCAGTGGAGACAAATTGTCAAAGACGGAGCTGCTTCAGGGCTTCTGGTACAATAACGGTAAGCTTGAACGTGGCAACCTGTATCTTGACCCTTCATCAAGGATGTATACACTGATAGGAGATATCTATTCTAGATATACAGGAAAAAATGGTTCGAATGTCTGGTGGGGATTTGATCCGGCATCTACAAAGATGATTGATAATACGTCTGAGGAGTATGGAAAAACAAACTACACATATTACCGAAAGGAAAACAAGAGTTATCTTGATGAAGATGCTCAGGGTTATGACTGGTATACTACAGGTTCAGAGATTGATGTAATTAAAAAATATGCTGTAGTCTTAAATAATGATTATAGCAATACACTTAATAATCTGGTCAACAATTCCAATACCAGAACAAGACTTACTATCACAAGTAAGCCTACAAAATATGTACAAGGAATAACAAGTACATATATTAAGACAAATAATTTGGCATTTACATTTACTGTAACCGGTTCAGATTCTAAATATAAGTATGAGCTTTATGTAGATAAGGATAAGAATACGGCATTTAATTCTGATGATTATAATACAAGTGGTATTGTATCATCGGGTGTTGAGAAGTCAGTAAGTTTAAATGTAGATCAGGATTTCTTCGGCGCTGCTTCATGGTATCTTGTTATTAAGGATGCTACCGGAAAGACAGTAGTAGCTGAACAGACAGGTCTTAGTAAAATCATTAACAATAATGTTTCAAAGAGTGAAATCAATGTTCTTCAGGTTCAGACTATGGCTGAGGGACAGGGTGCTACATCATGGACAGCTACAGATACGTTATATTTTGATATAACATCGCAGACAGCTCATAAGATTGCAAAGTATAATACTTATGCAAATCAGACTGAGCTTGATACTGTATCAGCTGCGCAGTATGCTACACTTGGTCTTCATGAAAACAGATTCGGTATTGTTGAATATGATATTGGAGAAGGCAATGATGACTATTTATCAAATCTTGCAGATGAGATAGCAGATGATTATGATATTAATCTTGATATGGTAGTTGCATCAGCAAATCAGGCTAAATTTAAAACGGAAGATGGTGTTGACTCAGTTTATGATTGCCTTGACACTTGGGTAGCAGAGGCAGAGACTCTGAAAGCCGGTGGTAAGGTTGACGGTTTGACTCAGGCTGAGTATGCAGCACAGGTACCTGTAAAGCTTACCGCATATTCTGCAGCTGCAGCACAGGTGGATCCTGCTCGTACGGCTATTCAGAAATATGTTCAGGGTGCACTTGATTCATTGAATGGCACATATAGTGGAACAGTAAACTACTCAGGATTCTTCAGTGGATTTAAGGGTGGTGTATCTGATGCTACGAAGAAAGAAATACTTCAGTTTGTAATTGATACCAATGAGTATTACCTGTTATTCTGGCCTGTTTATAGTAACAACTCAGGATTTGATTGGAATAATAAGAAAATTCCTACAATGTACGGTCAGAAATTTGCAGATTTATATGCAGATTATGTAAAGGTTAAGGATAAGGAAATTCTTGCAAGAGATGAGTACAATAAGTATCTCAGAAGGTCTTACGGTAAGGACTTTATGAAGAAGATGTATTCTATTCTGATTTTGGGACCATCCGATTCATTTGGAGGCTTTAAGGTAGACTTTAACCAGACAACATGTAATTATATTCTTGATTATGTGTCAGCCGGCGGTGATTTGTTCTTCTTCCATGATGCGATGACACCGTTTGCGGATGCAGGTAGTGTAAATCTTACCAAGTCATTGCTTGATGTTGTTGGAATGAATAGATTCCATGTTGACCTGACCAATAATGCAAATAGCTATAAGGTTTCCAATAATGATTATGCAAGCAGTGTGACTTCAGCTACACCGGCAGGACTTGTACAGGGAACCTTGGCAGAGGATGGATATGTTTATGACCTGATTTGGTGGAATGATCCGAGCAAAAATTGTGAGGAATTGTATGTAGTAGAGCAGGGTCGAGAAGTTTGGGTTGCGAAAAGAGCTGCATCAGCAGGAACTTCCGGATACATTTGGAAAGAAGCTGATCCGGGTGGTAATCCAATTTATAATGGTACTTCATATACAGATGTAGAGTTTAAGTCATCAGATGAAAGCTTATATTATATGACACCATATGCATTTAATACGAAGGCGGGTAGCGGTATTATTAACAGCTTTAATGCCAATGTAAGTGCAACAAATCCAAGTTATAATAAAATGGGCAATGACGTTACATTATATGTCAGTGGCCTTGCGATGACGGCATTATATTATAATGGTAATCAGGGCGGTAAATCAACAGCACTTCCATATGTATATGCACAGGAATCATTTACACAGGCTACAGCATGGTCGGGAGCTGCAAATGCAGACCAGTCAGCTTGTTCGGAGACGGTAAAAGCAAGCAGGCTTAACGAAGGTTTGATTACACTTTATCCATATAGTATTGGTGAATCGCTGAATATAGCAGGTACACATCAGCAGACATATGCACTTGATCTTGAAAGTGATAAGATTACCGTTTGGTATACACTTGCAGGTTCAAATAATTCATCCGATGCAAAGACCAGATCCTCCAAGTATGCTGCTTCTCCATATGATGGAATGGAAGGTTACTTTATCTATACAACCTCATACGGAAGCGGAGCAGTTACATACTGTGGTGCCGGACATTCATCAGTTACAGGTAAGACGACAAGAAACAATGATGAAAGAAAGCTGTTTATCAATGTTATTGTAAATAGTGCTTTAGCAGTACCTCCTACACCGTCAATCAAGGTTTACGAGCCAACAGGTACGTTTACTTCTGATGACGAGCTTGAGAAGGATGAGGAAGCAGTGGCTGAAGGTCAGACAGTATATGAGACAACTGTTGACAATAAGACAGATATTCCTGAATTTGATATGAAGGTATCAATACCTGAGGGTACAAAGCTTACAAAAGTTAATATTTATTATGATCTTGATTATGATGATTCAAGTTATAAGAACAGACCGTCATATATTGATAATGATGAACATGTTCTGATTAAGTCATATACATCTAAGGGTGGAAAGGATATTAGTGAGATTGAAAAAGAGCTAACCGATATGCTTAGAAGTGGAACGGATCCTAATCTCAAGCTTCAGGATTCATACTTCCAGCCGTATGGTGGTAATTACACATACATAGTAATAGAAGTTTACTATGAAGGTAAGACAACACCTGCCTATGCAATGATTAAGATTAAAGCATCTGATCCATTGTTTGAATTAACTCAGAACGATGAAGTTATTCCGGCTATAGATGCATTAGCTGAGAAAAAACTGAATCAGGCATAAAACAAATGAAAACATAATTTTAGGAGGCAGGTAGTGATACCTGCCTCTTTTTATGGTAAAATATGCGCGTAGACAATGAGCCATGCATCAGATAATATAAACAAAGTCGGCTGCTTGCAGACAAGACTTTGCTTATATTATCTGATATAGGGCGAAAGCCCGCGACCGAGCCGCAGGCGAGGTGCATGGCGAAGTAATGAGCCGCAAAGTGCGAAAGCCCGCGACCGAGCCGCAGGCGAGGTGCATGGCGAAGTAATGAGCCGCAAAGTGCGAAAGCCCGCGACCGAGCCGCAGGCGAGGTGCATGGCATTGCAGAAAGGAAACGAACGTAATGAATATAGATGGTAGGACAAGACTGATCGGCTTGCTTGGTGACCCTGTGGAACACACTATGTCACCTGTTATACATAATACATTGAGTGAACTTTTGGGTATAAATGATGTATATGTACCATTTCATACCAGAGAGCAAGGCCTTGAGCAGGCAGTGAAGGGTGCATATGAATTGAATATATTAGGCCTAAATGCGACTGTGCCACATAAAAATCATATTATGGAATATCTGTGTGATATAGATGATGGAGGCAAGGCAATAGGTGCAGTCAATACACTGGTTAGGACATCAGGAGGTTATAAAGGTTATAATACGGATATGTTAGGACTTCTTCGTGAAGTAAAATCCTATGGCATAGTGCTTGAAGGGCAGGATGTGATTATTCTTGGCGCAGGCGGTGCGGCAAAGGCTGTGGCTTATATGTGCATGAGAGAAAAGGTATCTCATGTCTATATTTTTAACAGAACGAAATCGAAGGCTGAGGATATCGCTAATTATATGAATAAGCGTTTTGAAAGCGATACTATTTCGGCAGGAGAGCTTTCAGACTATAGAAAGTTGGAGCAAAAGAAATATATCGTGTTTCAGTCTACATCGATAGGACTTCACCCTAATGATGATGCTGCCGTTATAGCAGATGAAGACTTTTATAAACTGGTTGCTACAGGTATAGATTTGGTTTACAATCCATTTGAAACAAGTTTTATGAAAAGATGCAGAGAAGCGGGTGCAAAAGCCTATAATGGACTGAAAATGCTGTTGTATCAGGGAATTATAGCATATGAATTGTGGAATAATATTTCTGTTGATGAGTCGGTTGCGGATGTTGTATATCAGAAATTACTTAAAACGATAAGAAATAATATTGTTCTTACAGGCTTTATGGGTTGTGGCAAATCAACTGTTGGTGCGGCTTTGGCAGAGAAGTATGGTTATAAATTGGTAGATACTGACCAAGTGATTGAAGAAAAGGCTGGTATTGCTATCAGTGAGATATTTAGGACAAGGGGAGAGGATTATTTTAGAAATCTCGAGACAAATGTTCTTGCAGAGCTGAATGCGACCCTTTCCAATACTGTTATATCGACAGGTGGCGGATTGCCTTTACGTGAGGAAAATCAGAAAACACTTAAATCTCTTGGATATGTTGTTTATTTGAACGTAGAACCGGAGGAGGTAATGTGCAGACTGTCCGGTGATACAACAAGACCACTTCTTCAGGGAGACAACCCAGAGAAGAAAATACGAGAACTAATGGTTTACAGAAGCCCTATTTATGAACAGGGAGCTGATGTGAGTATATCTGTTACAGGAAAGCCCGTATCCGATATTGTAGAGGAGGTTATGAATGGACGCTTTAAGGCTTGAAGTTATCAGAAAAACGAAAAATCTTGATGCCGTTTTGATAACTGACAAATATAATATGCGGTATATTGCAGGTTATCGCGGTGAGGGTATGCTGCTTTATACAGCATATAACAAATATATATTGACAGATTCAAGGTATACTGAGCAGGTGGAAAAGGAATCTAAAGGATATGAATGTATTGATATAGATAGTAGTGGTTATGGTAAAACACTTTCAAAATTGATTTCTGGGGATGTTAAAAAGCTGGGATTTGAAAACAACAGTATAAGCTATAAGGCATACGTGGAATTGAAAAAAAGTTTAGCTGATGTAAGTTTTGTAGAACTGGGTGAATCCATAGATGAGCTTAGGATTATTAAGACTGATGAAGAAATTGAGAATCTGAGGACTGCGGAAGGTATTGGAGATGCAGCATTTAATCATATATTAAAGTATTTAAAGCCGGGGATTTCCGAGAAGGATATTGCATTGGAATTGGAATATTTCATGAAAAAGAACGGCGCAGAAGGCTTGAGTTTTGACACAATAGCCGCATCGGGTAAGAATTCTTCTATGCCACATGCGATACCAACGGATAAAACTCTTGCGCTTGGAGAATTTGTTACAATGGATTTCGGCTGCATTTATCAGGGGTATTGTTCTGATATGACAAGAACAGTCGGAATTGGAAAGATTAGCAGCATGCAGGAGAGTGTATATGATATCGTATTAAAAGCACAGCTTGAAGCCATTAAGGCAATAAAACCAGGGATTTTGTGCAGTGAGATAGATAGAATCGCCAGAAATATCATTAGAGATGCGGGTTATGGCAACCTCTTTGGACATGGACTGGGACATTCGGTTGGTTTATTTATTCATGAAAATCCAAGATTTTCGCCAAAATGTAATACGGTGCTTGAACCGGGAATGGTAATAACGGTTGAGCCGGGAATATATTTACCGGGACAGTTTGGTGTCAGAATTGAGGATTTGATAGTTGTAACTGAAAACGGCTGTATGAATCTTACCGGGTCTGAAAAAAATCTGTTGGTTTTATAAAAAAGAAATATAGGTATAAAGAGAGATTATTGGGCAGCAATTTAGAAATAGACCTATGAAATCTTGGGGCAGGGTGCGCGCATTTGGTAAAAAGTAGTTGAAATATTCTGATATATATTATAAAATGTGACAAGAAGTTTATATCTTAAGGAGGATTATATTGTTATGGCAGAGATGATCTCAGCAGGCGATTTTAGAAATGGTGTTACAATAGAGTTTGAGGGTAACATTTATCAGATTATAGAGTTTCAGCATGTTAAGCCTGGTAAGGGGGCAGCATTCGTTAGAACAAAGCTTAAGAATATCAAAAACGGCGGTGTAGTTGAAAAGTCTTTCCGTCCGACCGAGAAGTGTGAGAAGGCCCATATCGAGAGAAAGGACATGCAGTATCTTTACAATGACGGTGAGTTATATTACTTCATGGATCCGGAAACATATGACCAGATTCCTATAAGTGCAGAGGCAATAGGTGATTCCTTGAAGTTTGTTAAAGAGAATGATGAGTGTAAGATTTGTTCTCATAATGGCTCAGTATTTGCAGTTGAACCGCCGCTCTTTGTAGAACTGCTTATTACAGAATGTGAGCCGGGCGTTAAGGGTGATACGGCTACAGGCGCTACAAAGCCATGTACTGTTGAGACGGGTGCTACGGTTTATGTACCGCTTTTTGTTAATGAAGGTGATACCATTAAGATTGATACAAGAACAGGTGAGTATCTTTCAAGAGTATAATGATAATAGTACAGAGAAATGCAATTTAAGCAAACAGGTATACGCAGATGTTGTGTGTACCTGTTTTTTTGTAACTTTGGCAAAAGGTTAAATGAAATTTCCAAAGAAATTTATATCATGCATAACGGAAGGGAGAGCTGAATATATATTATATATACAAAATAATTGTAATGATATAAGCTTGTTGTATGATGAGTGTATAAGGAGTTGAAAAAGTGGACAATCTGATGATGCCGCCTAAGGAACGAAGAGAAAATGATGTACATGCGCAAGAGATTTTGCGTATTCTTTCAGTACGGTTGAAAAATATCATAAGCAAAATCGATATTATGTGGAGTGAGCTGCAGGAGATTCGGCTTCGTGTAAATGAACCTGTAATTATTATATACTGCAACAGAGAATATTTTATCGGCGAAGAAGGTCGGCTTAAACGGAACAGACATGGTGTTGTAACGGTTACATCAGCAGATGTAGATGATACCTTGGAGCATATCAGCAATTATTCACTTTATGCTTATGAGGATGAGGTAAGGCAGGGATTTATAACGATACAGGGCGGACATCGTATAGGACTTGCGGGCAAAGTTGTTTTGGAAAACGATAATATAAAATGTGTACGACACATATCATTTATAAATATTAGGATGTCACATGAGATAAAGGGATGTAGCCAGAAGGTTATGCCCTTTATTTCGTTACATAAGGAAATTGCACATACGCTTATTATATCACCTCCGAGATGTGGCAAGACTACACTGCTTAGGGATATAATCAGAAATCTGTCTGATGGGAGTGAGCTGCTTCCCGGTATGACTGTAGGCGTGGTAGATGAACGAAGTGAGATTGGTGCCTGTTACAAGGGAATTCCACAAAATGACGTAGGAATAAGAACAGATATATTAGACGGTTGTCCCAAAGCATATGGTATGCTTATGCTGATTCGTTCCATGTCACCGCAGGTTATAGCCGTAGATGAGTTGGGGGGATATAAGGACATAGATGCTGTATATAGTGTTATTAATTGCGGTTGTAAATTGATAGCAACGATACATGGAAATGGGGTAGAGGATATAAAAAACAGACCGGGAATCCGCAAACTGATCGATGAGCGTATATTTGAAAGATATATTGTGCTGCGTGGCACCGGAGAGGTCGGACGTGTGTCTGCCATATTTGACCAGCGGGGTACGGTCCTATATGGAGGAGATACGTTATGTTAATTAAAATTGCCGGAGGTATATTGGTGCTTACTGCCTCCGCAGGAATAGGACAAACCATAGGCAGGAATCAGGTGATTCTTGTAAATGAACTGGAAGAACTGCTTTCCATGCTAAGATTGATAAAGAGTGAACTTAGATATGCCATAAATGAGCTTCCGGAGGCATTTGCGGATATGGCACCAAGGCTAAAAGGGAGTATAGGAGAATTGTGTTCAGGTATGGCGCAGCTATTAGAAAATGGATATGGGCTTTCGTTTCAGGAAGCATGGAATATTAGTATGCGAAGACTAAAAGAAGAAAGCCGCCTTGAAAAAAAACATTTGTTGTATATAGAAAAGCTGGGGGGAATCCTTGGCCATATGGATGTTGATGCTCAGATTGCTCAGCTTGAGCTGCTGGAGCATGCCATAGAACATGAATATGAAAGTGAAAGAGAAAAGACGTGTCAGATAAAAAAACTCGCAGGTTCATTGGGTATTTTGGGCGGTCTTTTTTTAATTATTATAATGCTATAGAAGATGGGACGGTTTAATGTATGACAATCCAGATTTTATTTAAGATAGGTGCAGTTGGAATATTGGTGGCTCTTCTTAATCAGGTGCTTAAACATTCAGGCAAAGAGGAGCACGCATATCTTCTGAATCTGGCAGGTCTGATTATAGTTCTTTCATGGATTATACCATATATAAAGGATTTGTTTAGTGAGATTATGGAGCTTGTAAATATAGGAATGCTGATGCTATAGGGGTTGTACGTCGGTGATATGAATCAATTATCACGGTAATATTTGAATAACTCATAGCAGGAAAGGAATTTTACATGTCACTTATATCACTGGTACTTGCAGTTGTTATAGTTGTTATGATAGCAATAAAGCTGAATAAGATTAATCCTGAGTACAGCACGCTTTTAAGTATAGGAGCGTGCTTGTTAATTATTTTCTTTGTAATTGACAAATTGTCAAGTGTATTTGGCTATATAGACAGGATCACCGCCTATATTGATATAGATGTTATGTACATAGAAATCATTCTTAAAATGATTGGTATTGCTTATGTGTGCGAGTTTGCATCCAATATATGTAAGGATGCAGGCTATGGTGCAGTAGCTTCCCAAATAGAAATGGCAGGAAAGATATCTATGATTGCACTTGGAATTCCTGTTTTGATGAGTGTAATTGATTTGGTGGTAGCGCTGCTAGGGGGTGTGTCATGATATCCGGAATATGTGGCATGGTTATAAAAACCGCATTTACAATTATGCTGTGCGTTAATCAAGTACAACCTGCCATTGATTCCGGAGGAAAAGGAAACCACAATTTTAATATTATAGAGACCGCATATATGCCATATGAAAAATTCAGCTGTAATAGTGCAGAGACAATATACGGGCAATCTGAAATACAGAATGGAGACATTATTATAGATGAGACATATGAGGAAGAATTTGAAAAGCTAGATTCTATTGTTGAAGATAAAAACAAGGTTACATATACGGAGATTTTTGAGGCTGTAAAGTCGGGAAATTTGAAAGAATTAGGCGGGCTTATAGGACAAATGCTGTATAACAGTCTGTTATATGAGTTAGGAGAAAGCAAAAAGCTGTTTGTTCAATTATTGGCTGTTATTATGCTGGGAACTGTATTTACGAATCTGTCAGGACGTATAGGCGGATATGCAGGAGGAAATGGATTTTTTGTTACATATATGATTTTAGCAGCATTATTGTTGTCGTGCTTCACGCTTGCAAGTGAAATTGCAATAGAAGTTATATCAGGGATAAATGAATTTATGATAGCCTTTATACCCGCTTATTCCATGGCGGCAGCTTATTCAAATGGTCAGGAGACTGCTGTATTTTCAAGGGAAATCATTTTACTTGTGGTATTTATATGTGAGAATATTCTGCTGAAAATTGTATTTCCCATAGTAAAATGCAGTGGGGTATGCGGTTTGGTCAATAAGATGAATACGGAAGATTATTTCTCTAAACTGATTGATTTGTTGAAAAGCATAGCAGGTTGGATAATGAAGACTATATTTGCGGCAATTACAGGCATAAACGTCATAAAGGGAATTATATCACCATCAATGGACAAGCTGGGAAGGAACAGTGCCATCAAAATAATAAGCAATATGGCAGGTGGTGCGGCCGTAGAGACTGTGGCAAGTGTCTTGGTCAGTTCGGGGATGTTTATAAAAAATTGTATAGGAATAGCAGGTGCGGTTGTTATTATCGTTATCGCACTGATTCCTGCGGTAAAGATTTTTTTAATGTTTATGGGACTTAAGGCAATAGCCGCTCTTGTACAGCCTATGGGGGATAAAAGATTTTCAGAAGGTGTGGCATCCATGGCAGAGGCTATTGAGTTGCTGTTTAAGACCTCCGGTATCGCTGTACTTATGTTTATAATAAGCATTACTGCTTTGACTATGTTTGCAAGATAGGAGAAACTATGGGTGAATGGATTAAAAGTATATTGGTGTTTACAATATTTTTTTCCGTTGTCTTATATATCATGCCAAATGAAAAATACAAAAAATATATTCAGACAGCCATAGGATTTGTAATGCTCATTGTCGTTATAAATCCCATTGTGCGGATGCTGGGATTTTCTGAGAATCTGTCATTTAATATAAGGTATGAGATAGCAGATTTAGAATATATAAGTTCGGAGGATGCCTATTATAGCGATGTGGTTGCCGCCATTATAGGTGATGAATTAGAAAGGGAGTTTGATTTAGATATGCAGGTTCAGGTATATATGGAAGAAAATGAAAGCATCAGTACAATAGAGCTTTCAGGGGAGTCTGTTGATTTAGAAACAAAAAATGATATTAAGCATAACCTGTCTTTAAAATATGGTATTAATGAGGACATGGTTATCATATATTGATAGTGGAGGGAAGATGGGAAAAGAGGATTCTGAATTAAAAAGTAAAATAATGAGGCTGTTTGACGCAAAAAACGGAAAGCTGCGAAATCTTGTTATGTTACTGCTGGCAGGAATATGTCTGATGATAATCGTATGGCCTACCTCCGGTAATACATTAAAAAGCGGTGACGATGCAGCAGATATGCCGGAAAAGGAGGCGGGTAATGCTACTGAGAGCTGTTTATCGCAGACGGAGGCTTACACGAAACAGCTTGAAAGCAGGCTGACTGAGCTTCTATCCTCTATGAATGGTGTAGGGGATGTTCAAGTTATGATAACGCTCAAGGATAACGGGGAAAATATTGTGGAAAAGGATAAGTCAGACAGCAGTATAACGGATGAAGGAAGCAATCAAAGTACATATGATGAAGAAACAGTAAACGCAGTATCAGATGATTATAATGGACCATATGTAAAACAGGTACTTGAGCCCAATGTGGAAGGAGTGCTGATTTGCTGTACAGGTGGAGGAGATCCGGACATCGTTCTCAAGATAACAGAAGCAGTACAGGCATTATTTGACGTGCCTGTGCATAAAATTGTGGTATTAGAATCAAATTAAGCGGAGGGCTGAATGAAAAAGGTATTTAAGAAAAACAGACTGGTTATACTGGCATTATCAGTTATGATTGGGGTAGCGGGATACCTGAATTTCAACGAAAGCAATAAGAAAAAAATGACCACAGAGGATGACAGTAAAAAGGCAGATATGGAGGTCATCAGCTATGAGGAAAATACAGCTGCGGACAAGAGTCTCGAACAGGCAGCTATAGAGGAAAATATCCAGTTAAACAGTGATGAGGAGGATATTGGCGAAGCCGTGCTGACAAATGCGGATGTAGTTAATAATTCACTTGCAATGGTTCAGCTAAACAGAGAGCAAAGCCGGTCCAGAACAAAGGAGTACCTGCTCAGTATTATCAATGATGATGCCATTGAGGAATCTGCAAAGCAGGAGGCTACAGCGGCATATGTAAAACTGAGTGATAATATTGAAAAGGAAACCAATGCCGAAACGCTGCTCGCTGCAAAGGGCTATAATGCAGCTATTGTAACAATCAGCGATGAAACTGTAGACGTGGCACTTAATGTAGAAACCATAAGCGATACTGAAAGAGCTCAGATAGAAGATATTGTCACTCGTAAAACCGGATATGACATCAGTCAGGTTGTCATTTCTGTTCTTTCTAATAAATAGTCATACATAGGCTGCTGATTAAATCATTGTAAAAGTACGCCGTCAGAGATTATAACTCTGGAGGCGCATTTTTACAATTTTATTCTTATTAGTATTTCGGATATATCTATACCGTTCATATCTGCGGAAATGTTCCTTATTAGTAAAAATAAATTTTTAGAGATAAATTATTCTTTTCAAAAACGTATACAATAAAATTGCAAGGAATATTTTGCTGCAATAAAACAATTACTCCAGCTTCAGGTGAACACTTCATGCATACAAGCGAGAGCGCAGCATGAAATCTGTGAGAATATATACCTGATGTCTTAGTGAGCGGCATGCGAGCTTAGTTGTCATTGGGATATTACCATTTACTTGCAAAGTTTAGTATGACAGATTATAATAGAAAGCTAGAGTGGAATATTTTATATATTTTGGAGGTATTTAGTATGAGTGAAGAGAATGTATATAATATAAAAGAGGAAAATTCCCTTGGACAGGTACAGATAGCAGATGATGTTGTTGCGATAATAGCAGGACTTGCCGCAAGCGAGGTAGAGGGTGTATATAAGCTGACCGGCAACTTCAGTAACGAGCTGGCATCAAAGCTTGGCAAGAAAAATCCTGCAAAAGGAGTTAAGGTAGAATTGTTACCTGGCAAGGTAAAGGTAGATATAAGCATAGAAGTGCTTTATGAGTATAGTATTCCTGCGGTATCTTCACAGGTACAGGAAAAAGTGAAACAGGCTATTGAGACCATGACAGGTCTTGTTGTTGAAGAAGTAAATATCAGAATAGCAGGTGTCAGAGTAGCTGATACAAACTAGAGAGGTTCATATGACCAGAAGAGATTTAAGAGAAAAGGTTTTTAGAATATTGTTTCGTCTGGAATTTAATTCCGATGAAGACATGAAGGAACAGATTGAGCTGGCATTAAACGGGGAAATACCGGCAGAGGATGAGGAGCTGTTTACACAGCTTGAATATTCAGAAGAGAATAAGAAATATATAGCGGACAGGGTACTTGATATCGTGGACAAGCACAGCGAGATAGATGCGGTTATTGAAGAAATATCCGAGGGATGGAAGCTTGCCCGTATAGGAAAGGCAGAGCTTGCCATACTAAGGCTTGCTATATATGAGATGAAATATGATGATGATATTCCGGTAAAGGTTGCCATAAACGAGGCTGTTGAGATGGCGAAGATTTACTGTGATCAGGATGCAAAGAGCTTTATCAATGCGTTGCTTGCAAAGCTGACAAAGCAGGTGTAAATATGGCTGTGAAAAGCTATACTGTTTCTCAAATAAACGGATATATAAAAAATTTAATAGCCAGTGATTATCTTCTTGGGGATATCTATATCAAGGGTGAGGTATCGAATTGCAAATACCACAGCTCCGGACATATCTATTTTACATTAAAGGATGAAACAGGCTCCATAGCTGCCGTTATGTTCAGGAGCAGTGCAAATAGCGGTTTGCATTTTAAGCTTACAAACGGACAGCTTGTGGTTGCCCGTGGAAATGTAAATGTATATGAAAGAGACGGAAGGTATCAGTTATATGTAAATAGTATCAAGCTGGATGGTACCGGAAATTTGTACGAGGAGTATGAGCGTTTAAAGCAAAAGCTGTATGAGCAGGGATTGTTTGAATTTGATATTAAAAAGAAGATTCCGGAGTACCCTAAACGAGTAGGTATTGTAACGGCAAAAACGGGAGCTGCCATACAGGATATCATGAATATTGCGAAAAGGCGGAATCCATTTGTCCAGCTCATATTGTACCCTGCCAGAGTACAGGGTGAGGGAGCTGCAGGCGATATTGCGCAGGGGATAAAGACGCTTGATAAAATGAATCTTGATACGATTATCATAGGACGTGGCGGTGGCTCCATTGAGGATTTATGGGCATTTAATGAAGAGGTTGTTGCATGGGCTATATACAATGCGAAAACGCCTATTATATCCGGAACGGGGCATGAGATTGATAATACCATAGCTGATTATGCGGCTGATTTGCGTGCACCGACCCCATCCGCTGCATGTGAGCTTGCCATACCTGATATTATGACTGCTATATGCCAAATTGATAGTATTGAGGCGCATATGGGAAGACTTCTTGGAAATCGTATAGACAGTATACGGAGTAGAATTCAGACCTATGAGAGGCAGATGCGGCTGCTCAATCCGAAACAGAAACTGCTGGGACAGCAGCAGTATATTGATGAACAGTATGACAGATTAAAAAGGCTGATGAGGCAGCAGTATGACAGTAAACTTCATAGATTTCAGCTTCTTTCATCGCGTATTAATGGTATGTCACCTACCGCAAAGCTGGTGAATGGTTTCGGTTATACGGAAAAGGATGGTGAAGCCGTACATTCGGTAAATCAGCTTCAGGCAGGGGATGATATCAATATAACAATGCATGATGGTGTTATCAATGCCAAAGTAACAGGCTTTGATACAGAAAAAAAATAACAGGCAGATGATAACGGTTTGCAGACTGGAGGTATAGATGTCAGAAAATAAGGACAAGGAGTTTTCTATAGAGAAGTCTATGGAGCGACTTGAAGAAATAGCACAGATACTTGAAAATCCTGATACAACATTGAAAGCTTCTCTTGAAGTATATTCAGAAGGTGTAAAGCTGATTGATGCCTGTAAGAAAAATCTGTGTGATGTTGAAAAAGAGATGATTATTCTCACTGAAAAAGGAGAAAACGGTGATTGAGGATAGAATAAAGCTTCATGCTAAGGAAGCTGAAGAGATAGTATATAAATATCTTCCGGCCCAAGAGGGATTTCAGAAGAAGGTATTTGAAGCGATGAATTATTCCATGACTGCGGGCGGAAAGAGACTTCGGCCCGTATTAATGCTGGAAACATATAGATTGTTCGGTGGGAAAGATGAGGTCATTGAGCCTTTTATGGCAGCCATAGAGATGATTCACACGTATTCTTTGATACATGATGATTTGCCTGCCCTTGATAATGATGATTATAGAAGAGGCAGAAAGACATCTCATGTGGTATATGGTGAGGCTATGGCTATATTGGCAGGCGACGGCCTTCTAAATTATGCATATGAAACCGCATGTAAGGCGTTTGATATGTGTGATGATACGATGAAGGTTGCCAAGGCACTTAAGGTTCTGGCGGCAAAGCCGGGAATATACGGCATGATAGGTGGTCAGGTGCTGGATGTTTTAATGACAGGACAGGCGATGGATAAAGACCAGCTTTATTTTGTTTATGAGAATAAAACCGGTGCATTAATAGAGGCGGCTATGATGATAGGCGCAATTCTGGCAGGCGCATCGGATGAGGATATCGATGTCATTTGCAGTATTGCTTCGGATGTGGGACATGCATTTCAGATACAGGATGATTTGCTGGATATACTGGGTGACAGTCATGTAATTGGAAAGCCTACATTAAGTGATGAGAATAATGGGAAGGTTACATATGTAACGGTTCATGGCATTGATAAGGCGCAGGAGGATGTGCGAATTCTGTCTGAACGTGCCGTAAGCAGGCTTATGTCATTCAATTATGAAAATGAGTTTTTAAAAGAGCTGATTATTTCTCTTGTAACCCGCAAAAACTAGGAGAGACTTATGAGTATACTTGATAGGATCAATAAACCGAATGATATAAAGAATATCGGAAAAAATGAGCTGCCTGTTCTTGCGGAAGAGATACGGGAATTTCTTATTGAAAGCGTAAGTAAAACAGGAGGGCATCTTGCATCCAATCTGGGTTGTGTGGAGCTTACAATGGCACTTCACAGAGTCATGGATTTGCCCAAGGACAAAATTGTATGGGATGTAGGGCACCAGTCCTATGTTCATAAGATACTTACAGGCCGAAAGGAAGAGATGAAAAATCTTAGACAGCTTGGCGGTATGAGTGGATTTCCAAAAACCTCTGAAAGTCCATGCGATGTATTCAATACAGGTCACAGCTCTACATCTATATCGGCAGCGCTTGGTATGGCATGTGCCAGAAGTGTGAGGGGAACAGATGAGAAAATAGCGGCTGTTATTGGAGATGGAGCATTTACGGGAGGAATGGTGTATGAGGCCATCAATAATATGGCTGTCATAAAAACGGGCTGCCTTGTTATATTAAATGATAATGAGATGTCCATCGACCAGAATGTAGGCGGAATGTCCAAATATCTGAATAATCTCAGAGTGGGGCAGCAATATAATGATTTTAAAGGACATGTGGAGAAGACTCTTCTGCATATTCCGGTTGTGGGTGAAAAGCTTGCAAAGGGAATTAAGCGTTCAAAGGATTCTATTAAGCAGATGCTTGTACCCGGTATGTTTTTTGAAGAATTGGGAGTGACATATATAGGTCCTGTGGATGGACATGATATTGATTTAATGGAAGCTACTTTTAGAAAAGCGCTGCAATTAGACAGACCAATCCTTGTTCATGTAAAAACAATAAAGGGAAAAGGATATCGTTATTCGGAAAAATATCCAAGCTATTTCCATGGAATTGATGCATTTGATGTATCGTCAGGAAAGGTACTTACAAAAAAGAAAGGATTGTCATATACAGGCGTTTTTGCAAGAAAGCTGGTAGAGCTGGGAAGGGAAAATCCGAATATTGTTGCAATAACGGCAGCAATGGGCAAGGGAACAGGTGTATCCGCCTTTGCAAAGGAGTTTCCGGACAGGGCATATGATGTGGGCATTGCCGAAGAGCATGCTGTTACATTTGCAGCGGGACTTGCGTCAGTAGGTCTTACACCGGTTGTTGCGATATATTCCTCATTTCTTCAGAGAGCCTATGACCAGATTTTGCATGATGTATGTCTTCAGAAGCTGCATGTTATATTTGCCATAGACAGGTCGGGGTTGGTTGGAGCAGACGGAGATACCCATCAGGGAATATTTGATACGGCATATTTGTCTCATATACCGAATTTGGTGGTTATAGCACCGAAGAACAGATATGAACTGACGAAAGCTATGGAATGGGCAGTACATTATGATGGACCGGTAGCCATAAAATATTCAAGAGGGGAAGCCTATTATGGATTAAGGGGGATTCAGACCTCTTTTGAAGTCGGAAAGAGTGAGATCATATGTAAGGGCAGTGAGGTAGCTGTAATTGCTGTAGGTGATATGGTTGCTGAGGCAGAGAAGCTGTATAACAGATGTATTGATGACCATAGAGAGATTACATTTGTAAATGCCAGATTTGTTAAGCCGATTGATACAGATTTGATAGATGAATTGGCGCATACCCACAAAATTTTGATTATCATGGAAGATGGAATTAAGCATGGTGGATATGGTGCAATGGTGGAGGCATATATAGCTGAAAAGAGGTATGATATCAACGTATATACAGCAGCCATTCATGATACCTTTGTTCAGCATGGTAAAGTAAATGAGCTTATGAAGCTTCTTAAGCTGGATTCCGATTCGGTTTATGAGAAGCTTTGTGATATGCTGAAACAGACAGATAAGTAGGGAAGAGAAATGAAGGAAAGATTAGATGTACTCCTGGTAAATAAAGGATTGGCTGCATCTCGTGAGAAAGCGAAAGCCATTATTATGTCAGGAATCGTTTATGTGGATAACAATAAAGAGGATAAGGCAGGTTCTACATTTGATGTAAATGCAAATATAGAGGTAAGAGGTAATACACTAAAATACGTCAGTCGTGGTGGACTGAAGCTTGAAAAGGCAATGAATCAGTTTGGTGTAACGCTTACGGATAAGATTGCCATGGATGTAGGCGCTTCCACAGGCGGCTTTACGGATTGTATGCTGCAAAACGGTGCAGTTCGTGTATATGCAGTTGATGTAGGTCATGGACAGCTTGCGTGGAAGCTGAGAAACGATGTGCGTGTTATCTGTATGGAGAAGACAAATATCAGATATGTGACACCTGATGATATAGCTGATAAAATTGAATTTGCATCGATAGATGTATCCTTTATATCCCTGACAAAGGTGCTTCCGCCTGTGAAAGAGCTGCTTACAGAGGACGGAGAGCTTGTTTGTCTGATTAAGCCGCAGTTTGAGGCAGGAAGAGAAAAGGTAGGCAAGAAGGGTGTCGTTCGTGATAAAAAGGTACATGAAGAGGTGATAGACAGGATTGTAAGCTATGCAAGGTCTATAGGCTTTAAGACGCTTGCTCTGTCATTTTCACCGATTAAGGGACCTGAGGGAAATATTGAATATCTGCTTTATATAACAAAGGACAGCAATAAAGAAAATGTTGAATTTGATATAAAGTCTTTGGTTGAGCAATCACATATAAGCTTAGACAGGGAGCAATAACACATGAAAAAATATCTCATTGTTGTAAATCCGGAAAAGGACATCGATTTAAATATTACAAATAGAGCGAGAGATTACATAATCGGCAAAGGTGGAGAATGCCATATCGTAGATGGCTTTGATTTTTGCAGTGAAACCTGTATAACAAGAGAACAGACCGGAGATGCTGAATGTATACTTGTATTGGGAGGTGACGGCACGCTTCTTAAGGTTGCCGGTGAGATTGAGGATATCGATATTCCGCTTTATGGAATCAATCTTGGAACCGTAGGCTTTCTTACGGAAGGTGAGGTGTCCGGTTTAAGCACCATACTTGACAGATTACTGTCAGATGATTTTTCGATAGAAGAAAGAATGATGATTAAGGGTGTGGTGAAGAAAACGGACGGTAGTGAATATAGAAAAAGGTCTTTAAATGATATTGTAATCAGCCGTGCCGGTTTTTCACGTTTAATTGGTCTTAATGTATATGTGGGAGGAAGTCTGCTGGATGCCTATGAGGCAGATGGTGTTGTAGTAGCTACGCCTACAGGCTCTACGGGATATAATCTTTCGGCAGGAGGACCTATCGTAAGTCCGACGGCAAGTCTTATGGTTATTACCCCTGTATCGCCGCATTCCCTTACATCCAAAAGTATAGTGCTTTCAGCTGACGAAAAAATTTCAATAGAAATCGCAAAGAAGCGAAAAACACAGGAAACAGAGGCAATCGTTTCCTTTGATGGAGGAAATGATGTGGAGCTTTCTGCGGGTGATGTTGTCAATATATACCGTTCAAACAGGATTACAAAGCTGATTAAGGCAAATGATATCAACTTTTATAAAATTCTTAGAAATAAGCTGGGAGGTAGTCAGAAATGAAGCAAAAGAGACAGGCAAAAATCATTGAGATAATTGAAAAAAATGATATAGAGACTCAGGATGAACTGCTTTTGATGCTGCTTAAAGAGGGTTTTCAGACTACACAGGCAACGATATCGAGAGATATCAGAGAAATTAATCTTACAAAAATTGCGGCTCCTTCAGGAAAACAGAAATATGTTCTTGGAAAAGTGACGAATCACGAATCCATGGAGTCATACAGACAGGTGCTGAGTGCAGGTATCATATCCATGGAAGCAGCAGAAAATATAATTGTCGTAAAAACGGTATCGGGAGTTGCAATGGCAGTGGCAGCAGCTCTTGACAATATGGAATTAGACGGACTTGTTGGAAGTATAGCAGGAGATGATACAATTTTTCTTGCTGTACGTTCAAAGGAACTTACAAAATCTGTTATGGATGCAATCGATAACAGATGCACTGCGAAACGATAGGAGGAATAATGCTTTTAAATGTACATATAAAAAATCTGGCGTTGATAGATGATGTCAGTGTGAGTTTCAGTGATAATCTGAATATACTTACAGGTGAAACAGGTGCAGGTAAATCGATTATTATTGGGGCACTTAAGATTGGTATGGGTGCCAAGCTGTCGAAAGACCTTCCAAGAGACCCTGACAAAGAAGCGCTGTGTCAGCTTGTGTTTTCCGTAGAGGATGAACAGCTATGGAATACATTTGTCAAAATGGGTATAGAAAAGCCGGAAGATAGCGAGCTTATCATTACAAGAAGAATATTAAATGGCAGGACGATCAATACTATAAATGATGAGATTGTAACTGCGTCAAAGTTGAAAGATGTAGCTGCGTTACTTGTTGATATGCATGCCCAGCATGAACAGCAGACATTATTGAAAAAAGCAGAGCATTTGAAAATATTGGACCAATATGGCAGAAGAGTGATTGAGCCAATTAAAGCTAAAGTGAGAGAAGCTTATAATGACTATAATAAAATTCTTTTTGAAATAAATGCGCTTTCTATGGATGACAGCGAAAGAGTAAGACGTGCTGAGTTTATTAAATATGAGATCAATGAGATTGAAGCAGCAAAATTAAAATTAGGCGAGGATGATGAACTGGAGAAGCAGTATCGCAGGATGAATCATGCACGGGATATTGTGAAAGCGGCTTCTGAGGTATACAGTATTACGGGGTATAGTAACAGTAATTCTTCCGGAAATGAGATTGGACGTGCCCTGCTTAGTCTAAAGGGTGTGAAAGAGCTGGATGATGAGCTTTTGGATATTTATGCACAGCTAGAAAATATAGATGCATTGCTCAATGACTTTAATGTGGGCTTAAAGGATTACATGCAGGGGATGAAATTTGATGAGACGCAGTTTCAAGAGATTGAGAGCAGGCTGGATATCATCAATAACCTTAAGGGCAAATATGGAAAAACGATAGAGGATGTATTTTCATATCTGGAAAAAAGTAAAATGGAGTTTGAAAAGCTGGCAGAATATGATGAATATGTCGCAAAGCTTACTATAAAATTGAGAGCGGCTGAAGAAAAAATGCTTGGTTATGCCGCAGAGCTTACATCCGTTAGAAAAAAACAGGCATCAGGCTTATGCGGTCAGATACGTGAGGCTTTAAGAGAATTGAGTTTCATGGAAGTCAAATTTGATATGGCTTTTGACAAATTGGACAGATGTACCTCAGACGGAATCGATGACTGTTATTTTGTTATTTCTACAAATGTAGGCGAGAAGGTAAGACCTTTATATGAGGTGGCATCAGGCGGTGAATTGTCAAGAATCATGCTGGCAGTAAAATCCTGTATGGCAAGTGAAGACAATATTGATACGCTGATCTTTGATGAAATTGATGTTGGAATAAGTGGAAGAGCTGCACAGAAGGTGGCAGAAAAGCTTGCACTGATTGCCAAAGTGCATCAAGTAATCAGTATCACACATTTGCCGCAGATAGCGGCTATGGCGGATAATCATTATCTGATTGAAAAAAATGCCATAAATAATAAAACAGTAACCAGCATAACAAAGCTTGATGAAAAGGCATCGATTATGGAGATTGCAAGACTTCTTGGAGGTGCGGAGATTACAGAAAATACCATTAATAATGCCAGAGAAATGAAAGATATGGCAGAGCAAACAAAAATCAACCATAATGAAATATTTTAATAAAACCATACTAAGAGTGACGGTAAAAACCGTTACTCTTTTTTTCTTTATAAGGAACTATGTTTTGATAGAAAATAATTTTAGCAAGGAGGTATGGGAAAATGGAGCGGTATAGGAAATCTCTTGTTATTCTGCTGTTGGTAGATATAGCATTTATTATATTTCTGTTTGCTTTCTATTTTTCTTTTAAGGAGGGAAACAGCAGGCTTCAATATGAAAATGCAAAGTTTGTATTTGAAGATTTATCGGATAAAAAAGTTATTCCTTCCGGAGAGCCGATGGGAATTTATATGAAAACCGATGGCGTTATGGTAGTTGATACAGGAGATATTATAAATGATGAGGGACATGTGGTTTGTCCCTCTCAGAATACATTAAGGGCAGGAGATTATATTACAAAGGTAGATGACAAAGTGGTGGAAAATAAAAGTGAGCTTCTGGAATGTATACAGGAATCAAATGGAGAGACGTTGAAAATTACTTATATAAGAGATGAAAAAGAAAATGAAGTTAACATAACACCGGAATGCTCTGAGGAAGGGGAGTATAAGCTGGGGTTATGGGTAAAGGATGATATAGCTGGGATAGGAACGGTAACCTTTGTATATGGGAACAGCTTTATGGCTCTTGGACATAGTGTTTCGGACAACGATACAGGTCTTATGATAAGGTGCGCTACAGGTGGAATGTATACAACTGATATTACGAATATCAATAAGTCTTATACGGCAATGCCGGGACAATTACAGGGCAGTATCGTATATACCAGAGATTTAATCGGCATTATAAACCAGAATACCGAAAATGGGATTATGGGTTATCTTGACGAGGAGTATGTAAAGGAAAATTATGATGAAAAGGATGCCCTGTTTATTGCAAAGGGAGAAGAGGTTTCTACGGGGAAAGCATATATATATTCCAGACTGACAGGTGAGCCTGTGAAATATGAGATTCACATAGATGAAGTGAATTATGAGACATATAATAAGAACATAGAATTTACCGTAACCGACCAGAGACTTATTGATATGACTGGCGGAGTGGTACAGGGAATGAGCGGCTCTCCGATTATACAAAATGACAAAATAATAGGCGCTGTGACACATGTATTTGTCGATGATCCGACAAAAGGATATGGCGTGTTTATAGAGGAGATGTTGAAAAATTAAAGATATAAAACATATAAGCTGTCAGATTTTAAGTGACAGCTTTTGTATTTTGCTGTCATTATGAGACGAGAAGGGACGATGAATTATTATTAAAGTCGAAATTAATATTTGTAAAGTATATGAGAGGTTGTTATTGTCGCAACTTGCGAAGTGAAGGGTATTCCCATTAAAGTTGTGGAATTATATAATAATTATGGCAGTAAAAGGGGAAGGAGATATGACATGAATCATGTAAAGATATTGATAGTGAAGCGTGACAAAAGAGAAATAGAGCAGTTAGAAAATATCATTGAGAATACTCCCGCTTATGAATTACTTGGCGTTTGTGCAGGAGGACAGGCTGGAATGGAATCAATCATAAAAAAATCACCTGATATCGTGATTATGGACGAGGTTCTGCCGGAAAAAGACGTACTGGAAATAGTAGATGAGGTTGTAAAGTACAAAAATCTTAAGAATGTAAGATTTATTATGTGCGCATCCAAAAATCATGTGGAATATTTAAAGTTTCTGTATGACTGTATTGATAACAGGGTTATATTCCGAATAATGGACACGCCATATGAAGAGAAAAAGTTTAAGGATATTATTGATGAAACCTGTAGAGGCAGGAAAAATGATAATTATCTTGAATTAGCAGAAAATGACGGAGACAATACAGAGCTTGAGGGAACGGTAACAAGTATTATTCACGAGATAGGTGTGCCTGCACATATAAAAGGCTATCAATACTTAAGAAGTGCTATTGTTATAGCAGTCAATGATATGGACATACTTAACTCCATTACAAAACAATTATATCCAACCATAGCAGAGACATATAATACAACCTCCTCAAGAGTAGAGAGGGCAATCAGACATGCTATAGAGGTAGCGTGGGGCAGAGGCAGAATGGATACAATAAATGAGTTGTTTGGGTATACGGTAAATGCCGGAAAGGGAAAACCAACAAATTCTGAGTTTATTGCTCTGATTGCAGACAAAATAAGATTGGATAACAAGATGAAGAGTGCATAAATAGATATCAAAAACAATATCAAAAACGATATCAAAAATACTTGACAAATGTAATTCTGTCGAATATTATTTAAATACATTATTCGAATGGTGCAAAAAAACATAGAAAGAAACGAAATGGGGAATAATCATGAGTAATAACGGGATGAACATAATAATTGCCGATAGTGAATGTGAGTTAATTGCCAGTCAGCTTATGGCAAATATGACGAAAGAAGAGCTGAACATAATGGATAAGGTAAGTGATGGTGAAGCTGCCATAGAATCTATCAGAAAGTATAAACCGGATATTGTATTACTTGATATCTGTCTGCCTATTATAGACGGACTTGCGGTTATGGAAACAATAGGTGCAGATGAAGAGTTATCAGATACTACTTTTATTGTTGTAACCTCTGTAGGCTCCCAACGGCTGATAAGATGTGCATTTGAGCTCGGAGCAACCTACTATATCTTGAAGCCGTATAATCCGATTTCTCTTGTTGCAAGAGTAAAGCAGATTTTTAAGCGTAAAAAAGAGCTTTATATGGAGGCTTCTGATGAGCTTGTATGTATTCCGAATAAATCAGGATTGAGAACAACGGATAATATTGAAAGTGATGTAACGGATATTATCAGAGACATCGGAATACCTGCCAATATCAAGGGCTATCAGTATATCAGAGAAGGTATTATAATGGCAGTAAATGATGCAAATATGTTGAATTATATAACAAAGCTGTTGTATCCGACCATTGCAAAGAAATATAAAACAACTTCATCAAGTGTAGAACGTGCCATCAGGCATGCGATTGAAGTGGCATGGAGCAGGGGACAGATTGATGTAATTAATGATATGTTTGGCTATACGGTCAATGCAGGTAAAGGAAAGCCTACGAATTCAGAATTTATTGCACTTATTTCAGACAAGCTGCGTATAGAGTACAGAAAGAGAGCATAAGCTTAAGATTTTTTACATTTAATTGACGAAGAATTGGAAAATTGTGTATAATAATATAAGATACAGTGAAAGCAGGGCACCGGAAGTATCCTGCTTTTTCTGTTGCCATGCCTCCGGAAGGTGCTTTTGGAGAGCAATTCTGTAGTTGTGCAGGCAATTTGTGGGTTAATACAAGACTGGATGGGGATGAAAAATGATAGAAACGGTTGTATCAGCCAGCATGCTGATAGGAGAAGTAATGAGGGTGAAGAAGAATCGTCTTTCACCTGATTTTCCAAACGGAAAAGAAAAAAGACTTAGTATTGTGTCAGGACTTCATGGTGATGAGGTGTCAGGACAATATATTTGTTATGAGGTAATAAGGCGGATAAAAAGGGATTTTGACAAGCTGACGGGAATAGTGGATGTATATCCCTTTATAAATCCTATGGGACTTGAGGCACAGAACAGATATGTACCTGTATTTGATACGGACATGAATACGCTTTTTCCCGGTTCTACAGAGGGAACCGTTGGTGAGTATACGGCAGCACTTGTGCTAAAGGACATTGTGGGGTCGGATATATGTGTAGATATACATTCAAGCAGTGTATATATGAAGGAGCTGCCGCAAGTCAGAGTCAATTCGGATGTGGCAGAGGATATTGTTCCTTATGCCGAGAGGATGAATACAGATGTTATATGGGTGCATCCGTCATCATCAGTTATGGCGGGAAGTCTGGCATATTCGCTAAATGAGGTAGGTGTAAAAACCATGATTGTAGAATCCGGTGTTGCACTTAAAATCGATTATGATTATGCAAATCAGATAGTGGAAGGTCTGTTTTCATTAATGGAATATATGGGTATTTGGAAGGAGACGGTAAATGTCACACACATACCCCAAATAGCAGGGGATAATAATGTAGCTTACATAAATGCCGAAAGCAGCGGAATATTCGTTCCGGCTGTGAAGCATTCCGAGATGATACAAAAAGGTGATATTTTAGGCTGCATTGTAAATGTGCTTACCGGTTCTGTCGAGGAAACGATAATGGCTCCAAGAAGTGGAATGATTGTTTCATTAAGAGAATATCCGGTTATAGAAGAGGGCTCTCTGGTAGCCAGAATATTTGGAGGTGCAAATGAATAAAGAAATCATCTATTCCATGAACACCGCATATCGAGGAGACTATACAATACAGGGATACAGCTTTGGCAGCGGTGATAAGGCGGCCTGTATTGTTGGCGCCATGAGAGGAAATGAGTTCCAGCAGCTTTATATCTGCTCGCTGATTTCTAAAAAGCTGAGTGAGCTGGAGAACAAGGGTGCAATCGTTTCAGGCAAGCAGATATTACTGATACCGTCGTTGAATTACAGCTCGTTTAATGTAGGAAAGAAATATTGGATTACGGATAATTCCGATATTAACAGGTCTTTTCCGGGAAATTCGGAGGGACAGGCTACAAGCCGTATAGCGGCGGCAGTTATGGAAAAGGTATCCGGTTATTCATATGGAATACAGTTTGCCAGCTTTTATATGGAGGGTATTTTTATACCGCATATCAGAATGATAGAGACGGGCAAGCAGAGTAACAGTCTGGCAAATCAGTTCGGACTTCCCTATGTTTTAACTTCAAAGCCTCGTGCCTATGACACGTCAACGCTGAATTATAACTGGCAGATGAGAGGAACGGAAGCGTTTTCGGTATATTCAAAATATACCGATATAATAGATGAAGAAAGTGCAAGACAGGCGGTATCCTCTGTCCTCAGATTTCTGACGCGTATGGGAATTATAAGGTATAACTGTCATGCAGGATTTATTTCCACCATCCTTGATGAGGAGGAGTTACTCAATATTAAATCAGATAAATCAGGAGGCTTCTTCAGAAGGCTTGTCAATCCCGGAGACGAGGTGGTAAGGGGTGATGTAATAGCTCATATTATCAATCCTATGACCGGAGAAAATTCATCCGAGGTCTATGCGCCTACAGACGGAATCATATTCTTTTGTCAGGACGTACCTATGATTTATCAAAATTCAGTGTTGTTTAAAATGATAAGGCGGTTACATAATTAGGTATATCAGATAGAATTTTATAAGAATTTGTAAAAAAAACTATTAAATGAAGTGCAATCATGTTAATATAGCTTTGTATTGCAAATAAACAGGAGGTTTACCATGAGTAAGGTAAGAAGAGTATATGTAGAAAAAAGACCTGACTATGCTGTAAAGGCAAAGGAACTCCACGAGGAGATTAAGAATTATCTGGGGATTAAGGCAGAGTATGTAAGAGTCCTTGTAAGATATGATATCGAGAACATATCGGATGAGACTTATGCAAAGGCTTTGGAGACTGTATTTTCAGAGCCGCCCATTGATATGATATATGAGGGAGATGCACTTCCGCTTGAGAACACTGACAGGGTATTTTCGGTTGAGGCACTTCCGGGACAGTTTGACCAGAGAGCGGATTCGGCAGAGCAGTGTGTAAAGCTTCTTAATGAGGAGGAAGCGCCTATTATAAAGACGGCTGCTACCTATATTCTTTCAGGCGATATAACGGATGAGCAGTTTAAGGCTGTTATGGACTATTGTATCAATCCGGTAGATTCCAGAGCATGTGGCATGGAGATTCCTGAGACGCTCGTGACAGAATATGATGAGCCTGCTGATGTGATTATATTTGACGGTTTTAAGGATATGGAGGAGGACAAGCTTAAGGCGCTTTATGACTCTCTGGGACTTGCCATGACATTTAAGGATTTTCTTCATATCCAGAACTATTTTAACGGTGAGGAGAAGCGTGACCCGTCAATGACGGAAATCAGGGTGCTGGACACATACTGGTCAGACCATTGCCGTCATACGACATTTTCAACAGAGCTTACGGATGTAGCATTTGATGACGGAGATTATAAGGAGCTTCTGGAGAATACATTTGAAGCATATCGTAAAGAGATGAAGGAGATGTACAAGGACAGAGATGACAAGTTTGTATGTCTCATGGATATAGCCCTTATGGGCATGAAGCAGCTTAAGGCAGCAGGTAAGCTTGATGATATGGAAGTATCGGATGAAATCAATGCATGTAGTATTATCGTGCCTGTAGAGGTAGACGGTGTTACGGAGGAGTGGCTTATATTCTTCAAGAATGAGACACACAACCACCCTACCGAGATAGAGCCTTTTGGTGGAGCGGCTACATGTCTGGGCGGTGCCATAAGAGATCCGCTTTCAGGAAGAGGATATGTATATCAGGCTATGCGTGTAACAGGTGCGGCGGACCCTACAAAGTCACTGAAGGAGACAATGGAGGGCAAGCTTCCGCAGAGAAAGATTGTTACAACAGCGGCTCACGGCTACAGTTCATATGGTAACCAGATCGGTCTTGCCACAGGTCTTGTAAATGAGATTTATCACCCTGATTATGTGGCAAAGAGAATGGAAATCGGCGCTGTTATGGGTGCTGCCCCAAGACGTGCAGTAAAGCGTCTGAATTCTGATCCGGGAGATATGATCATATTACTTGGCGGACGTACAGGCCGAGACGGCTGTGGTGGTGCAACGGGTTCATCAAAGGCTCATACATCACAGTCACTTGAGACATGTGGTGCAGAGGTACAGAAGGGTAATCCGCCTACGGAAAGAAAGATACAGAGATTATTCAGAAGAGAAGAGGTAGCTTCTATAATAAAGAAATGTAACGACTTTGGTGCCGGTGGTGTATCGGTTGCCATCGGTGAGCTGGCAGCAGGTCTTACGGTTGACCTCGATAAAGTTCCAAAGAAATATGCAGGTCTTGACGGTACAGAGCTTGCCATATCCGAGTCTCAGGAGCGTATGGCTATCGTTGTAGACCCTAAGGATGTAGATACGATGCTTGGATATGCTGAGGAAGAGAACCTTGAAGCAGTAGTTGTAGCAGTAGTAACTGAGGAGCCTAGACTTGTGCTGAAGTGGAGAGGTAAGGAAATCGTAAATATTTCCCGTGCGTTCCTTGATACAAACGGTGCGCATCAGGAGACGACAGTCAAGGTAGAAGTACCGTCAAGGGCAGACAATTATTTTGATTCGGTTCAGGAGCCTGATGATGTAAAGCAGGCTTGGCTTGATACACTGGCAGACTTAAATGTATGTTCGCAAAAAGGACTTGTGGAGATGTTTGACAGCTCCATTGGTGCTGCATCCGTTACGATGCCATATGGTGGTAAATATCAGATGACACCGACCCAGACCATGATTGCAAAGCTTCCTGTACTTACGGGAAAGACGGATACCATTACCATGATGAGCTATGGCTTTGACCCATATCTTTCAAGCTGGAGCCCATATCATGGTTCCGTCTATGCAGTTGTAACATCAGCGGCGAAGATAGCAGCAGCAGGCGGTGATGTTTCAAAGATAAGACTGACATTCCAGGAATATTTCAAGAGACTTGGCAGTGACCCATACAGATGGGGACAGCCTCTTTCAGCGCTTCTTGGTGCGTATGATGTACAAATCGGAATGGGACTTCCGTCAATAGGCGGTAAGGACAGTATGTCAGGTACATTTAATGATATAGACGTACCGCCGACACTTGTATCCTTTGCAGTGGATGTTGCAAGTTACATGGATGTTGTGACTCCTGAGCTTAAGGCAGCAGGCAATATTCTTGTGAAGATGGATATAGAAAAGGATGAAAATGATATACCGGTATATTCCAATGTGCGCAAGATGTATGGTTTGCTTAACAAGGCAATTAAGGCAGGTAAGATTGAATCCGCATATGCTGTAGGCTTTGGCGGTATGCTCGAGGCTGTCAGCAAGATGGCATTTGGAAATAAGCTTGGTGTTGCTCTTAGAGAGTGCGTTTCTAAGAGAGAGCTGCTTGCCAAGGACTACGGTTCCATCATACTTGAGATTAAGCCTGAGAATTTGGAGACGCTTGGTATTCCTGTTAAGAAGATTGGTAAGGTAAACGATACAGCCTGCTTCACATATGGTGATGTAACGGTAACGATGGATGAAGCCGTAGCAGCATGGACAGGAACACTTGAGAAGGTATTTCCAACAGAGTCCAATGTTCAAAAGACAGAGATTAAGACCGGTGTATATGATGCAAAGACGGTATATGCAGCAAAGAATAAGGTTGCAAAGCCGAGGGTATTTATACCTGTATTCCCTGGAACAAACTGTGAGTATGATTCTGCAAAGGCATTTGAAAGAGCAGGTGCAGAGGTAGAAACGATTGTATTTAGGAATATGACAGCGCAGGGCATCAGGGATTCCGTAGATGCATTTGCCAAGGCTATCAGCAAGGCGCAGATTATTATGTTCCCAGGTGGTTTTTCAGCCGGTGATGAGCCGGACGGTTCCGGTAAGTTCATAGCTACTGCTTTCAGAAACGCAAAGATTTCCGAGGAGGTTATGAAGCTTCTGAATGAGAGAGATGGTCTGGCACTTGGTATCTGTAACGGTTTCCAGGCGTTGATTAAGCTGGGACTTGTACCATATGGTGAGATAAGACCGCAGTCTGAGACTTCGCCGACTCTGACGATGAACAGTATCGGCCGTCATCAGTCCAAGATGGTATATACAAAGGTGGTAACAAATAAGAGCCCGTGGCTTATGGGCGCAGAGCTTGGCGGCGTATATACAATTCCGATTTCACATGGGGAAGGCCGTTTTGTAGCCGGCAAGGAATGGTGTGAGAAGCTGTTTGCAAATGGTCAGGTGGCAACCCAGTATGTGGACATGGACGGTAATCCTACCATGGACGAATATTACAATATCAACGGTTCCTACTATGCGATTGAGGGTATCACAAGTCCGGATGGCCGTGTGCTTGGTAAGATGGGACACTCAGAACGTATCGGTGATGCCGTTGCAGTCAATGTATACGGAGACCAGAATCAGAAGATATTTGAAAGTGGCGTGGGTTACTTTAAGTAAAGGGTATTAAAATGAAGGAAAAGGGTAAGAACAATAATACGATTATCATCAATATGGTTATTATATTATTTATTATTGCTCTTTTCTTTTTTTGTTTAGAATTATATACTGTTTATGTTGTTTTTGAGATTTGTGGCAGAGTCATTTACCGGTATAGCCATTACCTGTTTTCAGGGTGACTGAGTATGAAGATTTATTGATAGGTGTAAGATATCATGTATTAAATAATAGCAAATAGGAGTAAGGTAATGAAAGAAATTATGGGAAATTATAAAAAGGGTAATAGAGTATACAAATATATTATTGTATTTGTCATACCTATTATATGTATGGTTATACATATGGTTATGAAGGATTGTTATCCGTTTGGTAAATTTACTATTCTTTTGGGAGATGCTAATGCTCAATATTATTCGTTCTTTATGGAGCTTTCAGATAGGCTAAGAAATGGAAATTCATTATTCTTTAGCTGGGACGCGGGATTAGGATATGATTTTTATTCTAATTTTTTCTACTATCTTGCCAGTCCGTTTAATATCATTGCATTACTTTTTGGCAAAACACATATGGAGCTTGGAATGGTAATAACGATGCTTGTTCAGGTTGGTATGTGTGGTGTTACCATGCTCTATTACCTTGCTCACACAAAAAGAAACAGGATGAAACATGGTATTTTTAATGATTTATTATGTATATTGTTTGCAACGGCATATTCCATGTGTGATTTTATAATTGCATATCAATACAATATTATTTGGCTTATAAGTCTTTTGATGATGCCGCTTGTTATGCTTGGAATAGAGATTATGGCAGAAAAGAGTAATGTTAAATTATATTTTGTTTCTTTAACTATCGTGTTTATTACAAATTTCTATTTCGCTTGGTTTATATGCATATTTGCTGTAGTATGGTTTATAGATCAGAAAAAAGATAGTATAAAAGACTTCTTTAAAAAATTTGGGAGGTTTGCTGTAACATCTATCGTTTCAGCGTTATGTTCGGCAATTGTTCTGGTTCCGTGCTATATTGCCGTGCTATTAAGGGAGGATAGATTAAGGAGATTATCTGATTCAGATATAGATATGTTTGGAAATTTCGCAAATTATCTACAAAGCTTTTTTTGGGGACATGAAATAAGTATAAAAGGAAATTTATTATATACAAATAATAATTACATTGGATTATTTATATTTGTATTATGCATATGCTATATGTTTAATAAAAATATAGAGCTTAAGTCAAGAATAAAAAGATTGCTTGAGATAATTGTATTTTCAATATGTTTAAATTGGAAAGTTGCAATATATGTACTACATGGATTTTCTTTTCCGCATGCATACAGTAACAGATTTACTTTTTTTGTTTCGATATTATTTATTATATCAGCGTTTGAGAATGTTATGACATATGAATCCATCAAATTAAAATGGATATCAATTATTTTTGCTATAATTGGAATTATAACAGGTTTTGTTTTCGCTAAGAATGACAATGTTCAAAGTATGGTTTGTTATTTGGGTAGTATATTAATAATGGCATATATATTGCTTTTACTGATTTTTGAAAGGAAAAAGAGTATTAAAAGGACTAGCCTCTTACTTAATATTATAATTATTGGATTTTTAGAATTGATTACGAACTTTTTTGTTATTAATGGAGATAGTTTTGAAATAAGTAAAGATAAGGCATCTGCATCATCAAAGTGGGAGCAAGTTTATGAGAATATACCTTCTGATGATATGGAGCGGAAGACATCATGGATATTATCTCAAAATAATGCGTTATATTCGGAGACAAATTTATTTGCATCATCTATAAATACTAATTTGATTTGGTTATTTGATAATGTGGGACTTGTATATCAGAATAATGGTGGAACTTATGGATATAGAGGTGCAACACCGGTTACATCGTTAATGTTTAATGTAAGAAATGTGTTGGCTGACAATAAAGCATATTATGGTGGGTATAAGCAAATTGCCGCATATTATTTGCTTGATGACGATTATGGGATTGATGAAACATACGGGGTATATAGTACTGATTATACTGCAGGCTTAGGATATCTGGTGCCAGATGACATTTTGAACCTGAACTTTGATAGAAATAATCCATTTGAAGTTCAAAATGAATATATTAAAGCAATATCCGGGCAGGAGAATGTATTTACAAAGGTTGATATAGATAGTTTAGAGGAATTTGATGTACATAGTTATGGTTGTATGAGGCTTGAACTGAATAATTTTGCTGATACAATAAAATCAAATTCTAAGAATGTATTTAATTATCAGAATGTTTGCTTGGATCCGGATGCAAATGCCTGCTTAGTATTTAGTTTTGTAGTACCAAGAGATATGCATCTGTATATATATATACAGGATACGAAACGATTGTGTTCTAGAATATATATTGATAATGAAGCTATAGGAAGTGACTCTGTTTATCCTGTAGCAGGTGAAATGCTTGATTTAGGGGAATTGAAAGCCGGACAAAGTGTTTGTGTTGAAGCTTTTAATTGGAGTGCTCAGTTAGACAAAAGTATTACATATATTGATTTCTATGAATATCATGATAATGTTATGAAGGAAGTGATGGAGTCATTAGATGATAAAACACTGATTTTGGAGACTGTAGAAGATACATATATAAAAGGTAGTATCAATGCTGTTTATGATGGTGTTCTGTATACATCAATACCTTATTATAGAGGATTTACTGCGTATGTAGATGGTATAAAAACCGATATTATAGGAATAGCAGATAATGCGTTGATTGGTATCGAAGTGCCTGAAGGCGAACATACAATTGAGTTTAAATATATAACTTATGGATTTATTCCTGCACTTATAATGACTTGTACAGGTGTTTGCATTGTTATAATTTATTTCATTATATGTAAGAAAAGAAAGAAGACAGGGGAATATGTTAAATAAAAAGACAAGCTGGTTATTATATATTGGTATATTTTTAATCACGGTATTGATATACACTGTGATTTTGATAGTAGATAAGGCTTATCCTTTTGGAGAGCGAAGCTTTTTAACTTATGATGCTTATGTTCAATATAAAAATATGTTTCATATGTTTTTTGATTGGATATCAAGTGATAATAAAGGGATATTTTTATGGAATAGTGGGTTGGGAATAGACGCATATCATAATATGATTTATTATTGCTTAAGCCCATTTAATGTAATCGTTTTATTACTTGGAGAAAAACAGCTTGAGCTTTCAATGATATTGTTAATTATTATAAAATCATCATGTGTAAGCGTATCGGCATTATACTTTTTTAGAAATACCAATAAGAGAAATAGTAATTGTGAATATAGCAAAGCCTTAACTGGATTGATTGAATTTGCATGCAGCCTGGCTTATGGATTGAGTGGTTATGTCTTAGCGTATGGTCATAACATCATGTGGCTTGATGGGATGATCCTTCTTCCTGTTATTGCCATAGCAATAGAAAGATTTTCTTCCAATCTGAATTATAAAATGTATATCATATGCCTTTCTTTAGCATTTGTAGTTAATTTTTATTATTCTCTCTATATATGCCTGTTTGCGGTCATATACTTTTTACTAGAGAATAGAAATAGCATTAAAGCGTTTGTAAAAAAAGGACTCCTATTTGTTGGCATATCAATACTTGCAGTAATGATTGCCGGTGTAATCATTATACCGGCAGTATTTGTTATTATGAATTCTGCATCGTCAGTAAATAGCATTAATATGGAAGGATTAAACATGTGGGGAGTGATAGGTGAGTATATTGCTTCATTTTATCCTTTAAATGAAATTACATGTACTTCTCTATTTTGTAATAACAGTTTTTGCGGAAGCGTAGTAATATTTTTAATGGCGTTATTTTTTGTTTCAAATATTTGTACAAAAAAAACGAAGATTAAATATGGAATAGCTGTAGCATTTTTGATACTGGGACTTAATTATCTTCCGGTAAATTATGTTTTGCATGGCTTTGCATTAACTCATGGACTTGGCAACCGATTTGCTTTTGTGTTGACATTTTTATTAGTTATTATGGCATATATGGTTATTATGAATATAAGCAATATAAAAATGAGTCATACAATAATGGGAATTATCGTTACTGTTTTGATATTTGTAATTAGTATTGTTGATAACAGGGACATGAGTGTTCCATGGGCATATATTATTTTTATGTTTATTATATTTTTTGCTGCGATACTTCTTATATTGTGGAAGCGAAACAGTATACAGCTAAAATCTTTAATGTATATTTTGATGTATATTTGGATGATAGAGATTATAGTAAATGCCATATATACCATGCCTGAAAAAACGAATGATATTTCTATGGAAGAGAGTATCAAGCTTAATGAGTGGGAAAATATATATGAAGAATTAAATACAGCATCAGGTGAAAGAAAAACGGCATTGGTAGGTGAGAATTATACGCCATATTCAGAAACCAGCTGGTATTCGTCTATGGTAAATGGTAATATTATACATGCATTCAGCAGTATGGGACTTGGACATTTTGATAATGTAGAATATGTATATAATGGAACTACACCATTGACAGCACTGATGTATAATGTAAGATATGTGTTGACTGATGAATTGGGTACATTGGGAGGGTATCATCTGATATCGGAAAATGATAGTTACAATTTATATGAAGCGGATGCGCTGGCAGGTATGGGCTTTGTGTTAAATGATGATATTGTTTCATGGAACGGAATGAAAAATGTTTTTGAAAATCAAAATGATTTTATAAAAAAAGGCTGTGGTATCAATGAGGATGCTTTTGTTGAAGTTAATATGAACAATATGGAAACAACTTATTTTAATATGGAGAAGTTAAAGAGTGAAACAGGATATTGTTTGTATAAAACCAATTCTGTATTTTCACCAATAATAAAATATGAATTTGACGCTGACAGAGATATGGATTTGTATATGTATAGTATGGATACCAGAGATCAATATGTAGTAGCGTATATAGATGATAAATGTACAGTATCCTCTGGTTATTATCTTACAGAATTTATATCTCATATAGGATGTGTAAAGACAGGGCAGCATGTTAAGATTTTAGTATATGGTGCAGTAAGTTCAAAATTTGGACAGGTGGGTGAAAAACGTATAAAAATGTATTCACTAAACAATAAATTGTTTGAGGATATAAAGACAAAACTGATTGATGAAACGATGGAATTTGTTGAATATAAGGGTAATATGTTTACTGGAAGAATTGTGTCAGAAAATGGTGGAATACTCTATTTAGCATTTCCGTACAATGATGGTTTTACAGTAAGGATAGATGGAGAGCTTACTGACAAACTGAGACTTGGCAATGGATTTATGGGTATTAATATAACTGCCGGTGAACACGAGATTACTATTGAATATCATACACCAGGTAGGATTATAGGATTATGTGTTTCAATTATTGGTTTAGTAATACTATTTATAATAATGATTATTACAAAGAAAAAAATAAGTTTTAGATAAAAAATATTATATTCTGTTGGAGGCTGGTTATATGATAGAGGTGAATGTTTTGCGGGAGAGAGTAAATACCCTTTGAGCAAGATGATATTATTTTATACAAATGTGGAGCTGAATCCAAACTGGCTACGATTGTATTGCAACGATTGCCAGATTATAATGTTAGATATTCTATCTGTATGCATTGATATATTCCAAAAATTTTCTTACAGCAGTGGACTGTTTTTTATTTTCAGAATAGGCAAAACCTACTGTACGTTCGTCAATTGCTGCCTCAAGCGGCAGCTCAATGATTTGACCGGATTTTAGCTGTGTCAGAGCAAACTCCCGGACCACACTGGCAACGCCCATACCGATTGCTGCGAAGTCTATAAGCAAATCCATATTATTGATTTCAATGACCTGACTACAGTTAATGTTGTGCGCTCTTAAATAGTTATCTACATGCGTTCTGGTGACATTTGACTCTTCCAGAACCATAAGATTTGATTTTTCAAGCAGTTCATTTGTTATGGATGCAAAGCTGCGATTATCGTTTGATATGTCAGCGGCTTTGTATCTGTTATTGTTTTCCTCAAATATATCGTAAGCGCTATGGGCAGATGCAGATGAGCTACTGCTCCTATTGAAAAGCGGCACGACATTTCCCAGAATATTTCCTGAGATATCTTCAGGAATGTCAAAGCTTTCTTCATCATTTTCTCTTAAATTAAAATTTTCTATATAATCACTGCTTGCCACGAAGATGTCATGTATTTCTCTGACAGGAGTGTATGTTATACCTTTTGGCAGTTCGGTATCGCATATCAGTCCGATATCAATTTCGTCATTTTTAAGCAGCTTGATAGTATTTAATGTGGAATGGCAGTCTATACTGAACTTTATATGTGGATTTTCCTTGATGAATTCTTTTAGATAATCCAGCAATATGTGTTTGCACAGTGATGTACTGACACCGATTCTGATATGCCCAAGACCTAATTCCGTATATTTTTTCAAATTTTCTTCACCTTTATTCAGATTGTCAAAGGCTCTTTCTACATATTCAAATAAAACCTGTCCCTCTTCAGTAAGGGAAACGCCTTTTGAGCTACGGCTGAATAAATCTGTTCCAAGCTCGTGCTCCAGCTTGGAAATTGCCTTGCTGATAGCAGGCTGGCTGATAAAAAGCTGATTTGCGGCTTTGCTGATATTTCCGGCCTTTGCTACGGTATAAAAAACATAGTAATTGTTTAAACTCTCAACCATAAGTCATTCCTCTTTTCTTAATTTTCTAAAATGTTGATTTATCAATAGTATATACTCTTTATAAGAGCCAAAACTTTTCTTCATCAATCATGAGTTCCGTGACGATTCCGACAGGACGGTAAAATAAATAGTGACCAGGTGATGAAGTTCGTTTGAGCCGTATTCATTTGCTATTGTATCATCTTATTATTTTACCTCATATCAATATGCGGAAGTTGTATTATATCAGATGGGAGATGACTCCCGCCTCTATAGGCGGCGAGTAACAAATTTACATCAGTGGGAGTCCAATCTCCCACCTGATATACGCTCCGCGAGGATGCGCAGGGATTCGTAAATGAGTTATGCAGCTAACGCTGACACGAATCCCGCGCCAAGACTCGCGAGCGAGTCTTGAATGTATGCTGTAGGATTTTGTTATTAATATATAACCTCAAGTTATAATAAACATTCCTATTATGTATTGTAATTATAACATTCTTTGTGGTATTATCAATAAAAAATTACTATTAAGATTGGAGGAATCTATTTATGGGTATGACGATGACACAGAAGATATTGGCTGCTCATGCAGGACTTGAGTCTGTAGAAGCAGGACAGTTAATAGAAGCTGATTTAGATTTAGTCTTAGGAAACGACGTTACTACTCCGGTAGCAATCCATGAAATGGAGAAATTTAATAAAAAGGAAGTATTTGACAAGAAGAAGATTGCGCTTGTTATGGACCATTTTACACCGAACAAGGATATCAAGAGTGCTGAACATTGTAAATGTGTAAGACAGTTCTCCGCAGAAAATGAAATCGAGAATTTCTTTGATGTCGGTTCCATGGGAATAGAGCATGCACTTCTTCCTGAAAAAGGACTTATCGTTGCGGGTGAAACCTGTATTGGAGCTGATTCACATACATGTACATACGGAGCACTTGGGGCATTTTCAACAGGTGTAGGAAGTACGGATATGGCAGCAGGAATGGCTACGGGAAAGGCATGGTTCAAAGTGCCGTCAGCAATCAAGTTCAATATAGTCGGAGAAAAAGCAAAATGGGTTAGCGGAAAAGATGTTATTCTTCATATAATCGGCATGATTGGGGTCGATGGAGCACTTTATAAATCCATGGAGTTTACAGGTTCTGGTATCAAGAATCTGACGATGGATGATAGATTTACGATTGCAAATATGGCGATTGAAGCCGGTGCGAAAAACGGCATTTTCCCTGTCGATGAACTGACGGAAGAATATATGAAAGAGCATTCAGCAAAGACATATACAAAGTATGAAGCTGATGCGGATGCATTATATGATGAGGAATATACGATTGATTTAAGTACACTGAAACCAACCGTAGCATTTCCGCATCTTCCTGAGAATACAAAGACGATTGATGAAGTCGGTGATATCAAGATTGACCAGGTCGTAATCGGTTCCTGTACAAACGGACGTATTTCAGATATGAGAATTGCGGCTGATATTATGAAAGACAGAAAGATTGCTGACGGCGTAAGAGTCATTGTAATTCCGGGTACACAGGATGTATATCTGAAATGTATAGAGGAGGGCCTTATGACAATATTTGTCAAGGCTGGTGCAGTCGTTTCAACGCCTACCTGTGGTCCTTGTCTGGGAGGACATATGGGTGTTATGGCGGCAGGAGAGAGAGCTGTTTCCACTACAAATCGTAATTTTGTAGGTCGTATGGGACATGTTGATTCAGAGGTTTATCTTGCAAGTCCTGCTGTTGCGGCAGCTTCGGCTATAACAGGTAAAATAAGCTGCCCATGTGAGTTGGGATTATAGGGAGGAGGATGTAATATGAGAGCATACGGAACAGTACACAAATATGGTGACAATGTAGATACAGATGTAATTATTCCTGCAAGATATCTGAATTCCTCTGACCCTGCCGAACTGGCAAAGAGCTGTATGGAGGATATCGATAAGGATTTTGTAAACAGAGTAAAGTCGGGTGATATTATGGTTGCCAAGAAAAACTTTGGCTGCGGTTCATCAAGAGAGCATGCACCTATAGCGATTAAGGCATCGGGTATAAGCTGCGTTATTGCAGAGACATTTGCAAGAATATTCTATAGAAATGCAATCAATATCGGCCTTCCGATTATTGAATGTCCTGAAGCAGCAAATGGAATTGATGCAGGTGATATGGTTGAAATTGATTTTGACAGCGGAATGATATACAACAAAACAAAGGGCACAGAATTTAAGGGTCAGGCATTCCCGCCATTTATGCAGGAAATCATCAAAAGCGAAGGCCTGATTAACTATATTAATAACAAGTAATGCACATATAAACAAATTTATATCGGAGTAAGCTTGCTTACAGACAGATATAAATTTGTTTATATGTATAGTGCGCAGCACGAACCGAGCCGAAGGCGAGGTTGCATTATATGAACAGATGCAAGAGCCGAAGGCGAGGTTGCATTATATGAACAGATACAAGAGCCGAAGGCGAGGTTGCATTATATGAACAGATACAAGAGCCGAAGGCGAGGCTGCATTATATGAACAGATACAAGAGCCGAAGGCGAGGTTGCATTACTGATACTATAAGAAAGAAGGAAATCGGAAAATGGATTGTAAGTTAGCAGTGATTAAGGGTGACGGAATAGGACCTGAGGTAGTAACCGAGGCAATGAAGGTTTTAGACAAGATTGGAGAAATTTTCGGTCATACTTTTGACTATGAACAGATATTGATGGGTGGATGTTCGATTGATGCGACAGGCGTACCGCTTACAGATGAAGCAGTAGAGGCTGCAAAGTCAAAGGATGCAGTTCTTCTTGGCTCAATAGGCGGGGATACCTCTACATCACCTTGGTATCAGCTTCCGCCGAACTTAAGACCGGAGGCGGGACTTCTTAAGATTAGAAAGGAACTGGGATTGTTTGCAAATCTGCGTCCTGCAAATCTTTATGAGGAGCTTAAGGGAGCATGTCCGCTAAAAGAGGAGATTGCAGACAGAGGCTTTGACATGATGATTATGCGTGAACTGACAGGCGGTCTTTATTTTGGTGAAAGAAGTACAGAGAAAATAGATGGCGTATTAACAGCACATGACAATCTGATATATAATGAGAACGAAATCAGAAGAATTGCAATTAAAGGCTTTGATATTGCCATGAAGAGAAGAAAGAAGGTTACATCTGTAGATAAGGCAAATGTTCTGGATTCCTCAAGACTTTGGAGAAAAGTCGTAGAAGAGGTTGCAAAGGATTATCCTGAGGTTTCTTATGAGCATATGCTCGTTGATAACTGCGCAATGCAGCTTGTAAAAGACCCTGCACAATTTGATGTAGTATTAACGGAGAATATGTTTGGTGATATTCTGTCAGATGAAGCGTCCATGATAACAGGCTCAATCGGTATGCTTGCGTCAGCATCATTGAATGAGACAAAGTTTGGTATGTATGAGCCAAGCGGCGGTTCAGCACCTGATATAGCAGGACAGAATAAGGCAAATCCTATAGCGACAATTCTTTCAGCAGCAATGATGCTTCGTTATACCTTTGACCTTGATAAGGAAGCAGATGCTGTTGATGCAGCAGTAAAGCAGGTACTGAAGGACGGCTACCGCACTTGCGATATCGTTTCGGAAGGCACAACATTGGTAAGCTGTTCGGAGATGGGCGACCTAATCGCAGAACGTATTAAGTAGTGATATACCGCTTCGTTGAAACAGAGCGAAAGCGGTCACGCAATAGAACATAAATATAGTCAAATACCGATGTACGGTTAAAATTGAAAGGAAGGAAAAAAGATGAAGAGTGATAATGTAAAAGTAGGTATGCAGCAGGCGCCACATCGTTCCCTGTTTAATGCACTTGGCATGACAGAAGAAGAACTGGCAAAGCCTCTTGTAGGTATTGTCTGCTCATATAATGAAATAGTACCAGGTCATATGAATCTGGATAAGATAGCTCAGGCTGTCAAGATGGGTGTTGCCATGGCAGGCGGCACACCTGTAATGTTTCCTGCAATCGCAGTATGTGACGGTATTGCAATGGGACATATCGGAATGAAGTATTCACTTGTAACAAGAGATTTAATTGCGGATTCGACAGAGGCTATGGCAATAGCGCATCAGTTTGATGCTCTTGTTATGATACCGAACTGTGATAAAAATGTGCCGGGACTTATGATGGCTGCTGCCAGAGTGAACGTACCGACTGTATTTGTATCAGGTGGTCCGATGCTTGCAGGTCATGTAAAGGGTCATAAAACAAGTCTTTCAAGTATGTTTGAAGCAGTTGGCTCTTATGCAGCAGGAACAATGAGTGAAGATGATGTAAATGAGTTTGAATGTAAAGCATGTCCTACATGTGGGTCATGCTCAGGTATGTATACGGCAAATTCCATGAACTGCTTAACAGAGGCGCTTGGTATGGGACTTCCGGGAAACGGAACGATACCGGCTGTATATTCAGAGAGACTGAAGCTTGCAAAGCATGCGGGTATGGCAGTAATGGAAATGTACAGAAAGAATATCAGACCAAGAGATATCATAACAAAAGAGGCAATTATCAATGCACTTACAGTCGATATGGCACTTGGTTGTTCAACAAATTCCATGCTCCATATTCCGGCTATTGCACATGAGATTGGATTTGACTTTGATATATCCTTTGCAAATGAAATCAGTGCGAAGACTCCAAATCTGTGTCATCTTGCTCCGGCAGGACCAACCTATATGGAGGATCTCAATGAGGCGGGTGGTGTATATGCGGTTATGAACCAGCTGAAGTCATTGGGGCTTCTCAATGAGGACTGTATGACTGTTACAGGTAAGACAATCGGTGAGGCAGTAGACGGAGTCCGGAATAAGAATCCTGAGGTTATCAGGCCCCTTGACAATCCATACAGCAAGACAGGAGGACTTGCAGTTCTCAAGGGAAATCTTGCACCTGACGGTTCGGTTGTTAAGCGTTCTGCCGTTGCACCGGAGATGCTTGTTCATGAAGGCCCTGCAAGAGTATTTGATTGTGAAGAGGATGCTATTGCAGCCATCAAGGGTGGAAAAATCGTAGCAGGAGATGTGGTCGTAATCAGATATGAGGGACCAAAGGGTGGTCCGGGTATGAGAGAAATGCTCAATCCGACATCTGCCATCGCAGGCATGGGACTTGGCTCTACGGTTGCTCTTATAACAGACGGTCGTTTTTCGGGAGCAAGTCGTGGTGCATCTATTGGGCATGTATCACCGGAGGCTGCCGTAGGCGGACCTATAGCGCTTGTAGAGGAAGGCGACATCATCAAGATAGATATTAACAACTGTACACTGAACCTTGATGTTCCGGAGGATGTGCTTGCAGTCAGACGTGCAGCATGGAAACCGAGAGAACCAAAGGTAACTACAGGGTATCTGGCAAGATATGCAGCTATGGTTACTTCGGGAAATCGTGGCGCAATACTTGAAATTCCGAAGGCATAGTAGTATAGTGTGAACAATTAACAAGCTGAAAGCGAGTTTAGTGAGAACATATACCTGTGACCTTAACGAATGGAAAGCATGAGTTTAGTTCACATGGTATAACAGTAGATAAAAAAACATTAATAAGGAGAATATAGGAAAATGGCAAAGATATCAGGTTCTGAGATAGTAATTGAATGTTTAAAAGAACAGGGTGTTGATACCGTATTTGGTTATCCCGGTGGAACAATACTGAATGTGTATGATGCACTTTATAAGCATCAGGATGAAATAAACCATATATTAACTTCCCATGAACAGGGTGCTGCACATGCGGCGGATGGATATGCAAGAGCAACAGGTAAGGTTGGTGTTTGCATGGCAACCTCGGGTCCCGGAGCAACAAATCTTGTTACGGGAATTGCAACAGCATATATGGACTCTGTTCCTGTTGTGGCGATTACGGCAAATGTAGGTGTAAACATGCTGGGTAAGGATAGCTTTCAGGAGGTGGATATAGCCGGCGTTGTTATGCCGATAACAAAGCACAGCTTTATTGTAAAGAGCATCGAACAGCTTGCTCCGACAATCAGAAGAGCATTCAAGATTGCAAAGACCGGAAGACCGGGTCCTGTACTTGTCGATATAACAAAGGATGTAACTGCTGCTGAGACAGAATTTACACCTGTTATTCCTGATGAGATTCCAAGAAAGACGGATAGTATCAGTGAGGCATCGGTTAACAAGGTTGTTGAGATGATAAAGGTATCACGCAGACCATATATAGTTGTCGGCGGTGGTGCAATTATTTCGGATGCATCTGTTGAGCTTGCTGAATTTGTAGAAAAGGTAGATGCACCTGTATGTGACACTTTGATGGGTAAGGGAGCATTTGACGGAAACAGCGAAAGATATACCGGTATGATTGGTATGCACGGTACAAAAACCTCAAACCTTGGTGTATCAAGAGCCGATCTTGTTATCGTAGTAGGTGCACGTTTCTCTGACAGAGTTATCGGAAATGCAGCAAAGTTTGCACCCAATGCAAAGATTATACATATCGATATAGATGCGGCTGAGATTGATAAAAACATCCAGTCAAATGCAAGTATCGTAGGTGATGCAAAGGAAGTTCTTGCTATATTAAACAGTAAATTGGCAACGCAGTCCAACAGGGCATGGATATCAGAGATAGAAGAGCTTAAGGCACAGAACCCTGATGTCTATACGGTTGATAAGCTCAACGGACCGGCGGCTATCAGAAAGATTTATGAGCTTACAGAGGGGAATGCCATTATTACAACGGATGTAGGACAGCATCAGATGTGGGCTGCCCAGAATTATATATTTAAGGAGCCAAGAACGCTTTTATCGTCAGGTGGTCTTGGAACCATGGGATATGGTGTAGGTGCTGCAATCGGAGCAAAATACGGAAGACCGGAGAAGGTTGTTATTAACATAGCAGGTGATGGCTGTTTCCGTATGAATATGAACGAAATAGCAACAGCGGCAAGATATAATGTTCCGATTATTCAGGTTGTACTGAACAACCATGTGCTGGGTATGGTAAGACAGTGGCAGACACTGTTCTATGATCATAGATATTCCAATACAATTCTTGATGATTCTGTTGACTTTGTTAAGGTTGCAGAGGGACTCGGAGCAATCGGTATCAGAGCAACAAGCCTTCAGGAGTTTGAAGAGGCAATGAAGACAGCTATATCAGCAGGCAAGCCTGTTGTAATTGATGCTATGATAGATCTGGATGACAAGGTATGGCCTATGGTTGCACCGGGTGCTGCGATTGACACATGCTTTTCATCAGAGGATATTGAAGCATAATCAGTAGAGCCGGATAAACAAAAATAAAAAAGGAGACAAGTGAAATGGCAAGAGTTTACAACTTTTCAGCAGGACCTTCAGTATTACCTGAGGTGGTTTTAAAAGAAGCAGCAGAGGAAATGATGGATTACAGAGGCACTGGTATGAGTGTTATGGAGATGAGTCATCGTTCAAAGGCATATGATACAATTATTAAGGAGGCAGAGAAGGATCTCCGTGATTTGATGGATATTCCTGATAATTATAAGGTATTATTCCTTCAGGGCGGTGCATCACAGCAATTTGCCGCTATTCCTATGAATCTTATGAAAAATGGCGTGGCTGATTATATTATTACAGGTCAGTGGGCAAAGAAGGCATATGAAGAAGCGAAGAAGTATGGCAAGGCAAATGCAATAGCCTCATCAGCGGATAAGACATTTTCATATATTCCGGACTGTTCAGACCTTCCGATTAGTGAAGATGCAGATTATGTATATATCTGCCATAACAATACCATTTATGGAACTACATATCATACACTTCCAAATACAAAGGGTAAGATTCTTGTAGCAGATATGTCATCAGATATTCTGTCACAGCCTGTCAATGTATCAGATTACGGACTGATTTATTTTGGTGTTCAGAAGAACGTAGGCCCTGCAGGTGTTGTTGTCGTTATCATCAGAGAGGATTTAATCAGAGACGATGTAATGCCATTTACACCAACGATGCTGAAATATAAGACACAGGCAGATAATGATTCACTTTATAATACACCTCCATGCTATGGTATCTATATCTGTGGCAAGGTATTTAAGTGGGTTAAGGAAATGGGTGGCCTTGCAGCCATGAAGGCTCATAATGAAAAGAAGGCAGCTATTCTTTATGATTTTCTTGACAGCTCAAAGCTCTTTAAGGGAACCGTTGTGAAGGAAGACCGTTCACTGATGAATGTTCCGTTTGTAACGGGAAATGAGGAGCTTGATGCCAAGTTTGTAAAAGAAGCTACCGCAGCAGGCTTTGTAAACCTCAAGGGACACAGAACCGTTGGTGGTATGAGAGCTTCCATCTACAATGCTATGCCTATCGAAGGTGTCGAGAAGCTGGTAGAATTTATGAAGGCATTTGAAGAAGCTAATTCATAATATGTAATATGAATACTTAGCGAGAGATTTTCGTGCTGAGTTGACAGAATGTAACGATAAAGGCATATCAAAGAATTGATATATCCGGTATGTAAGATAAAAGGAGATATAGAAAAATGGCAGTTAAAATAAATTGTTTAAATCCAATAGCGGCATGTGGTATGGATTTACTTCCGGCTAAATATGAGGTAACAGATAATTACGCAGATGCAGATGCAATTCTCGTCAGAAGCGCATCAATGCATGACCTTGAGCTTTCCGATAAGCTGCTTGCGGTTGCAAGAGCAGGTGCAGGAGTTAATAATATTCCTCTTGACAAGTGTGCGGATAAGGGTATTGTAGTATTTAATACACCGGGAGCCAATGCAAATGGTGTTAAGGAGCTTGTTATAGCGGCTCTTCTTATGGCATCAAGAGACCTCGTTGGCGGCTATAACTGGGTTATTGAAAATGCAGCAGACCCTGATATTGCAAAACAGGTTGAAAAGCAGAAGAAGAATTTTGCAGGATGCGAAATTCTTGGTAAGAAGCTGGGTGTTATCGGTCTTGGCGCAATCGGTGCAAAGGTTGCCAATATAGCTGTAAGACTTGGTATGGAGGTATATGGTTATGACCCATATGTATCAGTTGATGCTGCTTGGGGATTATCAAAAAATGTAAAACATATAACAAATGTAGAGGATATTTATAAAGAGTGCGATTATATCACGGTTCATGTACCGGCACTTGACAGTACAAAGGGCATGATAAATGCAGAAGCATTTGCAATGATGAAGGATGGTGTGAAGATTCTTAATTTTGCAAGAGATATTCTTGTAAATGAAGATGACATCAAGGCTGCGATTGAATCAGGTAAGGTAGGAAAGTATATGACAGACTTCCCTAATCCAAAGATTGCCGGTGTAAAGAACGTAGTTGCATTTCCGCATCTTGGCGCATCAACCGAGGAGTCTGAAGATAACTGTGCGATTATGGCATGTAAGGAAATCACGGACTTTATTGAGAATGGTAATATTAAAAACTCTGTAAATTATCCAAATGTAAATATGGGTGTTTGCTCAGATGTGGCGCGTATCACAATCTGCCATAAGAATATTCCAAACATGCTTACCCAGTTTACAGGCGTATTTGCAAAGAAGAGCGGAAATGTATCCGGTATGATAAGTCAGGCCAGAGGAAACTATGCATATTCAATTCTTGATACAGATACAGTTCCTACAGATGAGGATATTACAGCACTTTCATCAATCGAAGGTGTAGTAAAGGTACGAGTAATAAAGTAAATATAGAGGAATAGAGGAGATGTGACAATGAGTGACAAATTAAAAGTTGGTATTCTTGGTGCAACGGGTATGGTTGGACAGAGATTTATAGCATTGCTTGAGAATCATCCATGGTTTGAGGCCGTTACGGTAGCTGCCAGTCCAAGAAGTGCAGGCAAGACTTATGAAGAGGCAGTCGGTGACAGATGGAAGATGACAACACCGATGCCGGAAGCGGTAAAGAAGCTTGTTGTGTACAATGTAAATGAGGTAGAAAAAGTAGCTTCTACAGTAGATTTTGTATTCTCAGCAGTCGATATGACAAAGGATGAGATTAAAGCGATAGAAGAGGCATATGCAAGGACAGAGACTCCTGTCGTTTCAAACAATTCAGCTCACAGATGGACACCGGATGTGCCTATGGTAGTGCCGGAGATTAATCCTGAGCATATGAAAGTGATCGATTTTCAGAAGAGGAGACTTGGTACAACAAGAGGCTTTGTTGCAGTAAAGCCGAACTGCTCAATTCAGAGCTACGCTCCGGTACTTACAGCGTGGAAGGAGTTTGAGCCATATGAAGTCGTTGCTACAACATATCAGGCTATTTCAGGTGCTGGCAAGACCTTTAAGGATTGGCCTGAGATGGAAGGAAATATTATTCCTTATATCGGCGGTGAGGAAGAGAAGTCAGAGAAGGAACCGCTTCGTATCTGGGGTAAGATTGAAGACGGTGTGATTGTACCTGCAACATCTCCTGTTATTACATGCCAGTGTATCAGAGTTCCTGTTTTAAATGGACATACTGCTGCTGTATTTGTAAAGTTCAAGAAGCAGCCTACAAAGGAACAGCTTATCGAGAAGCTTGTTACCTTCAAGGGTGTCCCACAGGAGCTTGAGCTTCCAAGTGCGCCAAAGCAGTTTATCCAGTATCTTGAAGATGACAATCGTCCGCAGGTATCGCTGGATGTTGATTATGAAAACGGTATGGGTATCAGCGTCGGACGTATCCGTGAGGATTCCGTTTATGATTGGAAGTTTGTCGGTCTTTCCCATAATACCGTAAGAGGTGCCGCAGGCGGCGCCGTACTTTGTGCAGAGCTTCTGAAGGCACAGGGATATATAACAAAGAAGTAATTGGATAGAACAATAAAGATGTCATTAAAACACTTCAAAATGATGGACTGTTTAAGTTTTTGTTTTGAAGTGTTTTTTACTTTATATTTTAAACAATAATTGTTGTAAGAAAAAGCCAGTTGTGCTAAAATATTTGTCAAATGTGATTATAATAACGGAGGAATATAGATTATGAAGAAGCTCATATTGGTTACATCACCACCGGCATGTGGTAAGACTTTTATATCAAAGCAGGTTGCAAAGGCGCTGAACAACTGCGTATACCTTGATAAGGATACCCTTATTGTCCTTTCAAAACAAATATTTGTAGTAGCAGGAGAAGAATATAATCGTTCATCAGATTTTTTCCAGAGGGAAATCAGGGATTATGAGTATTATTGTGTACTTGATTTGGCATTTGAGGCACTTGAGTATAATGATACGGTTCTTATAAATGCACCATTTACAGATGAAATCAGAGATGATGAATATCTGGATAAACTTCGTGCAAGGCTTGCAGAGAAGGATGCAGAGCTGTTTGTTATCTGGGTAAACACAAGAAAAGATGTATGCCATGAAAGAATGATTAAGAGAGCTTCAGACAGAGATACATGGAAGCTGGAGCACTGGGATGAGTATATCAACAGCCAGAACTTCAATCCGCCTACAAATATTAAGGAGCTTTTTATATTTGAAAACTCATCGGAGGAAGAGTATAAGGACTCCATAGAAAAGGTTGTTAAGGCTGTAAGAGGCTAGAAAAAATAAAATATTTGACAGGAGTAGATAAAATATGGCAACAATCAGAAGTTTCAGAGCTTATAGACCAAGACCAGATGTTGCAGGCAGAGTTGCTGCCTTGCCATACGATGTATATAACCGTCAGGAAGCCGAGATTGAGGTGAAACGGGAGCCGATGTCTTTCTTAAAGGTGGACAGGGCAGAGACCTCATTTGGACCGGAAGTTGATACATATGCTCCATGTGTATATGATAAGGCTGGTGAGCTGCTTACACAGATGATAGATGACGGAACATATATCAATGAGCAGAAACCAGTCTATTATATTTATGAGCTTATAATGGACGGAAGGCATCAGACGGGACTTGTAGCCTGTGCTTCGATAGACGACTATATCAACGGTGTAATCAAGAAGCATGAGAATACAAGAGAAGATAAAGAGATAGACAGAATCAAGCATGTAGAGGCATGTAGTGCCCAGACAGGACCTATATTTCTGGCATACCGTTCAATGGATGTAGTCAATACGATAATAGACAGGATAAAGACAGGGGAGAAGTTATATGGCTTTACATCTCCTGATGGCATCACCCATAATGTCTGGATGATAGATGATGATAGTGATATAGAAACGATAAGAACGGCATTTGACGGTATCAACGAAATTTACATTGCTGACGGTCATCATCGGTCAGCGTCAGCGGTAAAGGCGGGACTTCATAAGAGGGCGGCAAATCCTGAATATACAGGACAAGAGGAGTTTAATTATTTCCTGTCCGTCCTGTTTCCGCATGATCAGCTTATGATTATGCCATATAACAGGGTGGTAAAGGATTTGAATGGATATCAGAAAGACGAATATATATCACTTGTTTCAGAGAAATTTGAAATTTTAGAAAGTGAAGCACCGGTTTCCCCTGCAAATAAGGGGGAAGTCGGTATGTATATGGATGGAAAGTGGTATAGGCTGAAGGTTAAAGCCGGAGTTGTTCCTACAGATGTCGTGGGCTGCCTTGATGTTTCCGTACTTCAGGATAATGTGCTTGCACCGATACTCGGTATAGGAGATCCACGAACAGATAAGCGTATACAGTTTGTGGGTGGTATAAGAGGGCTTTCCGAGCTTGAAAAACTTGTAGATGATAAAATGGCTGTAGCATTTTCAATGTATCCGACTTCAATAACGGAGCTGTTTGATATAGCAGATGCGGGCAAGCTGATGCCGCCGAAATCAACATGGTTTGAGCCAAAGCTTAGAAGCGGAATCTTTATACATAAAATATAACTGTTCAGTGCCGAAACGTAGGTTTAAAAAGATGAATATGAACGGTTAGAACTGTAGATAAAACAACAGGAGAAAAATTTATGAATATATTTGTACTGAAACAGGAAGAAATTTCTGCATTAGCGGGAGCAAGGCATAATAATCCACATCATATTCTTGGAATGCATGAATGTCTTGCGGATTTATATGTAAATGCATATATACCGGGGGCATCGTCTGTAGCGGTGGTGGATATTTTATCCAAAAAGGAATATGACATGGAGCAGATGTATGAGGAAGGGTTTTATACTGTAAAATTAACGGATATGAAACCGTTTGATTATAAGCTTAAGGTAGCATATAAGGTATGGGGCGATAACGGCTCTGAGAAAGAAATCTTGAAAGAGATGTATGATTCATACGCTTTTCCTTATAGTGTAAATCTGTCTAAGGTCATGGATGTAATTAACGGTAATGATGATATTGAAGACGGCTTTAAGGCAAAGGATTTATTTGGCGCCAGATATACAGATATGGACGGGATATCCGGTGTTTCCTTCTGTATGAATATGCCGGGCGCTGTAAGGGTTAGTGTAGTAGGTGATTTTAATCATTGGGACGGAAGAATCAATCCAATGAGAAAGATTGACTATACGGATATGTATGAGCTTTTTATTCCTGAGAAGCTGAATGGAACAAGATATAAGTTTGAGGCGCTTTATGCAGATGGCAGGGTAGATATTTTCTCTGACCCGTATGCAGTAGCCTATGAGATGGTTCCGGGAAATGCTTCACTTCTTACGGAGCTTTCCTATAAATGGACTGATTTGGCGTATATGGAAGCGAGAAAGAAAGTAAATATTTCAGATGTGCCTGTCAATATTTATGAGGTTCATATGCCTACATGGAATCAGGAAATTGAAAATATGACATATAAAGAATTTGGTAAGAAACTGGCTTCTTATATGAAGAATATGAACTATAACTATGTATCCTTCCTTCCTCTTATGGAATATAGCAATGAGGATACATGGGGGTATGATACAACAGGGATATTTGCCCCAAGCTCACGTTTTGGTACTCCTGATGATTTTATGGCAATGGTGGATTTCCTGCATGGTAACGGGATAGGTGTTATTATGGATATGGTTCCTGTTATGGATATAGACTGTATGACCTATTGGATTGATACATATCATTTAGACGGTATCAGACTGGACAGACCTGAGCTAGTGAATCGTTTTAACATGATAACAAACGGTGCCTATGATGATGTTATGATTGGCTGCAAATGGAATACAGAAGGAGTATCGGCACTTGTAGATTTTATGAGCAAGGCGCCACAGTCAAGGGAAGATTATAAAGATGCCGTTTCCAAGGTTGCCGGTTATGCTGACGGAGCAGACGGAATTGTCGCTTTAAGCCATGATGAGGTAGCATATGGTAAATGCAGTTTTATTGAGAAAATGTCCGGCGGATATGAGGACAAGTATGCAGATCTTCGTGTGCTGTATGGTCTCTATATGACGATGCCGGGACATAAGCTTATGTTTATGGGACAGGAAATCGGTTTGTTTGGAGGCTTTACGGGAAAAACACCAATAGACTGGTCGATGCTTGAGTTTGATGCCAATCAATACATTCAGAAATATGTAAAGGATTTGAACAAGCTGTACATGACAGAACCATTATTATATACATCTGAATCAGAAAAGAAAAAGGTTGTATTTTCGGATAATGTAAAGAGTAAAATGGCAGTATTTGAAAGAAGCTCTGATGAGAATGGAAATGCTCTATATGTGGTATGTAACTTTGGCTTAAAGGACATAAAGGATTATAAGCTTAAGGTGAAGAAAGACGGAAAGTATAAAGAGCTTTTATCAAGTGATAATATGAAATATGGTGGTAGTGGTAATAATAACAAGGCAGTGAAGTCTTCCGTAAGGGGGGAACTTGTTATTAGTGTTCCTGCACTTTCGATATCAATTATAAAGAAGGATAAATAAATGATTTTATGGGAAGCAGATGCCCAAGTGGCAGGAGATGCTGCGTCTGAGGCGGCAGAGCAGCTTGGAATTATAAGAGAATATGCAAATAATATACTTGACTGGTTTATGTCAAAACTTGGTAGTCTGGCTATTGCGATCATCTTTATGGTGATATGCTTTAAGCTGGTAAAGATGCTTACTAAGTTTTTTGAAAAAACATTTGAAAAAACCAATCTTGATGTCAGTGTAGCGGGATTTTTTCTGTCCGCTATCAAGATTTTGATGAATTTTCTGGTGGTTTTGACTGCGGCATCTATCGTAGGCTTTCAGATAACTTCATTTATTACGTTGCTGGGCACAGCCGGCGTAACGCTGGGACTTGCATTACAGGGAAGTCTGTCTAATCTGGCAGGCGGAGTGCTCATTCTGATATTAAAGCCATTTCATGTAGGAGATTATATCATAGAGAATCATACCAAATGTGAAGGTACGGTAGTTTCTATTGATATCTTCTATACAAAGCTTGTTACTGTGGATAATAAATCGATTGTGATACCAAATGGTAATATATCCAATACTTCACTGATTAATGTTACGGAGAGAGAAAAGCGGAGAGTTGATATCGCATTTAGTGTAAGCTATGATTCTGATTTAGACAAAGTAAAGCAGGTGGTTTTGGATATTGTAAAGCAGGTGGACGGTTTCAGGGAAAATGATGCTGTAGATTTGTATATAGATAACTTTGGTGACAGCGGGATCGAGATGTATGTCAGATTCTTTGTCGATATCGATAAATTTTTCCCTGCAAAATGGGAGACCATGTGGAATATCAAGAAAGCATTTGATGAAAATGATATTGAGATTCCATATAATAAGATGGACGTAAATATCTTAGAGCAGAAGCAGTAAAATAAGTAAAAAGAGGCGGAGGTCTGTATTTTAAGACATCCGCCTTTATTTTATTAAGTATTTAGTTACAATTCCTTTTGAGTTAGTGTATAATTTTAATTGGCAAAAATAAAGGGAAGAAGTAAAATACCTCTT